>NZ_NSDH01000033.1:0-249065 GCF_002289525.1 Bacillus sp. 7705b | reverse complement strand
TATCCGTTTTCAAACTTGAAGGTGTTTTTTATTTGTCTCATCTTATGGGGTCAGTCCCCTGACGCCAGCTTTTTTTTCTATAGGTTAGGGGCGATGGAATTCGACAGTGTTGTCGTTTCGATCGAACCAGCCTCTGAAGGCCCAGTTGATCCAGCCGCCGTCTCCTTTGTTTGTGAAGCTTCCGTCCTCAAATACCCAAATGCCGTACGTAATGCCGTCATAAACGGCCGAGCCGTAAAACTGCACACCATTTAAGTGATCTTCATATTCCTGGCTTAAGTTAAAAACCATGACGTTATATTTTTGGCCGGATGCGTAGAAGGAAGACTCCATGAGATTTTTCACAAAACCGTCCCGGTTCTGGGCTGATTTAATGGCATCTGAAATTTGGTTGGCAATCCCTAGCAAATCAAGGTTGACGTTTAAACCGACTTCTGCGGCAGCTGTTCCGGCTGTTGTTTTCTGTGAGATCTTCGGTGCGGGATTTTCCTCAGCAGAGGCAAGGGACAAAGGGGCAATTGTCAAAGCGGCGCCAAGTGCAAGAGTCATTGGGATACGAATACGTTTCAATTTGTTTCCTCCTCTATGTTTTTGTGGGCTACAGTATTCGCTTACCCTGCTCACTGTCTAAATAATCTTATAATTGATAAAATAGGAAAAAAATAGTACAAATGCGCATTGTTTACTATGAAATAAAAACGTCCGTATGAAAAAAGAAGCAATAAGAGGCTCTTAAGCGTATTATTGGTATCTGCTGAGAGGAATGTGAGATAATATAGACGCTTACATTTCAATGAAAGGGTGGATGTTCTAGTGGCAACAAGTTTAAAAGATACTGTAAAGCTACATAACGGAGTTGAAATGCCTTGGTTCGGTCTTGGTGTTTTTAAAGTAGAAAACGGAAGTGAAGCGACTGAATCGGTTAAAGCTGCGATTAAAAATGGCTACCGCAGCATTGATACAGCGGCTGTCTATAAAAATGAAGAAGGTGTAGGCATCGGCATTAAAGAATCCGGTGTTGCAAGAGAAGAGCTCTTCATTACATCAAAAGTATGGAATGAAGATCAGGGCTACGACACAACGCTTGCTGCCTTTGAAAAAAGCCTGGAAAGACTTCAGCTTGATTATTTAGACTTATATTTAATCCACTGGCCTGGCAAGGATAAGTATAAAGATACATGGCGCGCGCTTGAAAAGCTGTACAAAGACGGCAAAATCCGCGCGATTGGCGTCAGCAACTTCCAAGTTCATCATTTAGAAGAGCTTTTGAAAGATGCTGAAATCAAACCGATGGTGAACCAAGTTGAATTTCACCCTCGTTTGACGCAAAAAGAATTAAGAGACTACTGCAAAAAGCAAGGCATCCAGCTGGAAGCATGGTCTCCGCTTATGCAGGGCCAGCTGCTTGATAACGACGTGCTGACACAGATCGCTGAAAAATATAATAAATCTGTAGCACAGGTGATTTTGCGCTGGGACCTTCAGCATGAAGTTGTAACGATTCCAAAATCGATTAAAGAACACCGTATTATCGAAAACGCTGATATTTTTGATTTCGAATTGTCTCAAGAAGACATGGACAAGATTGATGCGTTAAATCAAGATGAACGTGTCGGTCCAAACCCCGATGAGCTTCTGTTTTAATCAAAAACTCCCCGTCTACACACGGGGAGTTTTTTTAGTGCGTTTTTTTCAGTTGAATCAAAAACAGCATCAGAAAGGAAATCACGATGATACAGATGACCCACGCCCATGCAAGTGCGTTGTTGCCGGAATCCAAAGCGACATAAATGGCTGTCGGCAGTGTTTGGGTAACACCCGGGATATTTCCGGCAAACATCAAGGTGGCGCCGAATTCACCGAGCGCCCGCGCCAGGCTGAGGATGCTTCCGGTCAGCAACGATGGATACGCCAGCGGAATGGAGATATGGATAAACACCCTCCATCTGCTTGCGCCGTCTACCATTGCCGCTCCCTCTATATCGGGGTCAATATCGGAAAATCCGGTTTTGGCCGATTGATACATAAGCGGAAAAGCCACGATAGCAGAAGCAATCACAGCGGCCCACCAGGTGAAAATCACGGGCTGATGAAAGATCCATTCGATTGTTTGTCCGATGAAGCTGTGCTTTCCAAACATGACGATCAAAATAAAACCGACAACGGTGGGCGGAAGAACGAGAGGAAGCATAAAAATCGTTTCGAGTATGGTTTTTCCGAAAAATGATGCTCGTGACATCCATGCCCCTGCCAAAGTTCCGAGAATGATCACCGCGATTCCGGCGAACGCCGCCACTTGAAAGGAAAGCATAACCGGCGTGAAAAATTCTGAAGTGCTGATGTTATTCAGCAGTAAAACCATATTTCTCAAACACTTTCATCGCTTCGTCAGTTTGCAGGTAATCGTAAAATTCCTTCGCTTCCTTATGGTGTTTCGTATCTTTTACAATTCCTAACGGGTAAACGATCGGGCTGTGTGTATCAGCTTTTGTCTCATCGACGATTTTGACTTTCTTAGAGATCAGCGCGTCTGTTTTATAAACGACACCTGCGTCTACATTGCCTGTTTCTACATATGAAAGAACCTGGCGAACGTCTTTTCCGTACACGATCTTATCTTTTACTTTGTCCCATAGAGACAGCTTTGTCAGTGATTCTTTTCCATATGCTCCTGCCGGCACGGATTCCGGGGTTCCAAGAGCGATTTTTTCTGAATCAGTCAGATTGTCGAAGCCTGTGACTGGTGAATCTCCATCCTTAGGCACAACGAGCACAATTTCATTTCCGACTAAATGAGTGCTGTCTTTTTTAGCGATATCCCCATCATCTACAAGCTTTTGGAATTTGTCCTCAGCGGCTGAGAAGAACAGATCCGCCCCGGCTCCTTGAGAAATTTGCTTTTGCAAGGCACCTGATGAGCCAAAGTTATCTTGGATCGTAATATTGTGATGGGTTTTCTCGTAGTTCTTTTGAATTTCCTCGAGTGCATCCTGGGCACTGGCAGCTGCTGAGACAGTTAAGGTCACTTTTTTCTCTTTGTCACTTGATGATTGGCTGGCAGAGCAGCCTGCTGCAAGCAGAAAAACAGTTAATGCTGCGGTCAGAATGGAATACTTCTTAAACATGATTGCACCCCTTATAATTAGTTATATCTAATTATAACTGATTATGTTTGGATTATGTGGGTTTTTTTACATTCTCCGAAAAGGTATAATGAAATAGGAGAGTGATGATGATGAATGAAACCTCTTCCTATACGATAGAAGAAGTTGCTGGTCTGCTGAAGGTATCAAAGCTGACCGTTTATGATTTGATTAAAAAAGGCATGATCCCTGCTTACCGTGTCGGAAGGCAGATGCGTGTCGATGAAGCAGATTTAAAGCAATATAAGGCGAACATGAGAATGTCTCAGCCTGTGTCTTCACCCGAAGAGCCGAGAAAGGCACAAGAGCCGATGCCGGAGGGCAGGCGGAATGTCGTCATCAGCGGACAGGATATATCGATGGATCTGCTCAGCAAGCATTTGGAAAATGCCATTCAAGAGACGCCGCTCCGCCAATACAAAGGCAGCTTAAACAGCCTCATTGACATGTACCAAGGCAAATGCGACATTGTCAGCCTGCATCTGTACGATGTGGAAACCGCTCAATATAATACGCCTTATGTGAAACGCATTCTGTCAGGCGAACCGTTTTGTCAGATGAATGTTGTCCTTCGCAAAGCCGGCTTATACGTTCAAAAAGGAAATCCGAAAAACATACAAGGCTGGGATGACCTGAAACGAACCGACATCCGCATCATCAACAGAGAAAAAGGATCGGGCGCAAGAGTGCTGCTTGACGAACAGCTTGGTCTGCTTGGTGTGACACCTTCAGACGTCAAGGGCTACAGTGACATTGTGACTGATCATTATGCTGTTGCCTCCCAAGTCTCGAGCGGACAGGCAGACGCGGGAATCGGGGCGCAGCACGCGGCACATATGGGAAGCGTTGATTTTATCCCGCTCATCGAGGAACAATACGACATTGTCATTTTGAAAAAACACCAGCAGCTGCTTGAAGCTGTAAAGAGCATCTTGAAATCGGAAGAATATAAGGCCAACCTGTCTCATCTTAATGGCTATCAAACGAAGCTGACAGGTAAAGTGATATACGAAACATGAAAAAAATCCCTCGTAGAGGGATTTTTTTATTGACCATAAAAACGCAGAAGGTCTCCATTTAACATTTTATCAGAAAGAGACAGCTCTTCATTTGCTTTTTCTTTATAGGGAGCGCAAGCATCTTGATTTTCTAGCACTTCTCCTGTTTTTTTGCTGTAGCATGTGTTTTTCGTATATACATAGTCGTTCGTGATAAAGCTGCCGTTTCTCAGCACGGCAAATGGCGTTCGGTTGTTTGACAGCAAATCATTGCCAAACTGAATATCACCTTTTGTATCAATTCCGAGCAGGTGCATCAGAGTCGGCCTGACGTCAACCTGTCCTCCGGCATCGGAGATTGTTTCCGGGTTTTGATCAGTGATTCCAGGAATATGAATGATAAACGGCACCCGCTGAAGCTGGACGGTGTCATATGGCGTAATTTCACTTTTTCCTAAAAACTCAGCCAGGGCTTTATTATGGGCTTCTGATATGCCGTAATGATCTCCCATAAAGACAATCATCGAGTTTTCGTATAAGCCTTCATCCTTGAGTTTTTTGATAAAATGCTTCAGTGCTTCATCCTCATAGCGAACCGTCGTCACATAGCGGTTTAACAGGTCGCTGCTTGAATCATATTCATCAATCAGCTGATCCTTTTCATCAATTTCAAACGGAAAATGGTTCGTCAATGTGATGAAATTGCTGTAGAACGGCTTCGGCAGGCTTTTCAGTTTAGCAGCTGACTGTTCCAGAAATTCCTTATCCTTTAATCCCCAGCTTGTTGAGGTTTCAGGAGTCACATGGAACTCATCGACATCAAAAAAGCGGTCAATCCCAAACGTTTCATACATCACATCTCTGTTCCAAAATGTTTTATGATTGGCGTGAAAGACGGCTGAATAATAATCATTCTGCTTGAGTGATTTGTACATCGTATGAAATTGATGGTCACTTTTCGTAAAAAAGACGGCGCCGCTTAGGGAAGGGTATAGAGAGTTAGCGACGATAAATTCCGAATCAGACGTTTTGCCTTGCTCTGTTTGCTGATAAAAATGATCAAAGGAATAGCTCTTTTTCATCAGGTCATTCATAAACGGGGTAATTTCTTTTCCGTTTACCTTTTCATTCAGAACAAAGCTTTGAGTCGATTCAAGCGTCACAAAAATCACATTCCGTCCCTTTGCCAGTCCGAACTTGCTTGGATCAGGCTTGCTGTAGTCAGCCTCAGTGTAGTTTTTGATTGTAGAGAGGCTGTCTTCATCGGCAAATGCCTTCGCACTCATATTGACAGTCTGAGAAATGGTATCGTAGATGTGGAACTGAAACAGGCCAATGCTTTTGACGAGCACTTCCCGGTCGAAGGAATGTGCCAATAGCTTCGGCTGTTCAATTTCTGCAAGTCCCAGCGTACATATAAGAATCCCGCAGGAAGCGGCATAGTACCGCTTGACCGTACGGGGGTTCGCTTTCGACTCGGGACTCTTCTCTTTTCTGGAGAGCAGCAGAAGAAAAGCCAAATCCGCAAACAGAGCGATGAACAAAGGATTGAACAGCTCTTTTACACTGCTGCCCATATCGCTCATGTTGCTGGCCTGAAACAAAACCGGGATGGTAATAAAATCGATATAAAAGCCGTAAAAAATCGTGTTGGAGATCAAAATGGCAGTCAGAACCAAATTGGCAATCAGCAAAAAGATGCGCTGCTTGCTGCCTTTTAAAAGCAGGCCAATCCCAAATAGAGGGAGTATGAAGCTAAGCGGATTGATCAGCAGAATCAGCTCCTGCAATAGAGAGTCGATCTGCAAATCAAAACCCAGTTTATAGATCACATAAGTTTTGATCCACATGAATAAGATGGATAAACTTAAAAAACGCTGATTGTGAAAAAAGGTTCCTTTCATCAATTTATAACTCCTCACGTTTTCTTGAACATCTGCCATGAAGATGCTTCTTATGTAAAACCTACTAAAAACAGTCTTCTTAGACAAGCTTCAGCACTCGTGTTTAAAACATACGCCCATGGAACAGCATATAAAAATAATAGCATGACGCTATTGTCAGACCGGCCAACACAAGCTGTTCGGAAAAACTGCCTGTCTTCATATACAACGGCAGCCGTATGCGAATGGTTGAAGGGAATAACAATTTGATGCCATTCACTGTCCAGGCATCCAGAACCAAGTGGCTTGCCATTCCGATCATCAGCCCTGCTGATATGTTTTTATCTGGAATATATGTGGCTGTGATAAAAAACATGATGAGCAGAAACAGCAGGCTGTGTGTAAAGGTGCGGTGGCCAAATACGGAACTGACAATTTTCGATAAGATAGGAAATCTTCTTCCGATTTTACTTTGCGTGTGGCAGATGTCGGGAATTAATGCGCCAACCGCGCCGGACGCCGCCATGAGTACTGGGTCAAATCCATAATAATAAGCCGCTGCGGTACAAGAAGCGATGCCTCCCATGATGTGTGTTTTTCCTGTCATTTCCCCGCTTCTCCTTTATCTTTTGCAAAAATCTCTGAATTACAAATATATCAAGAGAATGTATGTTTGAGCAACAGAACTTTGGCCGATAAAAAAATGAGCCGCATAATTTCCTGAGAAAAAGGCATCTTAAAGATGTACCTATTTTCTAAAAGAGGTGATACGAATGGCTTTCTTTAATAAAGATAAAGGTAAACGTTCTGAAAAAGAAAAAAACGTAATCCAAGGAGCTCTTGAAGATGCCGGTTCAGCTCTTAAAGATGATCCGCTTCAAGAAGCTGTACAAAAAAAGAAAAATAATCGCTAACCGCATGCGGATAGGGCTTGGCTCTATCCGCATTTTCCATCTGTTCCCTTTGACAGATCATTCTTTCTTTGATAACCTTCTGGGAGTAACTGAATAAATAAATCCTCACTCGTTCTCAGTGAGGTAGAGGTTGCGCGGATGATGAGTCACACATGCCAGGCTGACAGGAGCTGTTAAACATGTGTAAAAGGCATCAGCGCCGAAGTGTGGAGAAAGCCGATCCTTCTCTATGCTGGGACTGTATCTGAATAAGTGCAGGACTGCCGCGTGCTTTTTCGCGGAGGGCTATCCGGAGATCAAGGGTGTGTGTTTCTTTAAGCATGGACTTTTGTTCAGGCTTTTTTTGTGTTTACATGATCTCGGGTTCTGGTCCGTACAAAGAATCATTGGAGGTACTGGAATGGAACAGACAAAAAAATGGGGTTTTTGGTTATTAACGGCGTTTGTCGTTGGAAATATGGTTGGATCGGGGATTTTCTCCCTGCCAAGTTCGCTTGCTTCGATTGCAAGTCCGCTTGGCGCTACGTCCGCCTGGCTTTTGACAGGTGCGGGCGTGTTGATGATTGCGCTTGTCTTCGGGCACTTGTCTATTCGCAAGCCTGAGCTGACAGCGGGGCCGCAAAGTTATGCGAGAGCGCTGTTTTCTGATCCAAAAAAAGGGAACGCTGCCGGATTCACAATGGTGTGGGGCTACTGGGTGGCCAGCTGGATCAGTAACGTGGCGATTATCACAAGTCTAGCCGGTTACTTGACTTCGTTTTTCCCAATTTTAGTTGATAAACGTGTACTGTTTGCTGTCGGCAGCCAAGAGGTAACACTCGGCCAATTGCTGACGTTTGCTGTATGTACGATTTTGCTCTGGGGAACGCACACGATTCTTGTTGCAAGCATTAACGGTGCTAGTAAATTAAACTTTATCACAACGTTTTCAAAAGTATTAGGTTTTGTTTTCTTTATCATTGCCGGATTGTTTGTGTTTCAAACGACATTATTCGATCATTTTTATTTTCCGATTCAAGGTGAGAACGGCACAAGCATTGGCATCGGCGGACAGGTTCACAACGCCGCCATTTCTACTCTATGGGCGTTTGTGGGAATTGAATCAGCAGTGATCTTGTCTGGACGCGCGCGTACTCAGCGTGATGTGAAACGTGCGACCATCACAGGTTTGTTGATCGCGTTAAGCATTTACATTATTGTCACATTGATCACAATGGGGGTTCTGCCGCACGATAAGCTTGTCGGATCTGAAAAACCGTTCGTTGATGTGCTGTATGCGATTGTTGGAAACGCAGGAAGCGTGATTATGGCGCTACTGGCGATTCTTTGCTTATTCGGAACGATGCTCGGCTGGATTTTGCTTGGCTCTGAGGTTCCGTACCAAGCTGCTAAAGCAGGAGATTTTCCGGCGGTCTTTGCGAAAACAAATAAAAAAGGAAGCCCGGTTATTTCTTTGATCATTACAAATGTGATGTCACAGGTCTTCATATTCTCTGTTATTTCCCGGACAATAAGTGACGCATTTACGTTTTTAACGACAGCGGCAACCCTTGCGTATTTAATTCCGTATTTAGTGTCTGCGATTTACAGCCTGAAGCTTGTTATAAAAGGCGAAACGTATGATCAGCTGAAAGGTTCCCGGGTAAAAGACGGATTGATCGCGATTTTAGCGTGTGTATACTCATTGTTTGTTATCGTAACAGGCACAGCGGATTTAACGACATTTATTCTCGGTATCGGTTTGTTCTTTGTCGGTCTGGCAATTTATCCGTTTGTGATAAAGAAATTCTCTAAAGAAAAACAAGCATAAAAAAAGACACCTGACAATGCAGTCAGGTGTCTTTTTTATAAAAACGTATTTCTCCTGTTATAAGTCCCATACACAAAATAGCGGACAGGAACGCTGTCAGTGATAGGACATTCGAATATGCAAAAAACGCTTTTTCCGTTTCTTCAGAAAATGAAACAAAGCCAGCACTTAAATAAAAACGAGAAGCACATGAGAAAAAGGCTTTCCGATATAAAGACCGTTGAAAAAACTTACGGCGATGATGATGCAGCTTAATATGAATTGAGAAAGAAAATATGCGATGTGGTTCAATATGAGTTGCTCCGTCCTGTCGGATTCTTTGCAATATAGAAAAGAGCCGCAGATCAGTGCGGCTCTTTGTTTATTTTGTTAAGCTTTTCGTGATAAACTTCAGCTGTCCTTCTAGTGAAATCGGGTCTGAGAAATAGAAGCCGATCGGGTCAATTTTATAGACATGATCATTTTTGACAGCATCGAGGTTTTTCCAAATGGAACTGTCAAATACGCCGCCATCGTCTCCGCCTGATTGCCATGGACCCGCGAAAATGTAATCTCCGGCGAAGTCAGGGAGCTTTTCTAAAGAAATGCTGGTATACCCTGGGCCTTGGTCAATCGCTTTTTCCTTTGTCAGCTTTGTGGCCTGTAAACCAAGATCTTTGTAGACGATGCTTCCGCCTCTTCCGAAATCTTTACCGAATACATAAATGTCTTTGCCGTTTGTTTGCATAATAGAAACTGTTTTGTCACCAATGACTTTTTGAATTTTTGTTTTGGCTGCCGCGACTTTTTTGTCCCACTCGGCAAGCCACTTCTCCGCTTTATCTTCCGTTCCTGTCATTTTTGCGAATTCTTTAAACTGTTCGATGTTATCGAGTTTATCGTATTTCACCGCAACAGTCGGCGCGATTTTTTCGAGCTTTTTAATATCGGCGCCTTGTGTAGTCCAAACGATGATCAGGTCAGGCTTTAAATCAATCACTTTTTCAACAGAAGTGCCGTCTCCGATATTTGTGACACCATCGGTTTTACCTTTGTAGTAAGGGTTTTTAAATACATTTTCAGGTGCACCGACGACGTTGATGCCCAGTGTTTTGAAGTCTCCGTAGTAGCCGTCAGCCATGACAACCACCCGTTTAGGATGTTTGGGAATTTTTACATTTCCGTTTTCAGCCTTGTATGTAACGGTTTCTTCGTCTTTTGAATCAGAGGAAGAGCCTTTGCTTTCTGAGTGATTTCCGCAGGCTGCCAGCGCTGCAATCAATAAAAGAGCAAAAAAAGCGGCACCAAGCTTCTTGTATGTATGGGTCATATCTCATACCTTCTTTCCAAATAAATAGATGATAAAGAGAATCATTATCACCTGTGATTATATCATCACAAGTGCCAGTTGACACGATATTTTTGCATTCATATTCTCATTTTTATCAAAACGCTCTATTAAATCAGCAGAAAAAAGTGATATACTGAAACAGCAATTGATAATCATTATCATTATCGAAAGGAAGTACGGCTGTTGAGTCACATGAAAAATAAACAGATGATATCAGATGAAGAAATTCAATGGACATCCCGGTCGTTTGGTGCGGTCATTGTGCTTGTTGCGGGGGTATGTTTATTATGCTTCGGCGCGATGCTGTCCATTTCTCTCGGTGCTGCGGATATCCATTTACGGACTGTGTGGGACGCCATCTTTCATTTCCAGCCAAATGAAACCTCACACCAAATTATACACGATCTTCGGCTGCCAAGAACGGCTGCTGCCGCGCTTGTCGGCGCATTGTTAGCCGTGTCTGGGGCGATCATGCAGGGCATGACGAGAAACCCATTGGCGGAGCCTTCTATTATGGGGATAACATCGGGCTCTGCTTTTGCTATTTCGATTGCGTTTGCTTTTTTTCCAGGACTTTCTGCCTTCGGGCTTGTGCTGTGGTCCTTTGCGGGCGCCGGACTGGGGGCATCGACGGTATTGGGCATCGGCATGTTTTCCAGGGGCGGTCTCACGCCTGTAAAGCTTGCTCTTGCCGGAACGGCCGTCAGTTATTTCTTTACGGGCATTTCAACCGCAATTGCGCTCCGTTTTGATGTAGCACAGGATGTCAGCTTTTGGTACGCAGGCGGGGTAGCGGGTGTGAAATGGTCAGGCGTTCAGCTGCTGGTTATTGCAGGAGCTGTCGGTTTGACGTTTGCGTTTATCATTGCCCGGTCTGTGACGGTGTTAAGCCTCGGTGACGATCTGGCGAAGGGGCTTGGGCAATATACATCAGCGGTGAAACTGGTTGGCATGCTTGTCGTTGTGGTGTTGACGGGAGCTGCTGTTTCCATTGCCGGCACTATCGCGTTTATCGGACTGATTATTCCTCATATCACAAGGTTTTTGGTAGGGGTTGATTATCGGTGGATTATTCCTTGCTCGGCGGTGCTTGGCGCTGTTTTGCTTGTTTTTGCTGACATTGCGGCCAGACTCGTGAACGCGCCGTTTGAAACGCCTGTCGGCGCGCTGACCTCTCTCATCGGTGTTCCCTTTTTCTTTTATTTGGCACGTCGTGAAAGGAGAGGGCTGTAATGAAAACGAAAAAACCTCTTGTTGTGATAGCAGTGACTTTTCTGCTGATCATGTTTGTCTTTTTTATCAGTCTGAATCTGGGTGTCATTAAAATTGCCCCATTGCAAACGCTCAAGGTCTTTTTCGGCCAAGGAACGGCGCGGGATGAGCTTGTCTTATTTGAGTTCAGGCTGCCGCGAATAATGTTGTCGCTGCTTGTCGGGGCGGGTATTGCTGTTGCCGGAGCCATTTTGCAAAGCGTGTCTCAAAATGATTTGGCTGAACCGGGTATTCTCGGGATTAACGCCGGGGGTTCGCTTGCTGTTGTGCTCTTTATTTACTTTTTTCAAGGGTCAGCATCAGATCTCGGCTTTTTAGGGACGTTTATGCTGCCGTTCAGCGCTCTGGCAGGCGCGTTCCTCGCCGCGTTTCTCATTTATCTTCTGGCTTGGAAAAAAGGTGTGACTCCGATTCGGCTGATCCTAGTCGGAATCGGTGTAAATGCCGGATTTAATGCCCTTTTGCTTATTTTTCAGCTCAAAATGGACCCGCATGACTTTATGCAGGCTGCAGTTTGGATATCAGGCTCGATATGGGGGGCCAATTGGAACATGATCTGGGCGGTACTCCCCTGGATTGTGATTTTGCTTCCTTTTACTTTATATAAAGCACGCTATCTGAACATTTTACAGCTGGGAGACCAATTAGCGACCGGACTTGGCACTGCTGTTGAAAAGGAAAGACGGATTCTCCTTCTGGCAGCGGTCGCTCTTGCCGCATCCTGTGTGGCAGCTGCAGGAGGCATCGCGTTCCTCGGATTAATCGCACCGCATGTGGCAAGGAGGCTTACCGGTCCCCGCCACCAGACGCTTATACCGGTTTCCGCCTTTATCGGCGCGTTTCTGTTTCTTCTGGCTGATACGCTGGCGAGAAATGTATTGGCACCGTCAGAAATTCCGGTCGGACTTGTCATCTCCGTTTTAGGTGCGCCTTACTTTATTTATTTATTGATGAAATCGAATTGAGGAGGGGACCGAACTTGAATTCATTATCAACGGAACAGCTTGGGATCGGTTATGGCGACAGGCTGATTGTAGAAGATTTAAATATATCCATTCCTAAAGGAAAAATAACAACCTTAATTGGGCCGAATGGCTGCGGAAAGTCAACGATATTAAAAACGATGTCCAGAATTATGCGCTCACATCAAGGTGCCGTTTACTTAAACGGCAATGCGATTCATAAAATGTCTACTAAGGACATTGCGAAGGATATGGCCATTCTGCCGCAGACGCCTGAGGCTCCGAGCGGTTTAACGGTGTACGAATTGGTGTCGTACGGCAGATTTCCGCATCAATCAGGCTTCGGCAGATTAAATGATGAAGACCGCCGCATCATCAAATGGGCACTCGAAGAAACCGGCATGGCGGAATACCATGAGCGTCCGATTGAGGCATTGTCAGGCGGACAGCGTCAGCGCGTGTGGATTGCGATGGCGCTTGCACAAGGGACAGAGCTGCTTTTGCTTGACGAGCCTACAACATATCTCGATCTCGCACATCAGCTCGAAATCCTGCAGCTGCTTGACAGACTGAACAAGGAGCAAGGACGGACGATTTTAATGGTGATTCATGATCTGAATCACGCGGCCCGTTTTTCCCATTATATGATTGCGCTCAAAAAAGGCACGGTCATCAAGGAAGGGACCGCACTGGAGGTCATGACGCCGGATATTTTGAAGCGGGTATTCCAGATTGATGCCGAAATCGTCACTGATCCTCGTACAAATAAACCAGTATGCTTAACCTACGACCTGATTAAAACTGAAAAACAGCTTGTTTCTGTGTAAGAAAAATCCCGGTATGACGCCGGGATTTTTTTATTTTTAACCACAAAAATATAATTTTTCTTGCTAATTCCAGATTTTGAAGAAAAAGATTGAAAGTCTATTTGAATTAATAGATAATATTGGTTAGAATGTTTCGGAAATATTACGAAGATTACAGAAAGAGGAGATCATTGTGTCCAAGAAGAAAAAATGGCTTATTGCCGGTTCGATATGTGCCGGTGTGCTCGTACTGGCGGGGATCGGTGCCGGCGGTTTTTACTTTTTTACTCACATGAACCAAGTTGCCGTATCATCGGAGCCTTATGCTGAATCGGTCGCAGTGTATATGGGCGGTGAATCTGAATCTGCCCAATCGTTTTCGGGAAAAGTTGAGCCAGAGAAACAGCAAAAAGTATACATAGATTCAGAGAAAGGAAGCATTAAAAAAACGTACGTCAAAGAAGGCGATAAGGTTAAAAAAGGCGATAAGCTTTTCGAGTACGAGGGCGAGGATCATTCTGACGAAATTGAGCAAAGCAATTTACAAACCGAAATGACAAACCTTCAAATCAGCCGCTTGCAAAAATCAATAGCAGAAACTGAGAAGAAGCTAAAGACAGCCGGAAAAGACGAGAAAGCACAGCTTCAAGACGAGCTTGACCAGGCCAATTTTGATTTAAAGACAAGCCAGCTTGAACTGAAGCAGCACCAAAAAGAACTGGCTGCACTTACGAAAAACAAAGGTTCAAATGTGATCACAAGCAAGCATGACGGTATCGTTCAAAGCGTCAATCAGGATATTGCGGACGGCGCAACGGGTGATCAGGCAGCAGGCCCGTATATCCAAATCGTTTCAACGGGCAAATACCTTGTGAAAAGCCAAATCAACGAGCTGTTAATGGACACGATTAAAAAAGGCAGCAAAGTCAGAGTTACGCTGAAAACAGGCGGTGAAGGCGAGTGGAAAGGCAAGATTACTTCAATCGGCAAGCTTCCTGCTGGAACAGGCGAGGGGGAAGAGTCAGAAAGTTATGCTGAAGAGGAAATGAATCCCCAATCCTCTAACTATCCTTTCACTGTTTTATTGGACAGCCATAAGGGCCTTGAAGTCGGCTATCATGTCAATATTGAAGTCATGAGTGACGAAGCAGATGCGAATACCATTAAGCTGCCGTCCGACATGATTATCCAGGATGATGGCGAACCATACGTTTGGAAGACGGATGAGGAGCAGAAAGCGGTTAAACAGCCTGTTGAAATCGGGGAGACAGACGAAAGTGACATGGTCGAAATCAAAAGCGGCCTGACGCCGGAAGATTATGTGATCTATCCTGATCCCGCGGTCAAGGAAGGAAAGCAGGTTACAGTCAATGCTGACACTGAATAATATTTCTAAATCGTACAAGCTGGGCAAAGAAGAGGTGCCGATCTTAAAGCATATTAATCTCACCGTCAAAGCTGGTGAATTTCTGGCCATTATGGGGCCGTCCGGTTCAGGGAAGTCTACGTTAATGAATATTATAGGCTGTTTGGACAGGCCGACCTCCGGAACCTATATGCTGGACCAGATGGATGTATTAAAAGGGAAAGACGGTGCTTTGGCTGACATTCGCAACGAATCGATCGGGTTTGTGTTTCAAACCTTTCATTTGCTGCCGCGCCTTACCGCACTGCAAAATGTCGAGCTGCCGATGATTTACAATAAGGTAAAGAAAAAAGAAAGAAGGCAAAGAGCCTATGAAGCTCTTGAAAAGGTTGGTTTGAAAGATAGGATCTCTTACAAGCCGCCAAAGCTGTCCGGCGGACAAAAGCAGCGGGTGGCGATTGCCAGAGCCCTTGTCAATCAGCCTCGGTTTATTCTGGCAGATGAACCGACCGGGGCGCTTGATACAAAATCAAGTGAACAAATTTTGTCGCTGTTTTCACAATTGCATCAGGAAGGCACAACGATCATTATGATTACCCATGACCCGGACGTCGCCAGAAAAGCCGACAGAACCGTGTTTATCAGAGACGGAGAATTAGTGTTAGACGAGAGAGGGATTAGCCATGCTTGAACATATTCGGATCTCCTTTCAATCTATTTTTTCACATAAGCTGAGGTCGATTCTTACGATGCTTGGTGTCATTATCGGTATAGCGGCGATCATTGCGATCGTCTCTATGCTGAAAGGCCAAAGCGAGCAATTAAAGCAAAGCATGATCGGCATGGGAAATAACGCGATTAATGTTGTGTACCAGCCAACAGGCGGGGAGGAGGAAGGCGGTTACCAGGAGGTTTCTTATACGTCCGCACCCCCTGTATCTGAAGAAACCATTAAGGCAATAAAATCAGACCCGGTTGTAAAAGGATTATCTTTATATTACTTGTCCGAAGGCGCCACCGTTTTTCACTTAACGAACGTTTCTTATCCTCAAGTGTACGGAGTGGATGCTGATTATTTCGATATGTTCCCGATCAGCATCACTGAGGGGAGAAAGCTGGCGGAAAAAGAATTAAACAGCACACACCAAGTGGTTATGATCAATGAGGCCGCAAGAGATGAGCTGTTTCCTGACGGTGACGCTCTGCACAAAAACATTGAGATGAATGGTGTGCCGTTCCGGGTTGCCGGTGTTTTTCATGAAAAGAAACAGGAAGAAAGCATGTTTGATGGCGAATATGCGAATCCGGTTTTATATGTGCCGAAAAAAGTGTGGCCGCTTATTGAAGGATTTGACGCGCCGACACAGATTGCGGTGCAGGCAGACTCTTCTGAGCATATCCAAGAAGCCGGTGTAATGGCCGCGGACCTTCTAAATCAAGGACTTTCAGATGCTGATTTGGAAAAAGCGGAGTACAGCGTGATGGATCTTCAGGAGGTCGCTCAGGAAGTGGAGTCATTTAACCAGTCATTTGCTCTGCTGCTTGGCGGAATTGCAAGCATCTCACTTTTGGTCGGAGGCATCGGTGTCATGAACATTATGCTTGTTTCAGTGACGGAGCGAACGCGGGAAATCGGAATTAAGAAGGCGCTCGGTGCCAAGCGGCGCGTGATTTTATTTCAATTTTTAACAGAGGCCGTCGTGCTGACAAGTATTGGCGGAATTCTCGGTGTGCTGGCGGGCTTTGGCATCGCTAAACTTATCACGGTGATCTTTCCGATGCCTTTTATCATCTCCGTTCCGGCAGTTATCGGAGCACTCATTTTCTCAATGGCAGTCGGCATTATTTTCGGCTTGCTGCCGTCCATTAAGGCATCGAAGCTTCAGCCTGTTGACGCACTTCGATATGAATAAAAAGAACGCATCCAATCGGATGGCGTTCTTTTTTTAGCTGGGCAGTGCTGAATTGCATTTATCCAAAATAAGAAAAACGGCTGCGAGGATCATTTCTTCTGTGGTTGACAGCCAAATGTTATGAATCATTTGATCTGCCGTATAAGCGGTCATCCATAAAAACAGCAGCTGGACGGTGCCGGCCATAAGGATAAAAGCTCGTTTTCCAGTCTTAAAAAACGTAAAACTATGTATCATCAGCCGTTCAAAAGGTTCAAAGCATAGTCCGAGCACAAGAAATAACACAGCAAAAAGCAGGACATGAGCAGCTGATCGGTAGCTCGTTCCCGCCAAAGAAAAGACACAGAGAATGATTGTAAAATAGCAAAATAACACAGCCGCCGCTGCCAGCACATACTGTACGGCCTGCCGTAATAAATACTTTTGATGTATCACTGGTTCAGCTCCTTATCAGCGCTTGCAGAGAGAGAACGAGCGCTCTCTGCAAGCTGCCAGTTTTTTATTTACTGCTTTTCTTTTTCACAACCGGATGCTTTTCTTTTGAAAGGACATCCGTAAACTCTTTGCCTAAGTCAAGGTGTTCTTGGACGAAGGTTTCAGGAAGCATTGCGAGCCATTGGTTTAAAGACACATCGGCATAATGGTCATCTTTAAAGATTTCTAAAAAGACGAGCGGTTCATCGCCGAGGTTTTCTACGTAGTGGCCCATCGCAAATGGAACATAACCGACATCACCGGCTTGATAGTTAAAGGTTCTCGCATGGCCGTCAGCAGCAAAAACAGTCATTCTCGCTTTACCGGAGATGTAATATTGCCATTCATGCGTATTCGGATGCCAGTGAAGCTCTCTCATGGCGCCTGGTTCCACGGTTACAAGCGCAGATGCAATGGTTTTAGACACTGTAAAGTTTGTCGAATCCGCAATGTACACCTTTCCTCCTTCTGATGCAATCGGCTCCTGTTCAAGAAGGCGGTACGTAAACGGATAAGGCACTTCGCCGTACGGCCCTTCCACAATGTCATCTTTTAAACAGCCGGGCACAGGTTTTTCAAATATATATTTTTCTTTGCCTGGCAAATTGGCGATTTCTTCTTCTGTTACGCCAAAATTAGCGGCAATCACTTCTTTAGGGGTGTGGGCAAGCCAGTCTGTCAGCTGGAACGTGCTGTTTTCAGAGAATGACCCGTCGTCAAACACGAGCAGGAACTCTGCCCCTTCTTCAAGCGCTTGAATCGAGTGCGGCAGGCCTGACGGGAAGTACCATAAATCTCCTTCGCCTACATCATCAATAAAGCTGCGGCCCTTTTCATCCACAATCGTGACGCGTGCTTTCCCGTAGATCATATAAGCCCACTCTGCTTCCTTATGCCAATGAAGCTCTCGAATGGCGCCTGGCTTCAGCCGCATATTAACAGAAGCCAGGTTTTCTGAAATCGGCAGCTCACGTACGGTAACTTCACGGGCGTACCCGCCTTTTTCCAAACGGTTATGAGTATCTGAGAAAGAAAACTTCATATTTTCAACGGTGCCATGATCGGTTTCCGGCGGTACGAGCATATCGGGATTCTGCCGGTCCCTTTCAATATTACGCGGGATTTTCACTGTCGCTCCCTTATCTCCTCTGATTGGCTGCGGAATATCGTTTTGTTTTTTCATTTTCCTGTCTCCTCCTTAAAAATAATTGTGGCGCAGAAAGAGAATGTGAAAGGCCTTTCGTTTTCCCTTCTGTCTTGTTAAGTGAAAAAAACCGATGAAAAGTCAACTTCGATACAAAATTAATGTTTCGCTTTCTGATCTTTCAGCTCTGTCATCAGTTCAATGAGCTGATCGAATTTTTTCTCGAAACGGGTCAGCAGGTACATCGCGATCAGTGCCGGGAACCCGAGATTGCTGATCTGCTTGACGACTTCCTCTATAAAAACCTGATCCATGAAAAACACCTCCCTCCTTTTTGTGCAGTCATGTAAGTAAGTGAAGGGAATCCAAGAAATCGTAAACCATGACTGGAAGGTTTGCTTCAGCAAACGCTAGTCTGAAAGTAGTAGTTTACTTTTTTTTGCTTTCCTTCATTTAATTTAGTAGGGAGGCGGTTTGATGGACTATCAAGGTCTGTTGCGATCGAAATGTAAGGAGATTATGAAGCATCCCATCGTGAAACATTTTTTGAGCAACCCTCAGCATTACCGTTTGTTCAAAAATGTAATGGAAAACCCGAATGAAAAGGATGCAAAATCGTTGGACGAGCAATTCAAGCAATTTTATAAGGAGATTCGCATCGTCAAGTATATGAATTCAATGATTCGGATTTTTTCCATCGATTTTGATAAGCGGGTTCGCAAAAATCAAAAACGGTATCCGCTGACGGTTGATCATCCGGAAGCAGGAGAACGACTTCCTGCCGAAGCGGAAAGTGACGCGTTTGAGGAATTTTTAGACCTGCAGGATGATTTGAGCCAGCATGTCCAGGATTATCAGCTTTATCAAGCGATTCAGAATCTGACTGACAAACAAAAAAGCGTGCTGACAAAAGTCTATCTTCACGGTGCCACGATGCAGGAAATCGCTGATTCATTAGGTGAGTCCCGGCAAAATATCTCTAATATTCATAAAAAGGGATTAGAAAATATTAGAAAGCAGCTAGCGGCGCAAAAAAAGGGGGAAAAGTAAACTGTGAGCGGCCAGTTTGAACATAATAGGAATAAAGATGAAATGTACGACATTGAGCATCTGATTGCATGCTTTTCACCGATGATCAGAAAAAAACTCAGCAATACGTCCTATCAAGAGAGAGAAGATTTGGAGCAGGAGCTGAAAATCAAAATGTTTGAAAAGGCTGATATGCTTCTGTGTCAGGATGTTCCGGGATTTTGGGAGTTTATTCTGTATATGGTAGACGAGAACTCATAACGATACCTCATTCTAAGAAAAACGGGAACATTTTGCAGGTTCCCGTTTCCTGCTGTTCACCCCCGTCAAGAGCCCTCCTATTCAAAAATGTACCAAAAAGAAACGATATAATGATAAGATGAAAAAAAACAGTGACAGAAAGGAACATAAAAGTGGAAAATGCGTCAATTTTAATCGTAGACGATGAGAAAGCGATTGTGGATATGATCAAACGCGTTCTCGAAAAAGAAGGTTATCGACATATACTGGATGCGGCAAGTGCAGAGGAAGCCATTCCGGTTGTCAAGACAAATAAGGTTGATTTAATCGTATTGGATGTCATGATGGGCGGAATGACCGGTTTTGAGGCGTGCACATTAATCAGGGAGTATTCAGACGCCCCGATTTTTTTCCTGACGGCGAGATCATCGGACGCTGACAAATTATCGGGTTTTGCGGTCGGAGCTGATGATTATATTACAAAACCATTTAATCCGCTGGAATTAGCCGCGCGGATCAGAGCGCATTTAAAGCGTACGTATCAGTCGAATGCAGCTGAATCAAACAAAACCTATACATATGATTACTTTACATTTTCTCCGCAAAATGCCGAGCTGATTGTGGGCGGGGAAACTGTAGCCTGTTCGGCTCAGCTTTTGCAGCTGCTTCAGTATTTTTGCGAACATCCCAATGTGGTGCTTTCTAAAGATCAAATTTATGAAAAAGTATGGGGCTATCCTTCGTATGGAGATAACAATACCGTCATGGTTCATATCCGTAAGCTCCGGGAAAAAATTGAGCGTGACCCGAGCAATCCGGAATATATCGTAACCGTTCGCGGTCTCGGATACCGTTTTATCCCGAGTCCAGAAGGAAACGGAAAGCGCCCATGAGGTTAAGGTGGAAGTTTCTGTTTCACTTTTTCGGGCAGATGCTGATTGTTATCCTTCTTCTTTCGATCATGCTTGTGGCTTCCTTTTTCTATTTAGACGCGCGATTCAGCGATGCGGAATCCAATTCAGGGCTGACAAAGGCAACGACTGACACGCTTGAGGCGTATCTCGATGTAAACGAAGACGGGTCATGGGAAGTGGACGATTTTCTGAAGAAATCTGTTGATAAACAGCACGGCTGGATGCAAATCATTGATTCTAATGGAAAAACGGATTATTCCTACAGCGTGCCGAAAGACGTGCCCGGCACCTACACCAAGAAGGAGCTTTTGTCTATTTATAAAAGCAAGAAGCTTGATAACTATAAGCTGAATTATTGGGCAATCAATATTGAAGACAAGTCGTACCTCCTCTTGTTCGGCTGGAAATCAAAGAGCGAACAGCTGCTGACTTCCATTGAAAGCCGTGAACCCTCCATCGACTCTTTGTCACAATATAAGTCCAGTACAATTGACTATATTAAGCGTGAAAAAGGAGCCGTGTATCTGTTAGACAGAAACGGGAACATACTCGACAGCATTAACAGCAAGAAAAGCGAAAGAAAAACGATGAACCAGCTGGAGCTTCTCAAATACAGCTCTAAACCATGGAACTATAAACGGGAGATTTCTGTTAAATTCCTCGATCAAAACAGGTGGATGGTCGCTTCGGTGCCAAACCCTGTCTATATTACTGACCAGGAGTTTAATAAATCGTTTCTGAGGGTTGTCCTGAAAGCGATGTTTCTGATTATGGGCGTTCTGATTCTTTATATATTCTGGATGACTGCCTGGTATATGTTCAGATTCGGCTTGCCGATTTTTCATACAATCAAATGGCTGGTCAATCTATCAAAAGGGAAGCTTGAAGAACCGAAAAACCGTAAAGGGCGCCCTGTCAGTAAAAACAAAAAGGGAAAAATCAAACAGCCGTACCGCTTCTTCGGTGAGATATTTGAATCTATGGATCAGCTGACTGAAACGCTGAGACGGGATAAGACAAACAGAGAAAAAATCCAGGCGA
This sequence comes from Bacillus sp. 7705b, assembly GCF_002289525.1. Classification (NCBI taxonomy): domain Bacteria; kingdom Bacillati; phylum Bacillota; class Bacilli; order Caryophanales; family Bacillaceae; genus Bacillus; species Bacillus sp. 7705b. Next base: position 227,826 of record NZ_NSDH01000033.1, on the reverse strand, counting down.
CACGGGAAGAATGGATCGCCGGTTTGTCTCATGATTTAAAAACGCCCCTCAGCAGCATTTACGGCTACAGCATGATGCTTGAATCGAAGCAATACGACTGGTCTCCTGATGAAGTGAAGGAAATGGGACAGGTTGTCAGAGAGAAATCGGAATACATGTCAAAGCTGATCGAGGACTTAAATTTAACGTATCGTCTGAAAAATGACGCTCTGCCGATGGAGAGAAAGCTCACGAGCCTCATTCCGTTTTTTAAAAATGTCATTGAGGACTTCAAGAAAAACCCGTTTTCTGAAGGGTATGATATTTCGTTTGTATCAAGAGAAGAGCATATTGAATTTGCGCTGGATGAAGCCTGGTTCAGACGCATTCTGGAAAATCTGCTTGGAAATGCTGTGAAGCACAACGGTAAAGGAACAGCGATTCAGGTAATTCTTGAACAGACAAAAAATCATATTTCATTGAAGGTCAAAGACAATGGGAAAGGAATGGATGAGGAAACGATCACCCATTTATTTAACCGTTATTACAGAGGAACCAATACGAAAGATCCGGCTGCCGGGACGGGGCTTGGACTGGCGATTGCCAAAGAGCTGGTGCATTTGCATAACGGAACGATTCACGTCAACAGCAGGATCAATATTGGCTCCGTCATTACCATCCTTTTCAAAAAAGAATAAGGCGTGTGGTTTGGACACCTCTTTGCCGGGAATAACAATATATAGACTGAAGCTAAAGAGGTGTTACACATGGATGCAGTATTAGAAGCAGACACTAGGGCAGTAATCGGTGAAGGTCCGTTATGGGATGAAGAAAACGGCCGTCTATACTGGGTTGATATTTTAGGAAGCGAGCTCCACATTTTCGATCCTAAAGAAAAAATCAATCGTTCGGTCAAATTTACATCCTTTGTGACGGCGCTTGCGAAGTATTCAAAGGATGAGCTGATCATGACGATGAAAGACGGTTTTTACCTGTATCATTTTCATGATGACAGTCTTGAAAAAATCAAACAGCCCAAGGATATGCATGAGAGCCTTCGGTTTAACGACGCCAAATGTGATCCGTACGGAAGGCTTTGGGCAGGAACGACGAGCATGGAAGGCGAACAAAAACAAGCCTCGCTTTACCGTTTGGACACAGATGGCAGCCTTGTCAAAATGAAAGATCAAGTCTCAACCTCGAACGGTTTGGATTGGGATCGCGAACGCAGCCTGATGTACTACATTGACACGCCGACGCAGGAGATTGTGTGCTATCAATACGATCCCGAAAGCGGAAACGTCTCAAACCCAGAAACCGTCTATCGTTTTGAAAAATCGGATGGACTGCCGGATGGCATGACAATTGATCAAAACGGCATGCTGTGGGTGGCGCTGTTTGGCGGGAGCCGTGTGGTTCACATTGATCCTTTTCAGAAAAAAGAAATTGATTCAATAAGTGTTCCGGCCAAATATGTCACGTGCTGTGCGTTCGGCGGCCAGGACATGAGAACCCTTTACATCACAACAGCTACTGAACAAATGACAGAAACAGAAAGATATGAACAGCCTCATGCGGGCGGATTGTTTTCAGCCCAACTTGAAACGGGCGGATACCAGCCGGTTCCATTCGCTGGGGAGTTATAAAAAAAACGCATCCGAAAACGGATGCGTTTTTGTATTTAAAGTGAACGGATAATTCCGCCTTCCACACGCTGTGCCGTGCCGTTAATGGCAGATGCAGCGTCAGATGCGAGGAATACAATTGTGCTCGCGACTTCTTCGGCTGTTGCGTATCTTTGAATGAGTGAAGTCGGCTCATTCACTTTGAAATAGTCTTTCACAAATGTATCTGTATCCTGGCCGGCTGCCTTTGCGGCGCCCTCCATATAGGAAGCAACGCCTTCTGTCCAAGTAGGTCCCGGGAGCACTGAATTAACCGTAACCTTTGTGCCCTTCGTCATTTCAGCCATTCCTCTGGACAGGCTGATCAGCGCTGTTTTGGTCATTGAATAAGGAATCATAGTCGGAAGCGGTTTGACGCCTGCTTCACTTGCGATATTCAAGATGCGGCCGCTGTTTTTGACAAGCATCTTTGGAAGGAAGTGACGGCTTGTCCGAACAGCGCTCATCACGTTTACTTCAAAATATTGATTCCATTCTTCATCCGTTACCTCGGCGAAATCCTTCACTTCAAAGAAACCGAGATTGTTGACAAGAACATCTATATCACCGATCTGCTTCACTTTTTCAAGAAAAGCTGCTGCTTCATCCGGTTTTGATAAGTCAGCGGCTGCTCCATGCACCGTTCCATATGAAGAAAGCTCTTCAACCGTGCGATCGACTGTCTCTTGTTTTCGGCCATTGACTATAACGGCTGCCCCTTCTTGCAAAAAGCTTTTCGCTGCGGCTTTCCCGATGCCGGAAGTTGAGCCTGTGATTAAGACAAGCTTGTCTTTAAGCTGTAAGTCCATAAGAATCATTCCTTTTTTATTGATCATGCTACTTAGTATACAAGATGAAATTTAGTGTTTACGAGAATTTTGCTTCCATACATGCAGCGGCGGAAAAGTCATTCATACTGCATATACAAGCCTGTCAGCCATATAGTATAATAACTCCGAAAAAGGATACGAATGTCAAACAGGTGCCGGTACGTGAAAATAGCCGGCTTAATAGGGAAACCGGTAAAAGCCGGTGCGGTCCCGCCACTGTAATTGGCCTTTGCGCCAAAAGCCAGGATACCTGCCTGTTTGATAAACACGAAGTCTGCGAGGACAGATGATGTGTAAACAATAGGCTTTTTTGTTGTTTACAGCGTCTTTACCATCGTAGAGATGCTTTTTTAGTTCATTTAGGAGGAAAGGGTATGAAAAAATTAGCCGGAATATGGACGGCGCTACTGCTGACCGCCATTATGATTTCAGGCTGCGGCAATGCGGCAGGTGAGAAGGATTCCAATGCGAAGCAAAAGACAGCTGCGTCTGAAGCGTTCCCTGTCACAATTGATGATGCGTCAAACCAGGATGTTACCATCAAAAAGGAGCCGAAAAAAATTGTTTCGTTAATGCCGAGCAACACGGAAATTACATATGCTCTCGGACTCGGTGACAAAGTGGTCGGCGTCACCACAAACGATACATATCCAAAGGAAGTCAAACAGGTTGAGAAGGTTGGGGATATGAATGTAAACGTCGAGAAAGTCATTTCTCTTAAACCTGATCTCGTTCTCGCTCATGAATCTTCCATGTCAGCTTCAGCAGATGCCATCAAGCAGCTGAAGGACGCTGGCATTGCTGTGCTGACTGTCAATGATGCACAATCATTCGCAGAGGTATACAAATCAATCGAAATGATCGGTGAAGCTGCCGGAGCTGAGAAAAAAGCGGGCCAACTGGTCAACAGCATGAAATCAGACCTGCAGGAGATTAAAGAAAAAGCGAAATCCATTTCAAAAGACGAGGAAAAAAGCGTCTTTATTGAGGTTTCGCCTGATCCTGACATTTACACAACCGGAAAAGACACGTTTATGAATGAAATGCTGAATGTCATCCATGCTAAAAACGCTGCAGCGGATCAAAAAGGCTGGGTGCAAATGACAGACGAGGCCATCGTAAAGCTGAATCCAGACGCCATTGTCACAACGGACGGTGTAAAAGCGGATGCGGTGGAAAAACGCGATGGCTGGAGCGGAATCAATGCTGTGAAACATCATCGCGTTTATGATGTTGATCCTGATCTCGTCACACGTTCAGGTCCGCGTCTGATCGAAGGGGTCGAAGAACTTGCGGAAAGCATCTACCCGGATACGTTTAAAGAATAATCGTTTTGCTGCTTATAGCATCAGTTTCTTATTTTTAGCTGCCAGTATCATATTGGGCATTTCCTGCGGCAGTCTGCCAATTCCGATATCCGCCATCTTTCATATCTTTTGGCATGAAGGTTTTGGCGGCTCTGCCGGCTCCTATGATCCAATGTATACAAATATTATGATGAATATCAGACTGCCGAGAGTCTTGCTGGCCGCCCTTGTGGGGGCGGCTCTTTCTATCGCAGGGGCTGCTTTTCAGGGACTTTTAAAAAATCCGCTCGCTGATCCGTATACGCTCGGTGTTTCGTCCGGTGCTTCCGTCGGGGCGGTTTCAACCTTATTTTTTGGACTGCAGTTCCCCGTCATCGGAGGCTTTACACTGCCGGTTGTAAGTGTAGCTGCAGCGCTTGTCACGATTGTGGCTGTTCTTTCGTTCAGCCGCCTCGTTCACGCTTCGATGTCTGTCTCTACGCTTATTCTGACCGGTGTCATCATCAATTCATTTTTGGGCGCATTTATTTCTCTCATCATTGCTCTGACAGGTGATAATTTGCTGCCGATTGTGCATTGGCTGCTTGGCAGCGTCTCGATGAGAGGCTGGAGCTACGTTGCCCTGTTTCTCCCGTTTTTTCTTTTAGGAACCGTGATCCTGATCATAAACGGAAGAGAACTCAACGTGATGACCTATGGAGAGGAGAAAGCAAGGCTTCTCGGGGTCAGCGTCCAGCACAGAAAAATGCTGATTTTAATTGCAGGGTCACTGCTGACAGGCAGCGCTGTGGCTGTATCCGGCACCATTGGCTTTGTCGGGCTTGTGATTCCGCATATCACAAGATTGCTGTGGGGAACGGATCACCGGCATTTATTGCCGCTGTCTGCCTTGCTTGGCGCGGGATTTCTCGTTTTGGCCGATCTGCTTTCGAGAACAATGATTGAACCGGTTGAACTGCCGATCGGCATTATTACAGCCTTAGCGGGAGCTCCTGTTTTCGCTCTGATTTTAATTCGGCAGCATCGCGGGGGGAGAAGCTTATGATCAAGGCAGAGGGGCTGTCGGGAGGTTACGGAGGCAGCCGGCTGATTAAAAATATCAGTTTAACAGTGAAGAAGGGAGAATTTCTTGGCATTCTCGGACCGAACGGGAGCGGAAAAACAACACTGCTTCACTTGCTGACAGGAACACTTCCGGCAATAGAAGGCTCCGTTTGTCTGGCTGGCAAACCACTCACTGAATATAAACCGAAGAAACTGGCGCAAATGATGGCGGTTCTGCCGCAAAAAACAGAACAAGCCTTTAGCTTCACTGTCAAAGAAACCGTATCCTTCGGCAGATATCCATTTCAAAAAGGGCTGTTCAGCCAGCAGACTGAAGAGGATGAAGCCATTATTCGGAATGCGATGGAACAAACAGGGGTACTCGCTTTCGCTGAGAAATCGATTCGTGATCTAAGCGGGGGCGAACAGCAGCGGGTTTATTTGGCTCAAGCACTGGCGCAGCAGCCGCGCATTTTATTTTTAGACGAACCGACTAATTTTCTGGATTTGGCCTATCAAAAAGAACTGCTCGATCTTATCAAGCGCCTGACGAGAGAAAATGGGCTGACTGCTGTCAGTGTTTTTCACGATCTGAACACCGCTAGCCTGTACTGTGATGAAATCGTCTTTATAAAAAACGGAACAGCCGGGCCTAAGCAAAAACCGGAAACCGCCATCACAGAAGAGCACATTAAGGCGTTGTATAACACGAAAGTCAGCACTTTCATCCATCATCAATTGCCTAAACCGCTTATTGCAATTCAGCCTGAAAACAGCGCCCTAAAGCAGCAGGCGATTCCGTTTGAAACTTTGCTGCAAGTGCGGCGCGACGAGATCCTCTTGCAAACGGAAATCCCGCTCCGCACGCTGTCTTCTGCTCCTGTCGGTTCAGGCTTTTCTTGGAACCGGACGTTTCTCCATAAACGGGTGCCTGCCCAGTCAGAACAAAAAGAGGAGCTTACAGCCTATTTATCTGAAAACGGCTATTATCCGCAGGAAACCTGTGCGATGGCCTCCTCCGGCAGACTTGACCGGCTTGTGTGCCGTACGTTTGAAGACGAAGAGCTGTCCGTTTGTATTTGTGTCATGTCCGGCTTTTCGATATGGATTTTAATCAACGGCTTTGCGACAGACCAATTCTTCGTCAGGGCTGTCATGGGGGCGGAAGCCGAGCGCATGAAAGTGCTGGGCGGTGAACAGGATGAACATGGAGAAATCCTCGTTGCAGCGACACAAACTGAAGAGATATCTTCAGAAACCATAGAAAAACGGCTGAATCAATTGATTCGGTTTGGGACAGCTGAATGTGTGCGGGAGGCTGCGGACCTGCTTGAATAAGTCTGTAAAGGAGACAGATATGATGAAACTATATACAAAAACAGGCGATAACGGGCAAACGAGTTTAATCGGAGGCAGAACAGACAAGGACAGCCTCCGAGTAGAAAGCTACGGCACGATTGATGAGCTGAACAGTTTTGTCGGACTGGCTTTGGCTGAGCTTTCCGGGAAGCGCGGCTTTGAGGATCTAACGGCCGAGCTGCTCAACATTCAGCACGAGCTCTTTGACTGCGGGGGCGATCTGGCAATCATCACAGAAAAAAGAGACTATAAGTTGAAGGAAGAATCCGTCTCCTTTTTAGAAATGCGCATCGACGCCTATACAGAAGAGGCACCTGACCTAAAGAGATTTATTCTTCCGGGCGGATCAAAGGCCGCTTCGCTTCTCCATGTGGCGCGCACCATTACAAGGCGGGCGGAACGCCAAGTGGTGGCGCTGATGAAAACGGAAGAGATCCATGAAATGGTGCTCCGTTATCTCAATCGATTGTCCGACTATTTCTTTGCCGCAGCACGGGCTGTCAACGTGAGAAGCGGTATTGACGATGTGGAGTATGAAAGAAGCGCTATTGTGTTTCGCGATCGAAACAGCAGCGGATCATAAAAACACATTAATGAAAGCTGGCATTTTCAGTACATGCCGGCTTTTTATTTTTTTCATTTTGTCAATTTCCCTTTTTACGACAAAAAATGAACCTTATGAATTATTGACTGAAAAATGGAAAAATGAGATATTGTAACAAATTGATGTAAAAAATAGGCAGTGGGGGGGCTCTGATAGATGGTGAGACTCATTGAAAGTGATAGCGTCTGGAAGAGAAATTTTAACTTTCTTTTTTTCTCAAGAATAGTCAAGATTTCCGGCGATATGTTCGCATTTAATTCGATATTATGGTTTTTAATTTTTGACGGTGAAGGTGCGATCGGAACTGCTTTATTGATTGCTGTCACCTTTTTGCCGGAAGCCGTTTTAGCACCTGTGACGGGTCCTTTCATGAAGCAGAATACATTGAAATTCTGGATGTACTTTTCAGACCTGACAAGAGCCGCGGTTGTTTTAATCATTCCGATCTGCCATTTCGGCGGATTCTCTCCGCTGTGGTTTGTTATGACTCTTATGATTGTGCATTCAGCTACTGGCGCTGCCTACAATCCTGCTTCCATTGCTTTAATCCCTCAAATTGTAGATGAAAAGGGCATTCAAAAAGCAAATGCTGTGCTGCAGTCGTCCGCCCAAATTGTCCGGCTTGGAGCTGTGACACTATGCGGCGCTCTCCTTACGTTTATCAGTCCTTCATATACAATGCTTATGGCTCTCGTACTTTATCTTATTTCTGGTTTTCTTGTTCTCTTTATCAAATACACTGCTGTTGAAACAAAATCGGAATCAGCGGCCGTTGCACAGAGAGGTACATATTTTGGCAGACTGAAACGCGGTTTTGTTCTTGTCAGAAAACACCAAATCTTATATCCGCTCGCTATCTATTGTATTTTTATGAATTTCGCGGCAGCCCCTTGGGAAGCGCTCTCCGCTGTGTATGTTGCGGAGGATTTAAACGGACAGCCGATTGTATATTCGCTATTAAAAGCCACCACCGCAATAGGCGCGTTTTTATTGGGATTTGTACTGACAAAAGTAAAAGTAAACAAGTACGGACTGCTTTTCGTAACGGCAGGCATTATTGAAGGGTTCGCATTCTTTATTACCGGAATGAATACCTTTTTGCCGCTCGTCTTTTTCGCCGCCTTTACTTTTGGCGCTGCAGTCAGTGCGATCAATGTTCCCGAGTATACGATTATACAGACATCTGTCGATAGCGAGGACCAGCCGCAAGTTTATGCCGTCATACATATGATCTCAAATATTTCGATTCCGGCCGGCGCTGTCATTTGCGGATATGCCGCAAATGCTTTTGGTTCAGGAAATGTGATCGCTGCCGGGGGAGTTGTGGAAATTATCGCGGGTATCGGAATCCTTCTGTTTACAAAGCTGGCCAAAGCAGAACAATCCGATTTGGTAAAAGAAAGGGAAGCAAGTGTTCATCTGTAAAGGTTTTTGAAGAAGCCATGCCTCGTGCATGGCTTTTTTTATGCCGCTGGGTCCGGTGCTGTCTACGACTCTGGTCTTATCCAAAAATCAATCTCTGATTCGTTTTGCTCATCTGCTGTTTTGTATAAGATGAAGACAAGGAAAACGAAAGGAGGATCTGCATGAAGATCAACAAGAAAACGATAGGCGGATTCTTATTAATTGTATTTGGAATCTCCGTCTTTTTTGGGGGAGGCAGCTTCGGATTTATGATTCCGCTTGTGATCGGAGGCTTGCTGACATACGCGGGAATCAAAAGATTCGCAGCGGGCAAAACCATCACAGGCATCATCTTGGGCGGAATCGGGGCGATGATGCTCATTTGCTCACTGCCGTTTCTCGTCGGAATTGCACTCGCAGCCGCTATGGTGTATTACGGCTGGAAACTGATGAAAAACGGATCCGCGGAAAGCGATGTGTCAGGCTTTGACCCTGAACCAGCTTCTGCCGGCTACCAGTCTCATTTTGATGACGAATGGGAAAATTTTTTAAAGAAAAAATAACACATGATATGAGGAGGAATAACGGTATGGTATTAAAAAGAATGAGAGATATGTTTGTTGCGTCAGTTCATGAAGGCTTGGATAAACTGGAGAACCCTAAGGTGATGCTGAATCAATACGTTCGTGATATGGAAAGCGATATTGCAAAAGCAAAACAAACGATCGTCAAACAGCATACGATTGCCTTTCAATTTAAGAAAAAATATGAAGAAGCAAATGAAGTGGCTGGAAAGCGTAAGAATCAAGCTCAGCTCGCTTTTGATGCCGGTGAAGAAGAGCTTGCGAAAAAAGCGCTGACAGAAATGAAGTATTTAGAGGGAAAGGCAGCAGAGCACAAAGCTTCCTACGAACAGGCAAGCAGCCAGCTGGCTGAGCTGAAAGAACAGCTGGCCACACTTGAAACAAGGCTTCAGGACGTAAAGGATAAAAAACAGGCGCTGATTGCCCGGGCAAACGCCGCAAAAGCAAAAGAGCATATGAACGCGACATTCGACAAAATTGACAGTGAAAGCGCGTATCGTGAATTTCTGCGGATTGAAAACCGAATTGAGGAAATGGAAATCCGTGCTGATTATTCGAAGTCAGCGGAAGCCGGCACAGAATCGAGCCGAAGTGAATTTGCAGGTGAAGTAGAAGCTGAAATTGAAAAGATGCGGGAACTCTCATTGAAAAAATCAGATCAAACATCACATGCAGCAAATGAATAAGCGGGACAGGGAAGGGTTTTCGTCAAGTCCTTCCCTTCCGCACGTATCAATTCACAGGCTTTTCCTTTATAATAGAATGAATGAGAAGGATGAAAACAAATGAAAAAAATGCTGGGCAAACTGCTGATCATTGCCGGTATTCTTATTTTATCCGCAGTTGTTATCAAAGACGTGCTTGCTGAAGGTCTTTCATTCATAAACGGCACTGAAGCTGACTCAGCCAGTGCTTCACCGCATGAGATCGAAAGCGTAATCATTGAATCGGATCACAAGAATGTGAAGATCATAGCGGAAGAGCGTAATGACATATCAGCAACCATCTCAGGTGACTCCGGGAAATTGTTTGTGGCTGAAAAGAGAAGAAAGCTGGAGCTGACGGCAAAGGAAAAAGAATTTCAATTTTTGAATGGATTTCATCGCTCTTCCCTTGTCGTCCGCATTCCATATACGTACAAAGGCGGTTTGGTTGTGAGAACATCAAGCGGCGACGTGTCTGTAGCCGGTAACAAACACCTCACGCTTTCCGAGCTGAACGCAGCATCTGCAAGCGGAAATATGGCCGTAACGGGTATCCGCCTCCAAGAGCTGAAGATGAAGGGTTCTTCCGGGGATGTGTCGATATCAAATACAGACGCTAAAACAGCCGGCATCCGCTTAACTTCAGGCGACGCAAACTTGGACGGTGTTTCAGGCTCACTTGATGTACGGATGACATCAGGAAACTTTCGTGCGGATTTAGAAAAGGTAGCAGGCTCTTCAGCTGTCACATTAACGAGCGGTGATGTGTATCTGGAGCTTCCCGAAAACGGCAGTTTCAAAGTCAATGCGGCTTCAGAGAGCGGAAGCGTCAGCTCGGCGTATCCATTTGCTGATACAGCACATAAAGATCATCATCAAATCACAGGCTCACATGGAAGCGGCCAGCATCTAGTCGATATTAAAACAGACAGCGGGGATGTAGCGATACAGTAGCATCTGGCAGAAGAAAGGAGGCGGAACAACCAAAATGACAAAAAAACAGCTTCTCGGACTTATGATTGCTTTATTTGGCATCAGTATGTTTTTGCAAATTATCGGAATAGGCGATCTGCTGTTTTGGCCGCTCTTTTTTCTGATTGCCGGCTATTTTTTAAAAAAGTACTCCCGTGACTGGCTTGGGTCCGTCATGTATATCTTTGCCGCTTTCTTATTTTTGAAAAATCTGTTCAGCATCACCTTTAACTTATTTGGCTACGCGTTTGCCGCATTTTTAATCTACGCCGGCTACCGGCTTGTGAAAGGAAAGCCAATTTTTGAACCGAGTGAGAAGCCTATCGACTTAACGAAAAAAGAAAAACAGTCCGAGCCTCCTAAAGATGTGAAACACCCTGACATGCGAAGCTTTTTTATCGGCGAGCTTCTGATGATGAAGCAGCCGTTTGATCTGAATGATTTAAATGTATCGGGTTTTATCGGCGATGTGAAAATCGACTTGTCAAAAGCGATGATTCCGGAGGGAGAGAGCACGATTGTCATCAGCGGAGTGATCGGAAACGTTGATATTTATGTTCCATCAGACCTTGAAGTGGCTGTCAGCTCGTCCGTTTTTATCGGCGACATTAATCTGATCGGCTCGAAGAAAAGCGGATTAGGCACAAAGGTATACGCTGCGTCTTCTGATTTCAGCGAGTCCAAACGCCGGGTAAAGGTATCCGTCTCCCTATTTATCGGTGATGTGGATGTGAAATACGTATGAGAAAAAAACTGCTTGCCAGTCTCCAGTGGCGCGCCATTCGCATGACAACGGGAATCAGTCTGCTCCTTTTTGTCTGCTTGATTTCTTTTATGATGGTTTACTATCGGCTCGATCCGTTTGTGCTGCTGTCGTCAAGCTGGTTCGGGATTCCGTTTATCCTGATTTTGGTGCTGATCAGCCTTACGATCGGTTTTGCGTCAGGCTACATGTACGGCAACCGGCTGAAAACAAGGGTCGATACATTGATCGAATCGATTTTAACATTTGAAAACGGTAACTTCGCTTATCGTATACCGCCGCTCGGGGACGATGAAATCGGGCTTGCAGCCGATCAGCTGAATGAAATGGCGAAGCGGGTTGAACTTCAAGTCGCTTCCCTGCAAAAGCTTTCAAATGAACGGGCTGAATGGCAGGTGCAAATGAAGAAATCAGTCATTACAGAAGAACGCCAGCGATTGGCAAGAGACCTGCACGATGCTGTCAGCCAGCAGCTCTTTGCGATATCCATGATGACCTCCGCCGTATTAGAACACGTAAAAGATACGGATGATAAAACTGTGAAACGGATCAAGATGGTAGAGCACATGGCGGGAGAAGCCCAAAATGAAATGAGGGCGCTGCTGCTCCATTTAAGGCCAGTGACGCTCGAAGGGAAAGGGCTGAAGGAGGGTCTTACGGAGCTTTTGGACGAGTTCCGGAAAAAACAGCCGCTTGATATCGAGTGGGACATACAGGATACACCGATTTCCAAAGGAGTAGAGGATCATTTATTCAGGATCGTACAGGAGGCCCTTTCGAATGTATTCAGGCATTCAAAAGCCTCAAAAGTATCCGTAATCCTCGGTGCAAAGAACAATCAGCTGCGGCTGAAGGTCATTGATAACGGAAAAGGATTTAAGATGGACCAGGTAAAAGCGTCATCCTATGGCTTGAATTCGATGAAAGAACGTGCAAGCGAAATCGGCGGAGTTGCCGAGGTAATTTCGGTTGAAGGAAAAGGCACACAAATCGAAGTAAAGGTCCCGATTTTCCCGGAAGAAAAAGGAGAGAACGAACGTGATTCGAGTATTGTTGATTGATGATCATGAAATGGTCAGAATGGGGCTCGCCGCTTTTTTGGAAGCACAGCCCGATATTGGTGTCATCGGCGAAGCATCTGATGGCAGCGAGGGTGTACAGCTTGCTGTTGAATTAAAGCCTGATGTGATTTTAATGGATCTTGTCATGGAAGGCATGGACGGCATTGAAGCGACAAAGCAAATTTGCCAGAAGCTTTCCGATCCGAAAATTATTGTGCTCACAAGCTTCATTGATGATGACAAAGTGTACCCGGTCATTGAAGCGGGAGCGCTCAGCTACTTATTAAAAACGTCAAAAGCGGCCGAAATCGCTGATGCGATCCGTGCCGCAAGCAAGGGAGAGCCAAAGCTTGAATCAAAAGTGGCGGGGAAAGTATTATCCCGGCTGCGCCACTCAGGCGAAAACGCGCTCCCGCATGAATCCCTCACGAAACGGGAGCTTGAGATTCTCTGTCTGATTGCAGAAGGAAAAACAAATAAAGAAATTGGGGAGGAGCTGTTTATCACGATTAAAACAGTCAAAACCCACATCACCAATATTTTATCAAAGCTGGATGTCAGCGACCGGACACAGGCAGCCGTCTACGCACACCGCAATCACCTCGTAAAATAGGCGTCCGTTATTTGGACGCGCCCTTCGTTCCGAAGTCTCTGACGACCACATTGACCCGGTAGTCTATTTCCGCATCGCTGAAATAATGATCATCCCATTTTCTGGCGATCTTTTTCCATTTTTGAGGATAATGAATTCTGACCTCGTTTCCCAGCCCAGTGACATCTGCTTTGATATCTTTTTGCAGTTTGTCTGTAATAAATGCTGTTACTGTTTCTTCTAATCGTTTTTCGACTGTTCTTTCAATATCTTTGATATATGAATCCTTAAACGAATCTTCATCAGGATTCCAGTCCTCGGATAAACGCCCTTCAATATTGCGTGTGACGGTGAATGTAAACTTTCCGTCCTTGTAGGATGTCTTGATCTTACGATTGCTGGAGTACACTTCGTAAGAAAAAAGATTGCCATTATGCCTCATATCAATGACGCCTCCTTCGACAGTGCCTGTAAATAAGTTGATATTTTGAACCTCAACCGGTGTTAAATTTCGGTTCCATAATTTTTCTTTGATGATAGTGGCCCCGTTTATCGCGAGTTTGCCGTTTTCCTTACCGACATGAGGGATGAGGAACGAATCGTCAGAGGTCAAGTGTTCTGAGATCTCCCCCAATGTAACAGGCTCCATCATTCTGATCGTTACCGCATTATTTTCTGTCAGATCGTAAATTACATTGGATGCGGGTTCGCCTTGATCATTCATTTTAAATATATCCTTAGTTCTGTCATCGGTGACAAAGACGTATGAACTCCTCCTTGTTCCGTTGTCTCTGACAAACTGGTTAATGATCGCGTCCATTCCAGTATGATCCGCAATCACGCTCTTGGAAATCAGAATGAGACGCAAATGCTGTGAAAACGTAGGGTTATGCTTTAATGCAGATGTTCTCATCATTTGATGGACCGTTTCACCCTTTGTGATAGCAAGCTGTGTCGGATCAGATGAAGAGCCTTCCTTGGCGCTGATTTTTTTCGGCACGAGAATCTGCTGTGTCAGTTCTAAATTTTTATCATCCGGCTTGTCTAAGCCAACACCGATGATCAGGCTTAATTCCTCAATATTCCGGCTGTCCCAGCATCCGGTCAGCAATAGGATACATATGAACATACTTAAAATCCGGATTTTCATTTTGCTGTAATCCTCCTTTTGAGAGCTACAATGAAAAACAGAATGAAGGGAAGCAGAAACAGGCAGACGAAAATGTACCCCAGATAATCGCTGTACATCATGACCTGATTGGCGTCATCCGGCCATAAAGAAAAATAATAGACAGCCGCACCGATGAGCACCATGCTTTTTTTAGTCGATAATCCAAACGTCTTCTTCAGCCCGTTAGCGGCAAAATACCCGTAAATGACAAACGTTGTGAAAAACTGAATAATCCAGACGACCAGTAAAAACGATTCAAACCGTTCAATGAATATGCCTTTCAGCTCAAAAGACTGAAAGAGAGAAATGGTCGGCCAGATCAGCGTTTTCACCTCAGGAGCTGTCAAAGCCCCGACAACGATGATATACGTCAGGATATATAAAATAATCGGAATCAGAAATCCGATAGCCGCGTATCTGAATGTGTATTTCTTTTTCTTCATATGTTCAGGAAGAAACAGCATCACTTCCATTCCTAAAAAAGAGATGGAAACGACAGTTAGGGAGTTCGCGATGGGTCCCAAGCCCTCACCTAAAACAGGGCGCAAGTTATTGATGTCAAAAATTTTAAAACTGATCCCAAACACTATCAGCAAAATAATAATCGTAATCGTTAAATAAAAGGGAAACAGCCGCGAAACATCACTTAGCCCCCCAATGATTAAATAGATGCCGCAGCAGATAAACGTTATAATAATGACCTGAATCGGCGTTCTCTCCAGCAGGAAAAACTTTACCATTTCAGCCATCGCCCTGGTTTCAAAACTGGCCACGCCGATAAAATAGCAGGAGATCAAAAGCCCGATGATGCTGCCAATCCATTTCCCAAGCCCTTCCCGCAAATACTCAAACAGTGAGGGATATTGATGTTTTTTCTGAATGAGCGTGTTTAAATAAATGAAAAAAATAAAAATGACACCTTCTAATATCAGCGAGATCCAGCCGTCAGGAGTATTACCCCTACTGGTCAGCGCTCGGGGCAATGTTAAAAGACCGGCACCGAGCATTGTATTTGCAACAACAGAAATACCTTGAAAGGTATTAAGTTTGAGTGGAGTCTGTTTTTGGCTCATTTGGATTATTCGCCTCTTTTGGTTTGTTTTTAATTGGGAGACGGATAATGGAATCCTCCGTATTTTTCAGGCTGAAAAATCCATTTGGCGAAAAATACGGAGATCCAAAGCTCGTTTGTCTCGTAAGGTGCGTATAAATGACCAGCATAAATAAAATAATCCCGTACAGCCCGAGTATTGCGGCGGAAAACATCGAAATAAAACGCAGCACCCGGAAAGACAGCCCCATTCCGTATTGGGGAACGGTAAAGGATGCAAGGGCAATGACACTGACGACAATCACCATAATCGAACTGACGAGATTCGCTTCTACCGCCGCTTGTCCGATGACGACACCCCCGACGAGGCCGATCGTCTGTCCCAATGGGTTTGGAAGACGCAGCCCGGCTTCTCTTAGCAGCTCGATCGTCACTTCCATCAGCAAGGCTTCAAATATCGGAGGAAACGGCACGTTTTCCCTGTTTGCCGAAATTGTGACGGCGAGCGCGGTCGGAAGTAACCCTTGATGAAATGACACGAGTGCGATATAAATCGATGACAAAAACAAGGTGATGAATATAGAAGCAAAACGCAGCGACCGGATGAGGGATGCCGAGATCCAGCGTTCGTAGTAATCATCCGGAGATTGCATCAGTACACCGAGTGAAACCGGCACCAAAAGCACAAATGGGGAACTGTCCACCAAAATCGCAACCCGGCCGTTGAACAGGGCGGACGACACCTTATCGGGCCTTTCCGTATTTTGAATTTGCGGAAACGGCGAGTATTTATTATCTTCAATAAGTTCTTCAAGCGTTCCGCTGTCCTGGATATCCTCCAGTTTGATATTGTTAAGCCGCGCTTTTACTTCTTTCACAACGGACTTTTTTGCTTTGCCTTCAATGTACATCATCGCCGCCGGCTTCAGTTTGTTATCGCCAATCATGATTTTTTTGGTAATGAGTTTCGGATGAGAGGTCCTTTGCCTGATCAGAGCAAGGTTTGTATCGATATCCTCCACAAATGCAACCTTTGGTCCGCGAACCACTTTTTCAGTTGTCGGCTCTGTCAGGCTTCTTGTTTGTTTCTTTCCTGTGGACAGGATATAGGCTTTGTTGAGGCCATTAACAAACACCGCGCAATTGCCGCTGAGAATTTCCTTAACCGTTTTTTCGGACGTTTCTACTGGCCTTGCGTCAATTTGGTCGAGGCGTTTTTTGACCTGGTCAAGCGTCAGCGTCTCCTCATCCTTGATTAAGGTTTTGATTGATTCCAAAACCTTCTGCTGGTCATTCAATTCACTAAAGTAGAGATAGTAAAAAACAAGTCCGTTCGCCAGCATTTTTTTATTTTTCACCAGATCATCGTTTTCTTTTAATTTTGGAAGCACCAATGCTAAATTATCGTGTATATATTCCTTAAATTCTGTTTGTTCCAACGAGGTCACCTCTTGTCCAAAACCTTAGTAGAGGTTATCTTTTCCTGTTAAAAAAATGATATACTGTGTTACAGTATTTTATGGCAGAAGTTTTTTTATGAAAGCGGAGGATATGAAGTGGCACAGGTAAGACTTGCAGGAAAACAAGAAGAAATAGAACAGCTCATTAAATCATTTGAAAAGCATTACGATGTCTCTTATACATCGAGGGAGTACGGACGAACGAATCCGAAGTACAAATATTCAAAGGACTCCCGAGTATATCTTGAATTAAAATTAAAATCTGCCAAGATCGAAAAATAAAAAGGATTTTTTATATCACTGGCGAATTTGATCTATTGAAGCAACCGTTATGGAGGGATACATAAAATGGACTACAGAATTGAAAGAGACACCATGGGAGAAGTAAAAGTTCCTGCTGATAAATTTTGGGGCGCCCAAACACAGCGAAGCAAGGAGAACTTCAAGATTGGTTCTGAAAAAATGCCGATGCGTGTTGTGAAGGCGTTTGCAATATTGAAACGCAGCACGGCGATCGCTAATAAACGCCTGGGCAATCTAGATGCGGAAAAAGCGGAAGCCATTGCAGCAGTTTGTGATGATGTGCTCAAAGGCAAATACGATGATAACTTCCCGCTTGTTGTATGGCAGACCGGAAGCGGCACACAAAGCAACATGAACATGAACGAAGTGGTGGCCAATCGTGCGACTGCGTTATTAAAAGAAAAGAACTCTGATCAAACGATTCATCCAAACGATGACGTTAACCGCAGCCAAAGCTCAAACGATACGTTCCCGACAGCGATGCACGTTGCTGCCGTTTTATCTGTCTATGAACAGCTTGTGCCTGCGCTTGATCAGCTTCGCAATACGTTAGACGAAAAAGCGAAAGCATACAATGATATTGTGAAAATCGGACGTACGCATCTTCAGGATGCCACACCTCTGACTCTTGGACAGGAAATCAGCGGATGGGTGCACATGCTCGATCGTTCGAAGGAAATGATTTTAGAAGCGACAGACAAAATGCGCGCGCTTGCAATCGGAGGTACAGCTGTCGGAACAGGAATCAATGCTCACCCGGAATTTGGAGAGCTTGTTTCAGAGGAGATCACGAAACTGACAGGTCAAACGTTTAACAGCTCGTCGAATAAATTCCATGCGCTGACAAGCCATGACGAAATCACATATGCACACGGCGCTTTAAAAGCTCTTGCCGCTGATTTAATGAAAATCGCAAACGATGTCAGATGGCTTGCGAGCGGGCCTCGCTGCGGCATCGGGGAGATTGTCATTCCTGAAAATGAGCCTGGTAGCTCCATTATGCCTGGAAAAGTGAACCCAACACAAAGTGAAGCACTGACGATGATCGCAGCGCAAATTATGGGGAACGATGCGACAATCGGCTTTGCCGCAAGTCAGGGGAACTTTGAACTAAACGTATTTAAACCTGTGATCATTTACAACTTCCTGCAATCCGTGCAGCTGCTGAGTGACGGAATGAACTCCTTCCATGATAAGTGTGCTGTCGGTATCGAGCCAAATAAAGAAACGATTCAGGAAAACTTGTCGAATTCTTTAATGCTGGTTACGGCGCTGAATCCGCATATCGGATATGAAAATGCCGCAAAAATTGCCAAGCTTGCCCATAAAGAGGGATTGACGCTGAAAGAAGCGGCTTTGAAGCTTGAATTGCTGACAGAGGAACAATTTAACGAAATGGTGAAACCGGAAGATATGGTAAAACCAAAGGCGTAATAGAGAAAAAACGGCTGCTTGTAAAGCAGCCGTTCTTCTAAATATATTGCTGTTTCAAGAGATATGTAAGCTGCTCGGCATCCTCTGCGAGAGCTTCCGACTCCATCAGATTATGGATCATTCCTTTTATGATCACCAGCTTCGGTGTTTTTTTCTTCATTTCTGCTTCAAGTATGTCCAAGCTCTCCGATAATTCAAAAGAGGAGTTTGTGTTCAAGTTTTTTATTTTTTCACGAAGGCTTTTCACAATCGATTCAGTCAGCGGGTCAGGCCGTCCGTGAGACAGGGGCCCGAATAAAGAGCTTGCTTCTTCTAATGTAATGAAAGGCTCATCGTTTCGTTCAGACATGCCTTTGACCATATCATCAATTCGGTTAATAACGATATCTGCTAATTGATCCGGCTTCACAGTATACCCGAGCAAAATCATGCATTCCAGGTAAATCTGGCTGATTCCTTCTATTAGAAAACAAAGATCCGCTGTATAAGGTTCAGCTTTCTCTCCGTATATGTTTAACAGACTGTCAATGTGAAATTGAAGGGAAGTCTGGCGGATTTTTTTCGCGCATTGCTCTACTTCATCCGTATAAGGCAGAGAACCTTCCTTCATCTGCATTGTAATAAAGTCTTTGTGTTCAAGGATGTTTTCATAGAACACGGTAAGCTGCTTGCGGTAAGCTGTTCTGGGGCTGTCGCCTTTCGTTTTAATATTTAAAATACGGGTAAACGTTTTATCATAATAGTAATTCAGCATAGACAATAGCAGCGCTTCTTTAGAAGGAAAATAAATATAAAAAGCGCCTTTAGAAATTTTGCATGCTTTGGCAATTTCCTGAACCGATGTTGAGTTATATCCTTTTTGGGCAAACAGTTTAATGGCTGTTTCAATAATCAGCTTTTCTTTTTCCTTCAAATGGTTCCACCCTTTCGGAGCCTGAGGCCTACATAGGATATGACCATATAGTCATACCGTACGTTATAAATTTAACCTTATTGTAACTTGTTTTTTTATCATGTATTATTTATATTATAAATTGAGATGACCGAACGGTCAAAGCTCAAGCGAAAGGGTGAATCTGAAATGAGAGAATTGGACGAAATGATCAGCCGCTTGCGAAACAGAGGAATTAAAGTGGAAAAAGTCAAATATCCGAAGCAGACGTTGTCAGAGAAAAAATGGGTTCATCAATGCAAACAGCCGCTCAAAACAAATTACAGAGATTTTAACGGCTATTCTTTCACATAAAAAATAGACTGCAAAAACATCTACAGTCTATTTTGGCACTGCTATGCGGTATGTTACACCCGTTTTGTCATTTTCAATTGAGATAGACGCCTTATGAAGAGTTAAAATACGTTTTACGATGCTGAGACCAATGCCGAATTCGCCTTTCTTCCCTTTATTAAAAGGCTCATAGAGGCTGGAAAGCATCTCATCTTCAATATGCGGTCCGTCATTTTTAATGGTGATAAAGATATTCCGATCATCTTGTTTCATGATGATTTCAATCTTTGTTGCGGCATAGCGGATTTGATTTTCCAGTATGTTCTCCAGAAGCTTGTTCCATTGCTCGGGATCACCCGGCATGAGAATGTCTTCTTCTACATCAATTCCCCATGATATTTCTTTTCGCGCCCATTTCAGTCTTTCAATGACTTCTTCTGTCACTTCCATAATACTGAATGTTTCATGTTGTACTTTTTGCTTAGATAAGTAATCGAGCTTTGTTAAATATAATAAATCTTTTATTTTTTTCTCCAGCTTAAGGGCTTCGCCTTCAATGACATCTACTGTATTTTCAAGATCTCCTTTAGGAAAAATCCCATCTTTGATGGACTGGGTATATCCCCTGATCACCATAACCGGCGTTTTTAAATCATGAGAAATATTTTGTAAAAGGGTTCTTTCTGTTTCATCCTTTTGCACGAGCTTTTGGCGCATCTCTTCGATGGTATGGCCCAATTTGCCGATTTCATCTTTCCGATCCACTATGACAGGATCATCCCAATCCTGTTCTGAAATCCGTTTGACGTGCTTTTCAAACGAAACGAGAGGCCTTGATAAATATTTCGCAAGCCAAATCGCCGGAATCCAGCTTAATAAAATGACAACCGCTATAATAAACAGCAGCTGTTTGAACAGGGTGAAGGCCAGATCGTCCCGATAAGAATCAAGTGCATAGGACAGCATCATGGCGGATTGCCCGTTGACGGAAAGTCCCTTCTTAATGACAAAAAACACTTTTTCGCCATTAATTTCAGCGCTGTATCGTTTCTTTTTGGCTTCCTGTTTATCAGCTAGCTGGTATACCTTATGAATAAAATCAGACGAGAGGATTCGTAAATCCTTGTCTGACGAAGCCGCTTCATTTTCTGGCAGAAGCACGTGCTGTACAGAGCGCACGGTCGTCGGCGCCGTGGCTTCCTCACTGTAATAGCGCCTTTCGATTGAACCAGGCAGGCGGTACTCAGTCAGAACATGCTGTTCATTTTCAATGGTGGTGTACGTTTCATTGGTGAAAAAATCACGCAGCGTGTTTGAAAATAAAACAAGCAATAAAATCGATATGGCTAACAGGATGCCGGAGATAACAACCCATATTTGAAACGAGAGCGGCTTGTTTTTCATGATGTCATCATCCTGTAGCCAAACCCGTAAATGGTCTCCACTTTGAGTTCAGGCATCTTTTTACGCAGCCTCCGGACAAGATCATCAACAACGCGGTCAGTTCCAAAGTAATCATGTCCCCATACCTTGACGAGAATATCCTCACGGGAATATGGATGTCCTTTATGATGGATAAATAAGAGGAGGAGATCAAATTCCTTCGACGTTAAATTAATCAAATTGCCGTTTTCATCATAGACCTCACGGGCGTCTTCCGCGACCCGATAGGAGGAGACGACGGTTTCGTTTTTTTGTGCGGCCGGCGCTTCCTTATAGACAAGCTGCAATAGTTTTTGCACACGTATAATCAGTTCCCGCGGGAGAAATGGTTTTGAAATATAGTCATTGCTTCCAAGCTCTAACCCAAGCACTCTGTCAATATCGGCGTCTCGTGCGGAAATAAAAATGACCGGCACGTCAGGGTCTTTCTCTTTAATTTCTTTTATTAATGTATAGCCGTCAGTATCCGGCAGCATGATATCGAGAATCCACAGGTGGGGAGACGGCGTCATTTTTTTTCTGGCGTCTTCGCCTTTCGTAAAAGATGTAATGTTCCAGCCCTCATTCTCTAAATACTTCGTCAGCAATTCATTCAGATTATCCTCATCCTCAACTAGATAAATGGTATATGACAAGGCTCTTCACATCCTTTCAACGTCATTATAAACTAGTTTTAACATACGGCAGGCAATTTTCATAATTTCACATATTCTTTTCATTTTTATCCCACAATGTTTGTTTATGATGTGTATAAGGGAAGAAAGGAAAAGAAAAGAGCGGGGAAGATGTAGGATGATCAAACATATTCTATTTTGGTGCTTTGCTTTTCTCCTCATTATTGGGACAATTGAACTTGTACATGCGATGAATATGTAACGATAAACGAAAACCGAATAAGGAGTGTATGCATATGGATTACAGACGTGATGACCAGAACGGAGAACAACACACAGAACCTTCACATACAGAAAACATGAATACAGAAAACCGGAAGCTGATTGAGCATCCTGAACAAGAATTGCTTGATCCGCTTCATTCTGATGAAGCGGGACGAAAAGAAACGGCTTCCGCTTTAGAAATGGAAAAGAAAGAAACAGCTGTAAAAAAAGAGAAGAAGCGGAGAGCCGCATGGCTGAGCCCGATTTTAGGCGGGATCATCGGCGGCGGACTGATGCTTGGCATCGCGCCTTATTTGCCGTCTGACCATAATCAGACGACCGAGACGGCTTCCGCAAATAAACAGGTGCAATCAGACAACTTTACTACGACACCTGTGACAAACGCGACCAACGTGGCTGATATGGTAGAGGACTTAGAGCCGACGATTGTCGGAATCTCAAATATCCAAACCGCTCAAAATAACACATTCGGCACAGAAGGCAGTTCCGGCTCTGAAAGTGAAAGCGGGACGGGGTCAGGGGTCATTTTCAAAAAAGACAATAACAAAGCATATATCATTACAAACAACCACGTGGTGGAAGGAGCGAATAAGCTGACTGTTACTCTGTACAATGGTAAAACGGAGACAGCCAAGCTTGTGGGAAGCGATACAATTACAGATTTGGCTGTTTTGGAAATCAGCGGCAAGAACGTCAAAAAAGTGGCGAGCTTCGGTGACTCTTCGCAGCTGCGCACAGGTGAAAAAGTCATCGCCATTGGTAACCCGCTCGGTCAGCAGTTCTCCGGAACAGTGACACAAGGGATCATCAGCGGACTTAACCGAACGATTGATGTCGATACGACTCAAGGTACGGTTGAGATGAATGTGCTGCAAACAGACGCGGCAATCAATCCGGGGAACAGCGGCGGCCCGTTAATCAATTCAAACGGCCAAGTGATCGGTATCAACAGTTTGAAAGTAAGTGAAAACGGGGTTGAGTCACTCGGTTTTGCGATTCCAAGCAACGATGTAGAGCCAATTGTTGACCAGCTTCTTGAAAATGGAAAAGTGGAACGTCCATTCTTAGGCGTGCAAATGATTGATATGTCACAAGTTCCTGAAACGTACCAGGAAAACACACTCGGCCTGTTTGGCGATCAATTGAGCAAAGGTGTCTACGTCAAAGAAGTTCAATCCAATTCACCGGCGGCTAAAGCAGGAATGAAATCTGAGGATGTTATTGTCAAATTAAACGGCAAAGATATCCAAAGCAGTGCGGATATCCGTCAAATCCTATATAAAGATTTAAAAGTCGGAGATAAAACAACAATTCAAGTGATACGAAACGGAAAAACGAAAAACCTGAACGTGACACTGACCAAGCAGACAGAAAGCCTCAGCAGCTAAATAGCAAAAAAGCTGAACCCGAAGAGGGTTCAGCTTTTTTTTAGCCTAAATAAGAGGAAAGCATCCACACTTGTTTTTCGACTTCATCGATTAATCCGACAAACAAGTCTGCTGTCGCATTGTCTTGATTTTCTTCCGCAAGGCCGATGACGAATTTAGACTCGCTGCTGATTTGTTTGTAGTCGTTCACCAAAGCTTGGACCATTTCTGAAGCTGACGTTTCGTTTCCGCCGTCTGTGATAGATGCTTGCTCAGTGTATTCTTTCAAAGTGGCAACAGGCTGTCCTCCGATAGCCAGCAGGCGCTCAGCAATCGTATCCACAGTTTCCGCCGCGTGGTCATACAGTTCTTCAAATTTTTCATGCAATGTAAAGAAGTGAGGTCCTTTTACATACCAATGAAAACGGTGCAGCTTGGAGTATAGAAGAAACCAGTTTGATAATTGGGTGTTCATTGAATTCTCAACTAATGTCAGGTTTGTTTTTGCGTTTTCGGTTTTCATAATCTTACGTCCTCCTTGTGATCTGTTAATTTAATTATACCACGTATTAATTAAAAATCAATACTAAATTATAATAATTATAATTTAGATCGACTGAATAGTTTTTTCTTCAGGATAGACTCCCATGCGGACCAAGGAAAAAGCGCTCGGAATAACAGGGTGAGCTTGACGCCTTTTCCGATCGGATAACGCAATTTCTTTAAACGCTGTTTCATCGCTAATTGATAAATGAGGTCGGCAACCTCTTGGGGATCTCCGCTTTCATCGGCATTTTTTTCAACATAAGAAAAGATCTTTTTATAGTATTGATGATAAGCTGAATCGTCAGCCGGCACAGTCATGTGATTCGATAACGATGTTGACCAGATCGATGTTTTGTATGAGCCTGGCTCGATCAGAGCGGTTTCAATGCCGAAAGGAAGCAGCTCCAGACGCAGGCTTTCTGAAAACCCCTCCAATGCATACTTGGAAGAGGCGTAAGGCGACAATGCGGGAAATCCGGTTAAACCGCTGATACTGCTTACGTTTATAATCTTTGCCCCGCTATGCTTTCGTATGTAAGGAAGGACGGTTTTTGTGACATTGATTAATCCGAAAACGTTCGTTTCAAATTGCTTTCTGAAATGCTCCATCGGCACATCCTCGATAAATCCTCCGTAAGCTGTCCCCGCATTGTTGACGAGTAAATCAATTGGGGCATACGCACTTATGGTTTTTCCAAAGGCTTCGATCGAGTGTTCATCAGTGACATCGAGAGCGGTGATGTGAATGGAGTCAGCTACATGATGTTTTGCTGCTAAACCGCGCAGCTGTTCCGCTTTCTCGGGCTGCCTTGCTGTGGCAATGACGAAAAATGACTGAGCCAGTTTGACTGCTGCCAGCAGACCGAAACCGCTAGACGCTCCTGTTACGATAGCTATTTTTTTATTCATTTTCCATATCCTCCTGTTCGGCGCTACAGCTATTGTACAATGATGCACAGAGAATGACGCTATAAAAGAAAATTTTATACAATAATTCAGAATTGTTCTATAATAAAATCAAATAAGGAAAGGGGTTTTGAGTCATGGGATTGCAAGGGGTAAACAAAACATGGGATCTGGACTCGTTTTTTAAAGGCGGGAGCCAGTCAGAAGAATTCAAGGGATATATTGAAAAGCTGTCACAAAGCCTGCGTGCATTTCAAGACATGGCAGATGCATTTGAGGCGCCAGAAACATCTGATGATGCTGGAAGGCTGACCGCATTGCTTGATGCATTTGAACAAAATTCGGTAAAGCTGCAGCAGGCCGGTGCTTTTGTCTCTTGTCTTCAGGCACAGAACATTAGCGATCAGAAAGCGAATGAACATAAATCATTCATGCATCAGCTAGTCGCAGATTTTCAGTCTTCCCTTGTCACATTGGATCATAAACTTGTGGAAATTGATCAAGGCGTGTGGGAAGAATTGCTCAAAACACCTGGACTGCGAGAGGTATCATACATATTAAATGAAAGAAGAGAACGGGTTGCGGAAAAGCTCAGCCCAGACAAAGAAAAACTGATTGGAAGCCTTGCGGTTGACGGTTATCATGCCTGGGATGATTTATATCATATCGTTGTCGGAAAAATGACCATTCCGTTTGAGGAAAAACAATTATCTGTCGGACAGGCGGAAAACATGATGTCTTCTCAGGACCGTGATGTCAGAAAAACCGTTTTTGAACGCACCAATCAAGCTTGGGAGCGGGAACAGGATATTTTCAGCAGCACGCTGAATCATTTGGCGGGGTTCCGGCTGGAAACCTACAAAGCGAGAGGATGGGAGGACGTTTTGAAGGAGCCGCTGCAAATCAACCGGATGAAAAAAGAAACGCTTGATACGATGTGGCAGGTCATTACTGAAAATAAGCAGCCGTTCGTTCAGTTTCTCAACCGGAAAGCATCCATGCTTGGACTCGAAAAGCTCAATTGGTATGACGTTGAGGCACCGATTGGGTCTGCCGGGAAGGAATATTCATACGATGAAGCCGCAAACTTAATTGTCAGCCAATTTTCTACATTCGGCCGAAAGTTGTCCGCTTTTACAGAAAAGGCGTTCCGTGACCGCTGGATTGAAGCCGAGGACAGAAGCGGAAAAAGAGTCGGCGGCTTTTGCACGAGCTTTCCGGACAGCGGGGAATCCCGTATCTTCATGACGTTTTCCGGCAGTGCCTCGAACGTTTCAACGCTTGCCCATGAACTCGGGCATGCCTTTCATCAGGAATCGATGCTCAATGTAAGGCCGTTAAATCGATCCTACGCCATGAACGTAGCGGAAACTGCCTCAACTTTTGCGGAAATGATTGTGGCAGACGCGACTGTCAATCAGGCGGAAACAAAGGAAGAAAAGCTTGTGCTTCTGGAGGATAAAGTGCAAAGAAGCGTTGCTTTCTTTATGAATATCCATGCGAGGTTTTTATTTGAAACGAGATTTTACGAGGAACGAAAGCGGGGAATTGTGCCGGCGGACCGTTTAAACGAGCTGATGGAAGAAGCGCAAAAAGAAGCGTTCTGCGGCGCTTTAGGCGAGTATCATCCGCTATTCTGGGCGTCAAAGCTCCACTTTCATATTACGAGAGTGCCGTTTTATAATTACCCTTATACGTTCGGCTATCTGTTTTCTCTCGGTATTTACGCTCTGGCGCTTGAAGAAAAAAACACGTTTGAAGAGAAATATATAGCGCTATTGCGTGATACGGCATCCATGACCGTAGAAGATTTAGCGATGAAGCATTTAGGCGCAGACATCACGAAGAGAGACTTTTGGGAAAATGCCATCAAGCTGGCAGTGCAGGACGCCGAAGCCTTTTTGCAAATGACTGAATCATAAAGGAAAGCCGGGCGCTGAAGCCCGGCTTTTTCTGCTCTTTTCTCTGAATGAGGATTCCATCCCTTGGACATACCTAAAAGAAATGGAATTCTACAGGGGGGAACCATTATGCATTTGATCAGAGCGGCGGGGGCCGTTTGTCTCGCAGTTGTTCTGATTGCGGGCTGCCGTCTCAATGAAGAACAGCAGCAAGCAGAAGGAGAAAATACGGCAGTTACTCATATGAAATCTGTTCCTTACAGCAATTTCTCGCTTCGCGTCAGCTATGGTGACGGTGAGCATAATCGCTATGAAGGGATATACGAAAAAAACGGAACTCATGAAACAGCAGAAATACAAGATAAGCTCTCAGGCATCAATCAAGAGGGAGAAGAAGCGCTGGATGAGATGAAAATGATTCTGAGCGAGCTATCTGTGACAGATCAAATGGCTGAAAAGGAAGTGATTCACAGTGTGCTGGCGGCCTTTAACCTTGACAGCCACTATGATCATATCGACTTAAAACTGAAGCTTAAGAACGGCGCTGTCAGAGAAATTAAAAAATAATCATGTGCTGAAAAACCCATAACCGCCATTTTTGACCAGAAAACTAATTGAAAATGATTTTCAAAGTCACTGTTTTCTGCTACAATGAGGGATATATGACCATATCAGAG
The DNA here is from genome assembly GCF_002289525.1 of Bacillus sp. 7705b. NCBI lineage: Bacteria > Bacillati > Bacillota > Bacilli > Caryophanales > Bacillaceae > Bacillus > Bacillus sp. 7705b. Next base: position 200,576 of record NZ_NSDH01000033.1, on the reverse strand, counting down.
ACTGAATATTGTATCACTTGCATTGATGACAATTTACTTACATGCATGTCTATATAAAACGTGCGATACATAGAGCTGCTAAAAAGCCAGCAAAAAGGAGCGGTTATGGGTATGAGTGCAATTTCTACAGAAACGCTGAGCTTAGGGTACGGGGATGCCGTTATTATTGATGAACTGAATTTAACGATTCCAAAAGGTGAAATTACCGTATTTATCGGCAGCAACGGCTGCGGAAAATCGACACTTTTACGTTCGTTGGCGCGGCTGATGAAGCCGAGAGGCGGTTCTGTGCTATTGGAAGGAAGAGCGATCGCCAAGCTTCCGACAAAGGAAGTCGCAAAGGAGCTTGCCATCTTGCCGCAGGGGCCTTCTGCTCCGGAGGGACTGACGGTGCATCAGCTTGTAAAGCAGGGAAGATATCCTTATCAAAACTGGCTGAAACAGTGGTCAAAAGAGGATGAGGCAGCTGTTGAGAGAGCGCTTAAAGCCACAAAGCTGGAAGAGATGGCTGACCGCGCCGTCGATTCCTTATCAGGCGGACAGCGCCAGCGGGCTTGGATTGCGATGACGCTTGCCCAGGAAACGGATATTATACTTCTGGATGAACCGACAACGTATTTGGATATGACGCATCAAATAGAAATTCTTGATTTGCTGTTTGAGCTGAATGAGAAGGAACAGCGGACGATCGTCATGGTGCTCCATGATTTGAATTTAGCGTGCCGCTACGCACATCACCTTGTGGCTATTAAAGATAAACAGATTTACGCTGAAGGCCGTCCGGAAGAGGTCATTACTTGTGATCTGGTGCAAAATGTGTTTTCTATGAACTGTCAGGTCACACAGGACCCGCTGTTCGGAACGCCTCTTTGCATTCCTCATGGCCGGGGCAGATGCATTGTCCGGGAAGCGGCTTTCACATCACATGGGTAAATAACACGGCTAAAGGAGCTTTCATCAATGAGAAAGCTCCTTGCTGTTTTTTGAAAGGAAGATGTATAAATGGAACAAAAACTGCAAGAACAGCTGGATGGATTGCTTGAAAAATATACCGAGCTGCTCCTTGGGGAGTCAAATCATGAATTAAAAGAAGAAGTGAAGCAGTGGATCTTGTACACGCATATCGCCAAAAGCATGCCTCCGCTCGCTAAGCATTGGAATACTACATATCCTGACGCAAAGCAGGGCATGAAAGACATCATACAGCATATCAAACAGTTAAACGAAGAGCATCGAAACAAAGAATAGGCTAAAAAAGCAGTCTGCCGCTCATGAACGGCAGACTGCTTTTTGTTATGTGGCTGTTTCATTTGGTGCGAAGGAATCCATAAAGGTGCGCAGCGCGCTGCTGATAAACGAATCCTTCCGGAAAATAAACTCCGTTTTCATCTGTCTGAGAGGTTCAGGGAGCGTGTACAATCGGATCGAACCTTCAGACTCGTGTTTTTGTACAACAGTCCGCGGCAGCAATGAGATGCCAAGGCCCGCTGTTACCCCGCCTATAATCGCTTCAAGTGTGCCGAACTCCATAATCACCGGCTGTGTGACGCCGACGGAATGCAGCCATTTTTCAAGGGTATCTCGGTACGAACAGCCTATGCTGTAAACGAGAATTGGCTTTGTGATCGCTTCTTCTGCACAGGACACAGAAGAAGCGGACACGACTACGGGCTCCTCCTCAAATGCGGGGAAGGACTGAAGCTCAGGATGATTGCATTCACAGCCGATAAACGCTCCATCGAGTTCATACCGAAGAACTTTATCGATTAAAAATTGTGTATGCCCTGTTGTTAAAGACAGCTGTACGTTTGGATAATCTTCATAATACGAAGCAAGCAGTTTTGGTAGCCTGACTGCGGCGGCTGTCTGAGTGGAACCGATCATCAGCTGTCCGCTCGGCTCAGTTGAGGAAGAGAGCGCTTTGGACGCCTCATCCAGCAGCCCGATAATTTTATCCGTATAATCCAGCAGAAGCTTTCCGCTAGAAGAGAGTGTCATGCCTCGATTATGGCGCAAAAAAAGGGTGGTGCCGAGCTCAGCTTCCAATTGCTGAATTCTAGCCGTCACATTTGACTGCACGTAACCAAGCAGCAGTGCGGCTTTCGTAATTGTGCCTTCACGGGCTACCATTTGAAACACACGCAGATCTCCGCTTTCCATGTTGAATCCCCCGTTCTTTTAATATCAATCTAAATGATATCAAGTATCTTTAACAATCATTATACGTAACACCAAACCTCTATTACAATAGAATCAGCAGTTTAGATTTCAAAATATATACAAACAACAAGGAGTGGCGGCAATGGATCTTAAAAACAAAACAGCTCTCGTCACTGGGGGCGGCACGGGAATAGGAAGAGCAGCATGCATTGAATTAGCGAAACGCGGAGCGATTGTTGCGGTGAATTATTCACGCTCGCAAGCTGAGGCGGAGGAAACAGCAGAAATCATCAAAAGCGAGGGCGGGCAGGCCGTTGCTATCCAAGCCGATGTGTCCAAAAACAGTGAAGTGCAGGACATGGTTCAAGCGATAGTAAAGCAATACGGCACGATTGACGTTTTAATCAACAACGCAAGTATTACACGGCATATTCCAATGGATGATCTCGACGCCGCGACAGAGGACGTATGGGACGAGTTGTATGCAGTCAATGTCAAAGGAATGTTTTTTTGCGCGAGAGCAGCGGCTCCTTTCATGAAAAAAAGCAAGGCTGGGGCGATCGTTAATATCGGCAGTATCGCGGGGTCAACCGGGGCGGGCTCTTCTATGCCTTACGCTGTGTCAAAAGCAGCGGTGCACGGCCTGACAAAATCGTTGGCACACGCTTTGGCGCCAGAAATCAGAGTGTGCGGTGTCGCACCCGGAGCTGTCGCGACAAGATGGTGGGCGGGGCGTGAAGAAAAAATGAAAAATATGAGCGGCACTTTGCTGTTGCAGCGAATTGCTGAAGCGAGTGATGTGGCACGGCTGATTTGTTCCGTGCTTGAACAGGAATCCCTGACAGGACAAATTATCACGATTGACAGTGGCCAGACGATGTAAAGAAAGGAGCGGCGTGAGAGATGCCATTTGTACAGATTCATTTACGAGCGGGGAGAAGCAAAGAATGGCTTCAAAAACTGAGCAGAGCCATTCACCAGTCTATGATCGAAGAAATCAATGTACCGGCTGATGATTACTTTCAAGTGATCCGGCAATACCAAAAAAGCGAATTTTTTTATGATTCGTCTTATTTACAGGTAGAGCGTACAGATGAACTGATTTACATCCATTTTACATTGAAAGATTCAAGAACAACAGAACAGAAGAAATCGTTTTACCATTCAGTGGCAAGCCGGATTCATTCGGAGCTCGGTGTAAGAAAAGAAGATGTGTTTATCATACTGGCCGGAAACCAGGATGAGGATTGGTCCTTCGGAAACGGAAGGGCCCAGATGATCGAATAAAAAAGCCCCGCGGTTATGTCCGCGGGGCGCTCTATTAATGAGAAGGGGATTCAACGGCTTGTGCCGATTTTTCCTTTTGTTCATCCGTTTTCTTATTCGAAAGCTTAATAGGCTTTAAGAATAAGGTAAATACAGCTCCGACTGCAATAAAGATAAGGCCTGCATAAAAAACACTGTGGAGCGAATCCATTAATGATGTTTTTAAAATCGGCACGACATGGGATGAGAAAGCCGCTGGAATTTGTTTAATAGCTTCCTGGCTGAACAGTGTTTGCAGCAGCCCTTGCGGATTTGTGTCAATCATGCCCTTTAATTGAGATGCAAAGGCGTTTGCCTGTGCCGGGAGCGAGTCTAAATATGGAACCAGTTTATCAGTCAGCAAGCTTCCGGATCTGGCATTCATTACAGCGCCCAGCATGGTAATGCCGAATGTGCCCCCGATAGAACGGAAGAATTGGCTGGAAGAGGTGACGACCCCAAGCTCCTCTTTCGAAAAGCTTTCCTGTAAAGCCAGCGTCAGAATCGGCATAACAAGACCCATTCCAAGACCGATAATAGCCATATAGGATGTTGCGACAAGTTTGCTCGTGTCTAAATCCAAGGTGGTTAACAGAAGGAATCCGCCAGCCATAATCAGCATGCCTGTTATGATTTGCGGTTTAATTCCTATTTTGTAAACAAGCTGGCCGCCGATAATGCTTGTGATGATCATTGAGATCATCATCGGTGTCATAATGGTGCCTGATTCAGATGCGCTTACACCGACAATTCCTTGCATAAAGAAAGGAACAAACGTAATCGCGCCAAACATTCCGATACTCATAAAAAAGCCGATCAGGTTCAAAAACGTAAATGTTCTATTTTTAAATAGATACATTGGAAGGATCGGTTCTTTCGCTTTCGATTCAACAATAATAAAGCTCACAATTCCGATCAGTGCGAGCGCGAACAAGCCGAGAATCTGCCATGAACCCCATGCGTAATCTTTCCCGCCAAAGCTTAGGGCAAGAAGAAGGCTGACAACCCCGACAATCATTGTAAAAATACCGGCGATATCAAAGTTGATCGGACCGGTCTGCTTACGGCCCTGCAATCCTCTGGCAATAAAAATAACTGCGATAATTCCAACAGGAAGGTTAATGTAAAAAACCCATTTCCAGTTTAATGAATCAACGATCCAGCCGCCGATTTGCGGCCCGATAACAGAGGCAAGCCCGTAAATGGCTCCAAAGACCCCTTGGAATTTGGCACGCTGTTTCCCTGTAAATAAGTCACCAATGACAATCATGGCCATCGGCATCATAATACCTCCGCCAATTCCCTGCAAACCGCGGAAAATAATCAATTCTGTCATATTGTTGGCCATTCCGCACAGAGCTGAAGCAGCCATAAAAATAAGCAACCCTGATACATAGACGATCCGGCGCCCCAATAAGTCCGCTAATTTACCGGCAATCGGCACGACCGTTGTTGATGTTAACAAATACGCCGTAGTCAGCCAGGTCATCATGCTCAAACCGCCAAGATCTCCGACGATTTTCGGCATGGCAGTTCCGACAATGGTACCGTCAAGGGCTGAGAAAAACATGGCAATGATTAAGCCTGTTATTAATAAAGTCCGTTTTGATTGTTTTCCTTCATTACTCATTTCATCCGTTTCCTCTTTTCCTATTTTACGTTTCATTGGTTTCGGCAGCAGCTTGTGCCAGCTTTTTCGTCATATGCGCTGCCTGCAGCAGTTCCTCTTCCGTCAGGTAGGAAAGGTATCGTGCCATTATGGCTTTTCTGCCCGCCAGAACATCCTCGAACTTTCTGTCTCCTTCATCGGTAAGGCTGATATTAATGACTCGCCTGTCTTGTGTATTGTGTTTTCTGACGATCAGATTTTTTTGTTCAAGGCGGTCTGCCATTAACGTAACCGCGCTTGGCTTGACCTCCATCCGTTCGGCAATTTCAGAAATTTTAAGGCTGCCATTCTTTTTTAAGCTTGCGAGCACAAACAGCTGCGCGGGGGTAACCCCCTGTTTCTCCATGCTATCCAGCATTTCAGGCTGTATCTTTTGAAAGAGCGCCTGAAGCGATAATTGAATATCAGACATTAACTGATCCGCACTCTTCATCTTTATTTCTCCTCTTTAATATAATTCATGTTTATATTTAATGTGTTGAAATAGTTAATGCTTATTAAATATAAATAAGCATTAATAAAAAGTCAACTGATTTTACACACAAAAAAAGGATAGATGCCAGTAAAGCACATCGTACCCTTTTTGCTGATCTGATTGACAGAGCTTTATTGCTGATAAGGAGACTGCTCCTGAATGGTTTGCTGGAACTTTTGATAGGATTGCTGCAGCTTTTGGGCGTCTTCTGCTTCAACAGTATACCATCCGTATTGGAACATGAGATCATACAGTTTTCTTTGCGCTTTTTGTGACTCATCAAAAATGGATTGAATATCCTGATAGAGAGATTCATGGCTGAACTCGTGCAGAGCAGTGCAATACGCAGTGGTCATGTATTTTTCCGTTGTCAAAAGTTCATTGACGAAATCTCTGTCATTCATTTCTGATGTAGTCGGCACAGGTGTTTGCGGGTTGCTGATTTTCTGATTTTGCTGATTCATTTTGGCGCCTCCTTATTGGATATAGCCGGACTGCTGCTGGCCTGGCTGCAGGTGCTTTAATATTCTTTGATAGTGATCGTGATGCATATGTCCGACGCGGTCTAGTTCTTGTTTTAATGTTTGATCCTGGCACTGCTGCGCCATAAAATGCGCTTTTTTCATCGCGAGCAGATTCCAGTTCAGCATGTCATTCAGATACAAATGATCCTTTGTCGAAATAACAGAGGGCGGCATTTGAGATTGCTGCTGATTGTTCATTGTAATCCTCCTTTACGTTCTATTCGTTTTATGTTTCCTTCAGTATGGGAGTTATATACAGGTGTTTTGAAGAAGGCTGTATCGTCAGGAGGGAATTGGATGTTGAGACATATGTTTTTATTCTTATCTCAAAATAAAACGCTCACCAAGCTTGCCAAAGCATACGGATCACGGCTGGGGGCGCGGAGATTTGTCGCGGGGGACACGATTGAATCGGCTGTTCGGACCATTAAAAAGCTGAATCGATCCGGTTTGTGCACAACCATTGATTATTTAGGCGAGTATGCGGCTACACAAAAAGAAGCGAGTCGAGTCGCAGAGGAATGCAAGAAGGCGATTCAAGCGATTGCCGAACACCGTTTAGATTCCGAGCTTTCCCTTAAGCTGACGTCACTGGGGCTCGATATTTCAGAAGAGCTGACCGTTTCACATTTGCGTGACATTTTATCTGCTGCGAAGGAAAATGACGTGGCTGTGACGATTGATATGGAGGACTACTCACATTATGAACAGACGCTTGCCATCTACAGGCAGTGCAAGCAGGAATTTGACATGCTGGGTACGGTGATACAGGCGTATCTTTACAGGGCTGCAGAAGATATCCGAAAGCTGCACGATCTGAAGCCGAATCTCAGACTTGTCAAAGGCGCTTACAAGGAATCTGCGGCCGTTGCATTCCCTGATAAAAAAGGAACAGACCTTCACTTTCAGAGCTTGATTAAACTTCATCTGCTGAGCGGGAACTATACTGCCGTCGCTACACATGATGATGACATCATTGCGTTTACGAAGAAACTCGTTGCCGAGCATCAAATCCCGCTGTCACAATTCGAGTTTCAAATGCTTTACGGGATTAGGCCGGAGCGGCAGAAGGAACTCGTGAAGGAAGGGTACAAGATGCGTGTATATGTCCCGTATGGAACCGACTGGTTTAGCTACTTTATGAGAAGAATCGCCGAAAGACCCGCAAATGCGGCTTTTGTGTTAAAAGGGATTTTCAAAAAGTGAAAGCAGCCGCGAACCGCAGCTGCATTGTTATTGTTCCATGTTGTGTTTCTTATACTGCTGATTTTGGCTTGTCCGTTTTCCGCCGCCGTAATGCTGTGTCGGACCGGCATCTCCTTTCACGCTCGCCGCGCTTACTGCTGCTGAAGACGGGTTCTTTTTCTCTCGCACCATTCCCTTCACCTCCGGGTTTAAGTTTCCCGTCTTCTATCTGCTTCATACAAAAAAATAACAAATTAGCTATTGAAGTCGAAACAAAAATCTTTTATGATGAAAGAAGAAACGGGTTTCCATTTTTTTTGACCAAAAAATGAATGATTATTCATTCAACGTTCAAGGGGGATGTCTCATGCACAAACACATTCAAAAAGCAGCCGTTTTAGGATCGGGGGTTATGGGTTCCGGTATTGCTGCGCATTTGGCTAACAACGGAATTCCGGTCCTGCTGCTTGATATTGTGCCGAACGATTTAACAAAGGAAGAGGAGAAAAAGGGGCTGACCAAGGAAAGTCCGGAGGTGCGCAGCAGGCTGAGCAGATCTGCGGTGAAAAAGCTGCTGAAACAAAAGCCTGCCCCTCTTACGTCAGCACAAAATACCGCTTATATTACTCCCGGCAATCTAGAAGATGATGTTGAGAAGCTGAAGGAAGCTGATTGGATTATTGAAGTCGTTGTCGAAAATCTTGAGGTCAAAAAGAAGATTTTCTCTCTCGTGGATGAGCATCGGAAACCGGGCAGCATTGTCTCGAGCAACACGTCCGGCATTTCAGTGCAGGCAATGGCTGAAGGCAGGTCTGATGATTTTAAAGCTCATTTTCTTGGAACACACTTTTTTAACCCGGCGCGATATTTAAAGCTGCTGGAGATCATTCCGATTAAGGAAACGGATCCTGACATTCTGGCGTTTATGACATCCTTCGGTGAAAATGTCCTCGGCAAAGGTGTGGTCACAGCAAAGGACACACCAAATTTTATCGCAAACCGAATCGGGACGTACGGACTTCTCATTACGGTTCAAGAAATGCTGAAAGGCGGCTATCAGGTCGGAGAAGTCGACTCCATCACAGGCCCGCTGATCGGAAGACCGAAAAGCGCAACCTTCAGAACGCTGGATGTTGTCGGCCTTGATACGTTTGCCCACGTCGCCCGAAACGTATATGACAAAGCAGAGGGAGACGAAAAAGAAGTATTTCGCCTGCCTGACTTCATGAATGACATGCTGCAAAAAGGCTGGATCGGAAGCAAATCCGGTCAAGGCTTTTATAAAAAAGAAGGAAAAACGATTTATGAGCTTGATCCGATGACGCTTACTTACGGAGAACGGTCAAAGATGAAAACGCCGGCTCTTGAAGCGGCAAAGCAAGCTAAAGGGACAAAAGCTAAAATGAAAGCGCTTATTTATTCAGAAGACAGGGCTGGCCAGCTGCTGTGGAATGTCACGTCGCAAACGCTGCTTTACTCAGCCCAGCTGCTCGGAGAAATTGCCGACGATATTCATGCAATTGACCAAGCTATGAAATGGGGATTCGGCTGGGAACTGGGACCATTCGAAATCTGGGACGCAATCGGTCTCAGACAGTCGGCGGAAAAGCTTGAACAGCTTGGAGCGGAGATTCCCGGCTGGATAAAAGATATGCTGGACAAAGGGAATGAGACCTTCTACATCAGAGAAAACGGAACAGTGCTTTATTACGAAAGCGGCGAATACAGGGCCGTAAAAGAAAACAAGAAACGCATCCATTTACAGTCAGTTAAAGAAACAAACGGCGTCATTGCGAAAAACAGCGGAGCGAGCTTGATAGATCTTGGTGACGATGTAGCGCTTCTGGAATTTCACTCGAAAAGCAATGCCATCGGGCTCGAAATCATTCAAATGATCAACAAAGCATTGGAAGAAACAGAGCGGAATTACAAAGGGCTTGTCATCGGCAATCAAGGAAAAAATTTCTGCGTGGGCGCCAATCTTGCCATGATCTTAATGGAAGTACAGGATGACAACTTTATGGAAGTTGATTTGGTGATACGGCGTTTTCAAGAGACAATGATGAACATCAAATACAGCACGAAACCTGTTGTTGCAGCTCCATTTGGCATGACGCTCGGCGGAGGAACGGAAGTGTGTCTCCCTGCTGCACGAATACAAGCGGCAAGCGAAGCCTATATGGGACTTGTAGAATCAGGAGTCGGCCTTATCCCTGGAGGAGGGGGCAATAAAGAGCTGTACATCAATCATCTTCGCCGCGGTCTTGATCCGATGAATGCGGCTATGAAAACATTTGAAACGATCGCAATGGCTAAGGTGTCAACTTCCGCCCAAGAGGCTCGGGAACTAAACATTTTAAAAGAGGCTGACCGTATCAGCACTAACCAGGATCACCTCCTGTACGATGCAAAGCAGTTAGCCGCCTCTTTATACGATACCGGCTGGCGGCCGCCTGTAAAAGAAAAGGTCAAGGTGGCGGGGGAAACAGGTTATGCCGCGCTTCTGCTCGGTGCAGAGCAAATGAAGCTGTCCGGCTACCTATCTGAGCATGATATGAAAATCGCTAAAAAGCTCGCTTTTGTGATTGCCGGCGGAAAAGTGCCGTTCGGAACAGAGGTGGATGAAGAGTATTTATTGGAAATTGAGAGAGAAGCGTTTTTAAGTCTGGCAGGCGAGGCGAAATCTCAAGCGAGAATGCAGCATATGCTGGTGAAAGGCAAACCTTTACGGAACTAGGAGGGAGTTTATGAAAGAGGCAGTTATTGTGGCAGGAGCAAGAACACCGGTAGGGAAAGCGAAAAAAGGTTCATTGGCCACCGTTCGCCCGGATGATTTGGGAGCCATTTGCGTGAAAGAAACGCTGAAACGAGCAGGCGGCTATGAGGGCAATATTGACGATTTAATTATTGGCTGTGCGACACCTGAAGCAGAACAGGGGCTCAATATGGCGAGAAATATCGGCGCGCTTGCGGGTCTGCCATATACGGTGCCGGCGATTACGGTCAACCGCTACTGTTCCTCAGGTCTTCAGTCCATCGCATATGCGGCAGAAAAAATTATGCTTGGCGCCTACGATACGGCCATTGCAGGCGGAGCGGAATCTATGTCACAGGTTCCGATGATGGGGCATGTGACCCGTCCGAACCTCGCATTAGCCGAGAAAGCGCCGGAGTATTACATGAGCATGGGACACACGGCAGAACAGGTTGCGAAAAAATACGGCGTTTCCCGTGAAGATCAGGATGCTTTTGCCGTGCGCAGCCACCAGAAAGCTGCCGAAGCCCTTGCAGAGGGGAAATTTAAAGATGAAATTGTCCCTGTCGAAGTCAAGGTGACAGAAATCGGCGAAAACCATAAGCCGCAGGTAAAACATACTGTTTTTTCTCAGGATGAAGGTGTCCGCCCGCAAACGACCACAGACATTTTAAGCACATTACGCCCGGCCTTTTCCGTTGACGGGACAGTCACTGCCGGAAATTCCTCGCAAACAAGTGACGGGGCGGCGGCTGTCATGCTGATGGATCGCGAAAAAGCGGATGCGCTTGGTTTGGCGCCGCTTGTCAAATTCCGTTCCTTTGCAGTTGGCGGGGTGCCGCCGGAAGTCATGGGCATCGGGCCCGTGGAAGCCATTCCGCGCGCACTGAAGCTTGCCGGGCTTCAACTGCAGGACATCGGGCTGTTCGAACTGAACGAAGCGTTTGCATCACAAGCCATCCAAGTCATCAGGGAGCTGGGGATTGATGAGGAGAAAGTGAATGTCAATGGAGGCGCTATCGCACTCGGGCACCCGCTTGGATGTACGGGCACAAAGCTGACACTCTCACTGATTCATGAAATGAAACGGAGAAACGAGCAATTTGGAGTCGTCACAATGTGTATCGGCGGCGGGATGGGAGCAGCCGGCGTATTTGAATTATGCTAAAGGGGGAAAAACAAATGACGAAAAAAACGGCTGAAGTACTAAAAGGCGGCGGCTTCTTAATCGAGGATGTCACATATGATCAGATGTATACACCGGAGGATTTCACCGACGAGCATAAAATGATTGCGAAAACAACGGAGGATTACATTGAGCAGGACGTTCTGCCGCATATAGATGAAATTGAAAACCATCAGTTTGAACATTCCGTCCGGCTTTTGAAGAAAGCGGGAGAACTGGGGCTTCTCGGAGCCGATGTGCCCGAGGAATACGGCGGGCTGGGCCTTGATAAGATCAGCTCGGCGCTGATCACTGAAAAATTTTCGCGTGCGGGAAGCTTTTCACTTTCTTACGGTGCGCATGTCGGCATCGGTTCCTTGCCGATCGTATTCTTCGGAACGGAAGAGCAAAAGAAAAAATATCTCCCTGATCTGGCTTCTGGGGAAAAGATCGCTGCGTACGCACTGACTGAGCCGGGTTCCGGATCTGATGCGTTAGGCGCAAAAACGACAGCGGTGCTGAATGAAGCTGGAACGCATTACGTATTAACCGGAGAAAAACAGTGGATTACCAACTCAGCTTTTGCCGATGTCTTTGTCGTTTACGCCAAAGTGGACGGCGAAAAGTTTTCCGCTTTCATTGTAGAAAAAGATTTTCCGGGCGTATCAACCGGACCTGAAGAAAAGAAAATGGGAATTAAAGGGTCATCGACGAGAACCCTTATTTTGGATCAGGCTGAGGTGCCGAAGGAAAACCTTCTTGGAGAAATCGGCAAAGGGCATGTCATCGCTTTTAATATTTTAAATATCGGCCGCTACAAGCTGGCAGTAGGAACGATCGGCGCGTCCAAACGGGTGATCGAGCTGTCGGCAGCTTACGCAAATCAGCGCCGCCAATTTAAAACGCCGATCGCAGGCTTTTCGCTGACCCAGGAAAAAATCGCGACGATGGCATCAAGACTGTATGCGATGGAAAGCTCTGTGTACAGAACCGTTGGGCTGTTTGAAGACAATATGAGCCAGTTTACAGCTGAAGACCTAAAGGACGGAAGACAAATTGCGAAGTCCATTGCCGAATACGCAATTGAATGCTCTCTCAACAAGGTGTTTGGCTCTGAAACGCTTGATTATATTGTCGATGAAGGCGTGCAAATCCACGGCGGCTACGGATTTATGCAGGAGTATGAGGTGGAAAGAGCCTATCGGGATTCCAGGATCAACCGGATTTTCGAAGGAACAAATGAAATTAACCGGTTAATCGTGCCAAGCACGTTTCTGAAGAAAGCGATGAAAGGCGAGCTGCCTCTTTTTGAAAAGGCACAGGCGCTTCAAGAAGAACTCATGATGCTTATGCCTGAGGAGCCGGGCACCGGCGTATTAGAGCAAGAGAAATATATCGTCAAGCAAGCCAAAAAAATCGCCCTGTTCGCCGCGGGCCTTGCCGCGCAAAAATACGGAAAAGCGATCGACCGCGAACAAGAAATCCTCGTAAACGTTGCTGATATTGTCAGCAATGTATATGCAATGGAATCAGCGGTGCTCAGAACGGAAAAGGCAATTGCCGCGCAAGGAAGCGATAAAGCAGCGCAAAAGCTGCTGTACACAGAAATTTTCGTTCAAGAAGCCTTTAACGAAATTGAAGCCCATGCGAAAGAATCTTTACTAGCAATGGAAGAAGGGGATTCTCTCCGTATGATGCTCTCGGCTCTCCGCAAGCTGACACGCGTGACGCCTAAAAATGTCATTCGGAAAAAACGTGAAGCGGCAGCGGGTGTGTTCGAGGCAGAAAAATATATTGTCTGAGTCCCAAGGAGCTCCGCTCATCCGGAGCTCTTTTTTTATGAAGCACTGTTTTAGGTTTTTAAAACAAACTGTGTTAAAATAACCTCGATTATTTTATTGAGGGGGAAGAAGATGTCGTTAACTTTTTACTGGTACCCTAAATGCGGAACGTGCCGCAAAGCGAAAAAATGGCTTGAAGAACACGGAAAAGAAATCAACGAAATACATATTGCAGAACAGCCTCCAAGCAAAGAGGAGCTAAAATCGCTTTATGAAAAAAGCGGGCTGGATTTAAAGAAATTCTTCAACACAAGCGGCATGAAATACCGTGAACTGAATCTGAAGGAAAAACTGTATCATATGTCAGAAGACGAACAGCTTGAACTGCTGGCTTCAGACGGAATGCTGATCAAGCGCCCGCTCACAACAGACGGCGAAAAAGTGACAGTCGGCTTTAAAGAAGATCAATTTGAAGAAAACTGGTCATGATGTAAATTTTTTTCGAAAAGTGTGGTATCTTCTTATTGTAGTGCTGTAAAAAATGGAGGGATTCAATTGAGCATACCTAAAGATTTGCGTTACTCAGAAGAACACGAGTGGGTAAAAGTTGAAGGAGAAAAAGCCAAAATCGGCATTACCCATTTTGCCCAATCCGAGCTCGGAGATATCGTGTTTGTTGAGCTTCCTGAAGTCGGCGCTGAAATTAAAGCGGACGAGCCTTTCGGAAGTGTAGAATCCGTAAAAACGGTATCTGAGCTTTACGCACCGATTAACGGAACTGTAGTGGAAGTAAACGAAGATCTTGATGACAGCCCGGAGTTCGTCAACGAATCTCCGTATGAAAAAGCATGGATGATCGTCGTTGAACCGTCTGACGCGTCTGAAATTGAAAAACTAATGACAGCAGAGCAATACGAAGAGATGACACAGCAAGACTAAAACCGGATAGCTGAGCAGGCAATTGGATACGCTAACGCTATGGGAGGTGTCCAATATGGCTTTCAGCAAACAAAAGCTCGATGTCACCAATGATGTGACAGGCCGCTTTCAAAATGGCCGGCTCTCGTTATATCATGAAGATGAGATGATCGGCCAAATGACAGGCATGAATGAATATGAGCTTAAGTCCGGTTTTACCTATGAAAATGAAAAGTTTTATAAGACAGCCGACGTGGTTTCAGGAGACGATCAGAAATATGTGGATTGTGACTACGAAAGCGGCTGGTGTTAATGTTGGCGGTGAATTTCACTGCCTTCTTTTACAATCTGAACGTTTCAAATTTGGCGGCAGGTGAAGCAGATGAACATGGACGAGCTGGAAAAAGTCTTGATTGTTGAAGGGAAATCAGATAAAGAAAAGATTGAAAGCGTCCTGAATGAGCCAGTGCGCATTCTCTGCACAAACGGAACAATCAGCCAGCTGAAGCTGGAGGAATTGGCTGACGAGCTTTATGAGAAGGACGTCTATATTTTGGTTGATGCCGATGAATCGGGCGAGAAATTGAGAAAACAGCTGAAAAGGGAATTTAATGAAGCCTTCCATATACATATCGACAAAGCCTATAAGGAAGTCGCGGCGGCGCCCAGACACCATATAGCATCTGTATTGCTGAGCGCAAATCTGAATGTCCATACGATTTTTCTTGAAAGAAAGACCTGAGGTGTTATAGCATGAAAGAACTCCAAGAACAAGAACTTGAACACATTACTGATGATGTGTATCTCCTATATTTATATACTCCGTTTTGCGGGACCTGCCAGCTGGCAAGCAAAATGCTGACAGTCGTCGAAGAAATGCTTCCGTCTGTCGCCTTCTATAAAAATAATCTCAACTATTCACCGGCGTTTGCTAAAGCATATCAGATTGAAAGCGTCCCTTGTTTTCTGCTGTTTAAGGGCGGGAAAGTAATTGAAAGAGGGTATGCGTTTCATTCCGTTTCTTACTTATATGAGCTGATCAAACAAAAATCATCTTCTGCATCTCATTTATGACATTTTTCTCGGCGCATTCCAATGAAATTGTCGTTCGTTTTATAAAGGGGTTCTTGCGCTGAGGAGAGAAATGTGTATGTATGACCAACAAATAGGAGGTTGTACAAATGGAGAAAGCGGAAGTTTTAGAAGATGATTACCAGCATCTGTTTTTAAAACCCCTTTTGAACACTTCAACATTGCTCATTACCTTCCAAGGAGAAACAGAAGCCTTAACCGTCTCAATAAACGAACAAGGGGAAATGAAAAAGATTTCTCCGCCCCACACGTCCAACCTGACCTTTTATGGAAACCAAACAGAAATCATTGATCTTTTGCATGGAGACATTTCCCTTCAGCACCTGATCCAGAGCGGAAGCCTAAAGGTAAAGGGTTCATTCAGAGCGCTGTTAAAGCTGGAAGCCATTCTGTGGCTGACTAATGGTTTTTTTCAGAGGATTCTAAAGAATTGAAAAATAGTAAATTATTATAATAGTAAAAGTTGACATCATTTATTTTATTGACATTTTATCATTCGCCATGCTATTCTACATTAAGAATTTCCGGACGAAAAAGACTATATATTTCTCTTATCAAGAGAGGTGGAGGGAAGTGCCCTATGAAGCCCGGCAACCATCAACACTGTTGAAATGGTGCCAATTCACACGAAGCGTTCAGCTTTGAAAGATGAGAGAAAGGCGTTTTATATAAGCCTTTCTGCTCAAGTATGCAGAAAGGCTTTTCTTTTGCAGAAAAAACCGGAAGATTTCTTAGAATAGTGTTAAGGCAGGTGATCGCTTTGATCAATCTTCAGGATGTTTCAAAAGTGTATAAGTCGAAACATGGAGATGTCAATGCTGTCCAAAATGTCTCGCTTTCCATAAAAAAAGGTGAGATTTTTGGAATTATAGGATATAGCGGAGCTGGTAAAAGTTCCTTAATCCGTCTGCTGAACGGACTTGAGAAACCAAGCTCAGGAATCGTGGAAGTGGCGGGAACAAAGATTAATGAAGTAAACGGACGCAATTTAAGAAAAGCACGCCATGAAATCAGTATGATTTTCCAGCATTTCAATTTGCTCTGGTCGCGAACTGTCAGAGATAACATTATGTTTCCTTTAGAAATTGCCGGGGTGAAAAAAAGCGAGCGGATCAAGCGTGCCAATGAACTGATTAAACTGGTAGGTTTAGAAGGAAAAGAAAAATCTTACCCATCCCAGCTGAGCGGCGGACAAAAGCAGCGGGTCGGAATCGCCAGAGCGCTCGCAAACAATCCGAAGGTTCTCCTTTGTGATGAAGCGACATCAGCTTTAGATCCGCAAACAACTGATTCAATCTTGGATCTTTTGTCCGATATTAATGAAAGACTCGGTTTGACGATTGTGCTGATCACACACGAAATGCATGTCATCCGCAAAATCTGCAACAGAGTCGCTGTCATGGAAAACGGAAAGGTTGTTGAAGAAGGAGAAGTTCTCGATGTCTTCAAGAATCCGAAGGAAGAAATGACAAAACGATTTGTCCAGCAGGTGACTGAGCCTGAAGAAACAAAAGAAACGCTTCAGCATCTTCTTGACGAAAAAGCGTCAGGAACAACGGTTCAGCTCACATTTGTCGGCGAAGCGGCTGAACAGCCTCTGATTACAGAGATGATCAGAAACTTCAATGTCAGTGTCAATATTCTGCAAGGGAAAATCTCGCAGACGAAGGACGGAGCATACGGTTCATTGTTCATCCATATTGACGGTGACGAGGAAGAAGTGCAAAACGTGATCCGGTTTATTAATGACAAACAGGTGAAAGCAGAGGTGATCACGAATGTTTGAAAAATACTTCCCGAACGTTGATGTAACTGAATTATGGAACGCGACATACGAAACGCTTTATATGACGCTGATCTCTTTGGTTTTTGCCTTTGTCATCGGGGTGATCCTCGGTCTGCTGCTCTTTCTCACAAGCAAAGGGAGCCTCTGGCAGAACAAAGCGGTCAACACTGTGATTGCGGCCATTGTCAATGTATTCAGGTCTATTCCGTTCCTCATTTTAATTATTTTATTACTAGGTTTTACGAAGTTTTTAGTCGGCACCATCTTAGGGCCGAACGCGGCACTTCCGGCGTTAGTCATCGGCTCAGCCCCGTTTTACGCGCGGCTTGCTGAAATTGCGCTGCGCGAGGTGGATAAAGGCGTCATCGAAGCTGCGAAATCAATGGGAGCCAAAACATCAACGATTATTTTCAAAGTGTTGCTTCCGGAATCCATGCCGGCCCTTATTTCTGGGATCACGGTTACGGCCATCGCTTTGATCGGCTCAACGGCAATTGCGGGCGCCATCGGTTCAGGAGGCCTTGGAAACCTTGCATATGTAGAAGGATATCAGTCTAATAATACTGATGTGACCTTCGTTGCTACTGTATTTATTTTAATCATCGTTTTCATTATTCAAATGATCGGTGATGTCATAACAAATATAATAGACAAACGATAAGGGAGGATTTACATTGAAAAAGCTATTTTTAGGTGCATTACTGCTTGTATTTGCAGGAGTTATGGCTGCCTGCGGTTCTAATAACGCTGAATCCGGCAAGAAAGAAATTGTTGTTGCAGCTACAAAAACACCGCATGCAGAAATTTTAAAAGAAGCTGAACCATTGTTAAAAGAAAAAGGCTACACACTGAAAGTGAAAGTGCTTAGTGATTACAAAATGTACAACAAAGCCTTAGCTGATAAAGAAGTGGATGCGAACTTCTTCCAGCACATTCCTTACCTTGAGCAAGAAATGAAAGAAAACAAAGATTATAAACTTGTGAATGCCGGCGCGATTCACTTAGAGCCATTCGGTATTTATTCTAAAAAATACAAATCATTAAAAGATCTTCCCGACGGTGCGACAATTATCCTGACAAATAACGTCGCTGAACAAGGCCGTATGCTTGCAATGCTTGAGAATGCAGGATTAATTACACTTGATTCCAAAGTGGAGACAGTCGATGCAACACTGAAAGACATTAAGAAAAACCCGAAAAACCTTCAGTTCAAAAAAGTAGCGCCTGAATTAACGGCAAAAGCATATGAAAACAAAGAAGGAGACGCGGCCTTCATCAATGTGAACTATGCGATCCAAAATAAATTAAATCCTAAAAAAGACGCGATTGAAGTGGAATCAACAAAAGATAACCCTTACGCCAATATCATTGCAGTGAGAGATGGCGAAGAGGATTCTGCAAAAATCAAAGCGCTGATGGAAGTTCTTCACTCTAAAAAGATCAAAGACTTCATCGATAAAAAATATGACGGAGCTGTGCTTCCTGTATCTGAATAAGACTGAAACCCCGGATGAGAAATCCGGGGTTCAATTATTGACAAAGCCCTAAAACGATATTCGTTTTAGGGCTTTGTCATCTTTTCGGCGTGATTGAAAACCCTTGAAGTCTAGGAAGACCGAGCATTGGAGCGGATCGAATGCTATAATTCGTGAGCACCAACGCGCAGGTCTGACAACGAATGCGAGGGTTTGCTGACCCGCTGAACCCCCGGATGAGAAATCCGGGGTTTTTTGGGTATTTTCCTTAAAGCTGTTCATAATAAAAAGGAATGTTAAACAGATGGAGGGATTTTCTTTGAATCAAGATAGAGGAAGCATGCAGGACGCGCTAAAACAATATAAACAAAGTTTAGGCACATTTGAACAGAAGATGCCGATGATGGGAAGAAAGTTTAACGAATTTACCGAACAATGCTTTGCAGCTAATTCGCTAACAGAAAGAGAAAAACAGCTGATTGCACTGGGGATCGCTATCAATGCTCAGGACGAATATTGCATGATCTATCACACAAAAGGCTGTCTTGACCAAGGAGCGACGGAAGAAAACATTCTTGAAGCTGTCAGTGTGGCGGCTGCATTCGGAGGCGGAGCTGCTCTAAGCCAAGGTGTGACAGTTGTCCAGCAGTGCATAGAGGAATTTGGAAACACTACGCATTAGAAGAAGGAATATTCCGAAAAACGATTCTCATTTCAACTCAAAGGGTCCTTTCGTCTCATCCGTTGTTATATCAAGCCATATCCATTTTGCAGCGTCGGTCGAAGAGCTGATACAATAGCAGTAAATAAATGAAGGGATTGATTCATTATTTGCAGCAGCCAGGACAGACTGGACCTCGATTATACGTCAGAAATGGAAAAAGCGATGCAGCTGTCGCATGGAATCGGGTACGAGGAATACGGACGCCGGCTGGATACAAGAATGGAAGTTGAGCGGCAGAGAGAGCTTGAATATAAAAAATGCAAGCGGTATTCTGCGGAGCTTAATGAGAAAATCGGTCTTTAAAAAAAGGGTGGGAATCCACTCTTTTTCTTTTTCAATTGCTTTAATAAAGTGCTGAACTTTGTTAAACTTGAGAAATGTGCAAGGCACGATAAAAAGTTGTATTTACTTTTCATTTGTTATAAAATTAGAATGAGAATAAAATGAGAATAATGATTATATATTTTTGGAGGTATAGATATGGCTGCTTCAACATTAACGATCAAAGATCTTCACGTTGAAATCGAAGGGAAAGAGATCTTAAAAGGTGTAAACCTTGAAATAAAAGGCGGAGAGTTCCACGCCGTAATGGGACCGAACGGTACTGGTAAATCAACTCTGTCAGCTGCTATTATGGGGCATCCTAAATATGAAGTAACGAAAGGCAGCATCACGCTTGACGGCAAAGATGTACTGGAAATGGAAGTGGACGAGCGTGCGCAGGCAGGTTTGTTCCTTGCAATGCAGTACCCAAGTGAAATCAGCGGTGTGACAAATGCCGACTTCCTTCGTTCTGCGATCAACGCGCGCAGAGAAGAAGGCGATGAAATTTCCCTTATGAAATTCATCCGCAAAATGGACGAAAACATGGAGTTCTTAGAAATGGACCCTGAAATGGCTCAGCGCTACCTCAACGAAGGCTTCTCAGGCGGGGAGAAAAAACGCAACGAAATCCTTCAGCTAATGATGATTGAACCGAAAATCGCCATCCTTGATGAAATCGACTCAGGTCTTGATATTGACGCTCTGAAAGTTGTATCAAAAGGGATCAACAAAATGCGCAGCGAAAGCTTTGGCTGCCTGATGATCACTCACTATCAGCGTCTGTTAAACTACATCACTCCTGATGTGGTTCACGTTATGATGCAAGGCCGCGTTGTAAAATCCGGCGGTGCAGAGCTTGCACAGCGTCTTGAAGCAGAAGGTTATGACTGGATCAAAAAAGAACTTGGCATTGAAGACGAAACTGTAGGCCAAGAAGCGTAAGCGTTAGGGGGATTAATATGACACTAGATACAAAACTATCCGTAGATCAGGAGTATCTCAAAAGCTTTTCCGAAAAGCATCAAGAACCTGCCTGGCTGAAAAACCTGCGCTTACAGGCTCTTGAACAAGCTGAGGATCTGCCGATGCCGAAGCCTGACAAAACAAAAATCACAAACTGGAACTTCACGAACTTCGCGAAGCATACAGTTGATAATGAGCCGCTTTCTTCATTAGAAGATTTGACTGATGAAGCAAAAGCGCTGATCGATGTCGAAAACGAAGATAAAACGTTATATGTACAGCGTGATCAGACGCCTGCATACCTTTCTCTTTCTCAGGAATTGAAAGACAAAGGCGTCATCTTTACTGATATTTTGACTGCTGCCCGCGAGCACAGCGACTTAGTGGAGAAATACTTTATGAAAGACGGCGTGAAGGTTGATGAGCATAAATTAACTGCACTTCACGCAGCTCTTGTTAACGGAGGGGCATTCCTCTATGTTCCGAAAAATGTTCAGGTGGAGACGCCGGTTCAGGCTGTTTATGTCCACGAAAGCAACGATACAGCTCTATTCAACCACGTATTGATTGTGGCGGAAGACCATAGCTCAGTAACGTATGTAGAAAACTACATCAGCACGGTCAACCCGAAAGATGCTGTATTCAATATTATCAGTGAGGTTATCACAGGTGATAATGCCAGTGTGACATACGGTGCGGTGGATACTCTGTCTTCCGGCGTGACAACTTATGTCAACCGCCGCGGTGCTGCGCGCGGACGCGACAGCAAAATCGAGTGGGCTCTCGGCCTCATGAACGATGGCGACACCATTTCCGAAAACACAACAAACCTTTACGGTGACGGCACTTACGGCGACACGAAAACGGTTGTTGTCGGAAGAGGAGAGCAAACAGAAAACTTCACGACACAAATCATTCATTTCGGTAAAGCTTCTGAAGGATATATCTTGAAGCACGGTGTGATGAAGGATTCCGCTTCTTCTATCTTTAACGGAATCGGCAAAATCGAACATGGCGCTTCTAAAGCGAATGCGGAACAGGAATCCCGTGTGCTGATGCTCAGCGAAAAAGCGCGCGGAGACGCAAACCCTATTCTTTTAATTGACGAAGACGATGTAACTGCAGGACATGCGGCATCTGTCGGCCGTGTGGACCCTATTCAGCTTTACTACCTGATGAGCCGCGGGATTGCGAAAGAAGAAGCAGAACGCTTAGTCATCTATGGATTCCTTGCGCCGGTAGTTAACGAACTTCCGATTGAAGGCGTTAAGAAACAATTGGTTTCTGTTATCGAAAGGAAAGTGAAGTAATGAATATCACAGATATTCGTGAACAGTTCCCGATCCTTCATCAGCAAGTGAACGGACATGATCTCGTTTATCTCGACAGCGCGGCGACTTCTCAGAAGCCGCGTGCTGTCATTGAAACACTGGATAAGTATTATAACCAATACAATTCCAATGTTCACCGGGGCGTCCATACGCTTGGAACCAGAGCGACAGACGGTTATGAAGGAGCGCGTGAAAAAGTCCGCAAGTTTATTAACGCGAAGTCAATGGCTGAGATTATTTTCACAAAAGGCACGACCACATCACTGAACATGGTGGCGCTAAGCTATGCACGCGCCAACCTCAAACCGGGTGATGAAGTGGTCATCACCTATATGGAGCATCATGCGAATATCATTCCGTGGCAGCAGGCTGTCAAAGCGACTGGCGCCACATTAAAATATATTCCGCTGCAGGAAGACGGCACGATTTCATTAGATGACGTCAGAGCAACGGTCACAAGCAATACAAAGATTGTTGCGGTATCTCATGTGTCTAACGTTCTCGGCACGATCAACCCGATAAAAGAAATGGCGAAAATCGCTCATGACAACGGGGCTGTCATTGTGGTGGACGGTGCACAAAGCGCGCCCCACATGAAAATTGACGTGCAGGATCTCGATTGCGACTTCTTTGCGCTTTCTTCCCACAAAATGTGCGGCCCTACCGGAGTAGGTGTGCTGTACGGAAAGAAAGCCCTGCTGGAAAACATGGAGCCTGCCGAATTCGGCGGTGAAATGATTGACTTTGTCGGGCTTTATGAATCAACTTGGAAAGAGCTTCCGTGGAAATTCGAAGCGGGTACTCCGATTATTGCTGGAGCAATCGGTCTCGGTGCCGCAATTGATTTTCTCGAAGAAATCGGTCTTGATGAGATTTCCCGCCACGAGCACAAGCTTGCAGCTTATGCACTTGAACGCTTCCGTCAGCTTGACGGCGTGACGGTTTACGGACCGGAAGAGCGTGCCGGGCTGATCACATTTAACCTTGATGATGTTCATCCGCACGATGTGGCAACCGTACTTGATGCGGAAGGGATCGCTGTCAGAGCGGGTCACCATTGCGCCCAGCCGCTGATGAAATGGCTGGATGTAACTGCTACTGCGAGAGCAAGCTTTTATCTGTATAATACAGAGGAAGAGATTGATAAGCTTGTGGAAGCTCTTCAAAAGACAAAGGAGTATTTTACAAATGTCTTTTAATGCAAACTTAGATACATTGTACAGACAAGTGATTATGGATCATTACAAAAACCCGCGCAACAAAGGGGTTTTGAATGACAGCATCGTCGTGGATATGAATAACCCGACATGCGGCGACCGAATCAGGCTGACAATGAAGCTTGACGGAGACATCGTGGAAGATGCGAAATTTGAAGGGGAAGGCTGTTCCATTTCAATGGCATCCGCTTCGATGATGACTCAGGCGATTAAAGGGAAAGATATTGAAACAGCCCTTTCCATGTCTAAGATTTTCTCGGATATGATGCAAGGGAAAGAATATGATGATTCTATAGATCTGGGTGATATTGAAGCCCTTCAAGGCGTTTCAAAATTCCCGGCCCGTATTAAATGTGCAACCCTGTCATGGAAGGCACTTGAAAAAGGAGTCGCTAAAGAAGAGGGCGGCAATTAAAAGGATTGGAGTGAAAATGGATGGCTAAAAAAATGCCTGATATTGGTGAATACAAATATGGTTTTCACGACAAGGACGTTTCCATTTTCCGTTCAGAGCGCGGATTGACAAAAGAAATCGTAGAAGAAATTTCTCGCATGAAAGAAGAGCCTCAATGGATGCTTGATTTCCGCTTGAAATCACTTGAACATTTCTACAACATGCCAATGCCACAATGGGGCGGAGATCTAAACTCACTGAACTTTGACGAAATTACGTACTACGTAAAACCGTCTGAGCGTTCAGAGCGTTCTTGGGATGAAGTTCCTGAAGAAATTAAGCAAACATTCGACAAGCTCGGGATTCCTGAAGCTGAACAAAAATACCTTGCGGGTGTTTCTGCTCAGTACGAATCAGAGGTTGTATACCACAACATGAAAGAAGATCTTGAAGCGCAAGGCATCGTCTTTAAAGATACAGACAGCGCGCTGAAAGAAAATGAAGATATTTTCCGTGAGCACTGGGCAAAAGTGATTCCGCCGACTGATAACAAGTTTGCGGCGCTGAACTCAGCTGTTTGGTCCGGCGGATCTTTCATCTATGTGCCAAAAGGCGTGAAGGTTGAGACACCGCTTCAAGCTTACTTCCGTATCAACTCTGAAAACATGGGTCAGTTCGAACGTACACTGATCATCGTTGACGAAGAAGCAAGCGTGCATTACGTTGAGGGCTGTACGGCACCTGTTTACACAACAAACTCTCTTCACAGTGCGGTTGTTGAAATCATCGTGAAAAAAGGCGGCTACTGCCGTTATACGACGATCCAAAACTGGGCGAACAACGTTTACAACCTAGTAACGAAGCGTACAGTATGTGAAGAAAACGCAACGATGGAATGGATCGATGGCAACATCGGATCTAAACTGACAATGAAATATCCGGCTTGTATCCTAAAAGGCGAAGGCGCGCGCGGTATGACGCTTTCTATCGCTCTTGCGGGTAAAGGCCAGCATCAGGATGCGGGTGCAAAAATGATTCACCTTGCGCCAAACACATCTTCCACAATCGTATCAAAATCGATCTCTAAACAAGGCGGGAAAGTAACCTACCGCGGAATCGTCCACTTCGGACGTAAAGCGGAAGGCGCCCGTTCCAACATCGAGTGTGATACGCTCATTATGGATAACAAATCAACATCAGATACAATTCCTTACAATGAAATCTTAAATGATAACATTTCATTGGAGCACGAAGCGAAAGTGTCTAAAGTATCTGAAGAACAGCTCTTCTACTTGATGAGCCGCGGTATTTCCGAAGAAGAAGCGACTGAAATGATCGTAATGGGCTTCATCGAGCCATTCACAAAAGAGCTTCCAATGGAATACGCAGTTGAAATGAACCGTTTGATTAAGTTCGAAATGGAAGGTTCAATCGGTTAATGTAAAAACAAAACCCGGCGGAATACCGCCGGGTTTTGTTTGTTTACAGACGAACACTAATCGTGACAACTCCTAGTACGCTTGTTCCCTTATAGATAGTAACTTGAGCAGAACCAGGAATTGACTTGCTGTATACCACTCCGCTTTGACTTACAGAGATATAATCACGACCGGAAGTTACAACATAGCTAGTGGCTCCTTCTCTAGCAATATTTAAGTAACTGTTTACTTTCATTTGGTAAAAGGCATCCATGACTTTAATAGGGCTGTTTGATACATTTTGAATTGAAGGTGTTGGAGTAGCTGACATTTCTTCAGCAGAGGCCACACCGCCTAAGCTTAAAGCCAAAGCTGAAACTGATAGTGCAGAAATAATCGCTTTTTTACATTTCATTTGTAACACTCCTTTTTTATTTTTCCTTACACCTTACAATTTGGATAAAGAAAGGTTAGTTCCTGTTACTTAATATGTATAATTTGTTAACATATGGTTATTGGCTAAATATGTATACTTAAAATGATGAGAACCGCAGGCATGTTTAAGCCTGCGGTTGCTATTTCAACTTTCGGATATATCATTAGGATGAATATTGATGGTGGATGCTGCTGAGGGAATATCAACTTTTTTCATCTCTAGCAATTGAGTATAGGCCGTGTCGAATTCATCTTTTGTCATCTGTTTTGCTGCTAATGCAGAGCATAAAATGGCAAAGGCAATCGGCATTGTGTCAATGTGAATATCAATATGGACTTCCGAATTGCCGCTGTTTTCAATAACAGAGCCATTTTTGGGCATTTCCGCAGCATGTCTGTTGATAGGAATGATATTCTCGTTCATTACTCTTCTCCGTCTTGAGACTGTGCCTGTGCCTGATCCTGATCTGTATTCACGTTGACTACGACTTTTGCATTGCCGCTGTTTTCAACTTTAGCAACTGATACATTGCGCTTTTGGTTTTCTTCATTTTCATGACGATTTTCGCTCATGGTATCATCCTTTCTCTATTGATAGTGACAGGATATTCAATAGGAGAGTGAAGAGATTGGACGAACTTCGCGGTTTTTCCACATTGGGGCTAAAGGTCGAAGGAAAGCACTCTATTTGGTAAAATGAATAGATATTATAAAAGAAAAGGTGTTTGCATATGAAGTCTTACATCATCGTCGGCGCAGGCATACTAGGTGCGTCGACGGCTTATCATCTCGCAAAATCAGGAGCCCGGGTTACGGTGATTGACCGGAATGAACCGGGACAAGCGACTGGCGCGGCGGCGGGAATCGTCTGTCCTTGGCTGTCGCAGCGCCGCAATCAGGATTGGTATCAGCTCGCTAAGGGCGGAGCGCGATACTATAATGATTTAATCAAGCAACTGGAAGAGGACGGTGAAACAGACACCGGATACAAGCGTGTCGGCGCGATCAGCATACACACTGATGCGGAGAAGCTCGATAAGATGGAGGAGCGGGCGTATAAGCGGCGCGAGCATGCGCCGGAGATCGGTGACATCACCCGTTTGTCTGCGAGTGAAACGAAAAAGCTGTTTCCCATTTTAGCTGATGGCTATGAATCGGTTCATATCAGCGGCGCCGCTCGTGTGAACGGGAGGGCGCTATGCCGGTCGCTTTTAAACGCTGCCGAGAAACATGGTGCAGTCATTGTAAAAGGAAACGCGTCCTTGCTTTTTGGGAACGGGAGAGTCACCGGTGTCCAAACAGACAAGCAGCAGTTTGAGGCTGATAATGTGATCGTGACTGGAGGGGCATGGGCCAATGAATTGATGAAGCCTCTGGGCATTCATTTTCAAGTGTCCTTTCAGAAGGCGCAGATTATGCATTTTGAAATCTCTGGCGCAGATACCGGATCGTGGCCGGTGGTGATGCCGCCGAATGACCAGTATATTCTGTCCTTTGATGACGGCAGAATTGTAGCAGGCGCCACCCATGAAAATGAGGCCGATCTTAAAGACCTGCGTGTGACAGCAGGGGGACAGCATGAAGTCTTGAGCAAAGCACTTGCCGCAGCGCCGGGGCTTGCTGACAGCACAGTCATTGAAACAAGAGTGGGCTTCAGACCGTTTACACCGGGGTTTCTGCCAGTGGTGGGTGCCGTGCCGAATGTTCAAGGACTTTACGCCGCTAACGGTTTAGGCGCGTCGGGACTAACGATGGGACCGTTTCTCGGTTCAGAGCTCGCAAAGCTAGTTCTCGGAAAGCCGACAGAAATAGACCTTAGCCCTTATGATCTTGCCGGAGCGCTTGCATAATAATGAAAGGCATGACAAACAAATATAATAAAGCTGTTCTAGCTTTTCTTTCCTGTCTGTGTTAGCATTTATCTTTAATGAAAAAGAGGACGTGAACTGATTTTGATAAAAATTGATATACCCGCACCGAATGTGACGATCACCGAGCGACAGCAGTCAGCCAATCATAACGAACCGAAAATAAAGGCGATTCACGGGTTCATTGACTTTCACCAGATACCAAGGGATAAAGGCGGCATCTTTATGTTTTACAACATTCATGACGAGCTGCTGTTTGTCGGTAAAGCCAGAAAGTTAAGACAGAGAATTAAAAAGCATTTTGAAGACACTGTCTCACCGATCAAAAATCACAGAGACGAAGTTTATAAAATTGAAGTATGTGTAGTTGAAGATCCAATGGAAAGAGAAATTTACGAAACCTATATCATCAATACACAGCACTCGAAGTATAATATAGACAAGGTATTTTTTAAATAAGAAGTCAGTCTGCGGATTGAACAGCGAGGCCAGAGCTTATATTAAGTTCTGGCTTTTTGATTTGGCATTTTTCTACACAAAGATCCTTTGTCTATCATCTAAGTAAATTAATGAGAAATTTCAGAAAATAATATTGACATTCCTATCTCTGGACTTTAATATAACAATATATAATGTTATATAACGTTATATAATAAAAATGAGGAGTGAAGGATTTGAGTCAGGTCACAGCAAAAGTTAATCGTGAGGTTCAAGCTTTCTTGCAGGATTTGAAAGGAAAAACCATCGACCATGTATTCTTTGTCGCATGCGGAGGGTCTTCGGCCATTATGTATCCGAGTAAATATGTGTTTGACAGGGAGTCAAAATCAATCAGCTCTGACCTTTACAGCTCTAATGAATTTATTCAGCGAAACCCTGTTCAGCTTGGTGAAAAGTCTCTTGTCATTTTGTGCTCGCATTCGGGAAATACCCCGGAAACGGTAAAAGCCGCTGCATTTGCGAGAAGCAAAGGCGCGCTTACGATTGCAATGACGTATAAGCCGGAGTCTCCTTTAGCACAGGAAGCGCAATATGTAGCCCAATATGACTGGGGTGATGAGGCGCAGGCGATCAATACGAACTATGGTGTTCTATATCAAATCGTTTTCGGCGCTTTGCAGGTATTAGAAAACAATACGACATTTGAAAAAGCAATTGAAGGTTTAGATCAATTGCAGGCTGTGTATGATGAAGCCCTTAAGCAGGAAGCTGACAACGCACAGCAATTTGCAAAAACACATGAAAAAGAAAGCATCATTTATACAATGGCAAGCGGTGCAAACTACGGTGTCGCTTACTCCTACAGCATCTGCATTCTCATGGAAATGCAATGGATTCATTCCCACGCCATTCATGCCGGAGAATATTTTCACGGACCGTTCGAAATTATTGATGAATCCGTGCCGTTTATCATCCTGCTCGGTTTAGATGAAACAAGGCCTCTTGAAGAGCGGGCGCTTACCTTCTCGAAAAAATATGGCAAAAAGCTGACTGTGCTCGATGCCGCATCTTACGACTTCACTGCAATTGACGATTCAGTAAAAGGCTATCTTGCTCCGCTCGTTCTTAACCGTGTGCTGAGAAGCTATGCGGACGCTTTGGCAGAAGCGAGAAATCATCCTTTATCTCATAGAAGATACATGTGGAAAGTTGAGTATTGATCTGAAAAAGAGGAACCATTATGCATTAGACTATAATGTTATATAACATTATAGTCTAATGTCCAGAGGAGGCCAACCCTTTGAAGAAAATGTTTTTATTTTTGATCATTGCAGCTGTCAGTATGCTCACCATTGCGGGCTGTTCGAGCCAGGGCAGTTCAGCCGATGGAAAGGTGACATTGAAATTTTTCCACAGATGGCCGAAGGAGCCGGAAAAAAGGTATTTTGAAGAGGTTGTAAAGGAATTTGAAAAAGAGCATCCGGATATCGACATTCAAACTGAAGCGGTTTTGAATGACTCCTATAAAGATAAAATTAAAGTTATGCTGGGAACCAGCAGCCCTCCTGATATTTACTTCTCATGGAGTGACGAGTTTGCTTTTAAATTTATCAGAGGAAAGAAAGCACTTGATCTCTCGTCCTACTACAAAGATGATACAGATTGGTCATCACAGCTCGTTCAATCGCAAGTTACACCATTTACGTATGAAAACAAACAATATGGCGTGCCGTGGCAAATGGACGCTAAATCATTTTTCTATAATAAAGACATATTTAAAAAGCTCAATCTAGAGCCCCCGGCGACTTGGGATGAACTCATCGATGTCTCGAAGAAGCTGAAAGAAAATGGCTATAAACCGATTAGTTTCGGAACAAAAGCGACTTGGACAATCTCACATTATATCGGCACGCTGAATCAGCGGATGGTCGATGAAAAAACAAGAGAAAAGGACTATAACGCCAAAACGGGTGAATTTACCGATGAAGGCTATGTGAAAGCACTTGAAAAGCTGCAGGAACTGATGCCTTACTTCAATAAACATGTAAACTCCGTCGACCATGAATATGTGAGACAGCAATTTAAGAGCGGAAAGTCGGCGATGATATATGCAGAAACTGCTGAAATCAAACTGGTTGAGCCAGTGAATCTAGGGATGTTCTCATTCCCTGAAATCAGCGGGCAAAAAGGATCTTCAGAAGCGTTAACGGGGGCGCCTGAAGGATTTATGATTTCCTCGAAAACAAAACATCCAAAGGAAGCAGTGGAATTTTTGCAATTTCTGACGTCGAAAAAAATGGGTGAAAAGCTCGTCAAAGACGTCGGCAAATACAGTGCGGTGCAAGGGACGGCAACCGAAGAAAATTCTACAGCCATACAGCGTGAAGCCGTTCAGCATATCGTAGATGCCAAATCAATGGTTCCGTGGTTTGACATGGATGTGGATGTTGAAATCGCAGATGTGTACTTAACAAGCGTCCAGCAAATGCTTGGCGGCGACATGACACCGGAGCAAGTCATGAAAGCCGTCCAAAAAGCAGCCAAGCAAGTGAAGGCGTCAGCTGAATAAATCAAAGAAAAGGTGAAGCGACGCACCTTTTCTTTTTATAAAGGAGATGAGTTATCCTTGGTCAACCAAAATAGAATAATCCCCTATTTGTTTTTACTGCCGGCTCTTGTTTTTCTACTTTTCGTTTATATCCCGATTTTTGAGAATGTCTTTCTCAGTCTGTTTCAATGGAGCTCTTTTTCTCCGGAAAAAACGTTTATCGGATTGAAGAACTATGTTGAATTATTTCGTGATCCTGTCTTTTATCAAGCTCTCACGAATAACGTGCTCTACGCAGTGATCTCAATTGTATGCCAGGTGTTTGGCGGTTTAATTTTGGCGGCGGTGCTTGAGGATAAGCTGGTCAGAAAATGGTCGCCTTTTTTTCGTACCGTTTTCTTTTTGCCGGTTGTCATCTCGATGACGGTTATCGCGCTTTTGTTTGATTTTATTTACAACCCTGAGACGGGGCTTTTGAATCAGCTGCTTCAGGCAATCGGGCTGGATCAGCTGACGAGGGCATGGCTCGGGGAGGACAGCACGGCTATGCTTTCTGTCATCTTTGTATCGCAGTGGCAGTCTGTCGGTTATATTGCGATGCTGTATATTGTGTCGATTCAAAAAATACCGGATGAACTGTATGAAGCGGCGCGGCTTGACGGTGCGGGGAAAATTCAGCAGTTTTTTCACATTACCATTCCCCAGACGAAAGAGATGTCTTTTGTTGCGGTGGTGATGACGCTGACAGGCGCTTTTACAGTGTTTAACGAGCCGTACATTTTGACAGGCGGCGGACCGGGAAACGCTTCTGAGGTATTAAGCACATTCTTATATAAAAGCGCCTTTACAAAGGATATGATGGGCTATGCTTCAGCGATTGCCACTGTTGTGTTACTCATTACGCTTGCTTTGTCGCTCATGCAAATGAAGTTCTTTAAAACCGGAAAGGAGGATTAACAGATGCTGCCTCAAAAGAAGACAGATTCGTTTAGATTAGAGCCTGTGCCTGACCGGCACATCGAGGTGAAAAGAAAGCCGAGGCGAAAATGGTATATCGGAGAAACGTCTGTATGGGTTTTTCTGTTTCTTTATCTAATCGCGATTGCTTATCCGCTTTTATGGATGGTCATGAGCGCCTTTAAAAGCTCGGATGATATTTTTGAGAACAGCTGGTCGCTGCCGTCTTCGTGGCATCCGGAGAACTTTGTGTCCGCCTGGAATCAGGGGATTTCTTCTTATTTTATGAACAGTGTGATCGTGACGGCGCTGACATGTGCGATTACTGTTTTTATCAGCGCATGGGCGGCGTACGGGCTTTCGAGGTTCGAGTTTAAAGGAAGAGGGTTCTTTTTGGTGCTTTGTCTTGGCGGTTTGATGCTGACGCCTCAGGTCAGTCTTGTGCCGCTTTATTCCATTATTCAGTCGCTGGGGCTTTACAATACGT
Organism: Bacillus sp. 7705b; assembly: GCF_002289525.1. Classification (NCBI taxonomy): domain Bacteria; kingdom Bacillati; phylum Bacillota; class Bacilli; order Caryophanales; family Bacillaceae; genus Bacillus; species Bacillus sp. 7705b. The sequence goes on along the minus strand of NZ_NSDH01000033.1, from coordinate 169,179 downwards.
ATTGGGCTTTGATTTTGCCTTATGCGGCTTATCGGATTCCATTCACCATCATTTTAATCCGCTCTTATTTTCTTTCTATTTCTAAAGAATTGGAAGAGGCGGCTTATTTAGATGGGTGTACGAGTTTTGGAGTATTTTTCAGAATTTTCTTACCAATGAGTGTGCCGATTTTAGTGACGTCGGGTATTCTGACAGCTTATCATACGTGGAATGAGTTTATGTTTGCGATTATTTTCATAGATGACGAGAATTTGCGGACCATTCCGGCGGGGCTGATGCAGTTCCGAGATGCGCTGCAGACGGATTGGGGCGTCTTGCTGGCGGGATTAACGATTTCTGCCGCGCCGATTATTATTCTATTTTTATTTATGCAGAAATATTTTGTCCGCGGGATTGCAAGCGGAAGTGTAAAAGGATAAAGGAGGAAGCATAATGAAATTAATTGCTGTTGGAGACAACGTTGTAGACTACTATCAGGATCAAGAAACATTCTATCCGGGAGGAAATGCCTTAAATGTCTCAGTGCTTGCAAAACGGCTCGGGCATGAGGCTTCTTATATCGGAATTGTCGGCAATGACGAAGCCGCGGCTCATCTGCTGAATGTGCTGAAATTAGAAAAGGTCAACGCTGATTTTATTCGTCAGGCGCATGGGGAAAACGGAATGGCAATCGTTACCCTTGATGAACAGGGGGACCGGATCTTTGTCCGATCGAATAAGGGCGGCATCCAGTCGCGTCTCCGTCTTGTGTTTCAGGAAAAGGACTTATCTTTTATCAGCGGGCATGATCTGCTGCATACCAGTGTGTACAGCAGGCTTGAGAACGATTTGCCGCAGCTGTGCGGGCTGATCCCGGTCTCTTTTGATTTTTCAACAAATCGAGAGGATGAGTATTTGAAAAAGGTCTGTCCTTATGTGACGTATGCGTTCTTTTCAGGAAGCGATTTGAGTGAGACGGAGTGCGGCCAGCTTGCCAAAAAGGCACATGAGTACGGAGCAAAAATCGTTTGCATGACCCGCGGCGGGCAAGGGGCGATCCTGTCTGCGGGAGACCGAATCTATCATCAGCCGATTGTGGAAGCTGATATAATAGACACACTCGGAGCGGGAGATTCATTTATCGCGGGATTTTTGACTGCGTTTTGTGAGAAGCAAGATATGATGAACGCTTTGCGCCAAGGAGCGGAAACAGCTGCGAAAACATGCGGAGTGTACGGGGCATTCGGCTACGGCTATCCCTATCGCCTGGAGGAAGGGGGAAGCAGTGAAAAAACGAGAATACTATAAGCAGTGTCTCGTTTTTTATGCCTGTCATGTGTATGGACTGTTGATTGTAAATGTGACACGGTTTGTGTGCATCAAAAACAGTGAGCAGTAGATCGGCTGATCGTTTGAGGTAAATGCGGTTTTATCGATTTCAAACAGCGCATCACCGATATCGCAATCCAAGTATTTGCTTTCCTCCTGCTGGGCATAGACAACATTTAATAGTTTTGTATTGTGAGTTGGAACAACTTGGTATTGCTGCTTTAAAATATCATGCATAGATACACCGTCAGCAATAAACGTATTGATGGCAGGAAACATGTCCAGCGGGTAATGTGTGATCTCAAAGGTGAGCGGCTGATCATCGTTATATAAAATCCGTTTTAATTCAACGACAGGGCTCTCGGGATTGATCTGAAGCTTTTCGGCGATCGGTTTCGATGCTGGAATGATTTCATGGGACAGAACCTGATGCTTCGGTTTTTTCCCGGTTGATTCCATAAATTCCGAGTAGCCGTTTACTGCGATCAGCTCTCTCTTCAATTTAGGGCTTTTAACGAACGTTCCTTTTCCCTGCTGCCTGATCAGATAGCCTTCTTCGACCAGATCGAGAATGGCTTTTCTGACGGTAATGCGGCTGACATTATACTTGCTGCAAAGCTCGTTTTCTGTGGGCAGCTTGGCAGCCGGGGAATACAAGCCCTTTTTAATGTCATCTGTTATGATTTGTTTTAGCTGAATGTATAAAGGTGTTGAACTTCCATTGTTTAACAAGGGGTAGCCTCCTTTTAAGCTATTATTTATATTATAATGTATTATGACGTTATAATACAAATTTGCGTTTTTTGTTTTAGAAATATAGCAAATATGGGAATCGATTACTCTAAAAATAACAGAAAGACCGAGTTGTTTCCAGTGACGAAATAACGGAGAAAAAAAGACGGGGGGAGTTTTCTGATGGCTTCATTAACATTTGAACATGTCAAAAAATCATATCATTCACAATTAACGGTGAAGGACTTTGATTTAGATGTAAAAGATAAAGAGCTTTTGGTGCTGGTGGGGCCGTCAGGCTGCGGCAAATCGACAACCCTGCGGATGGTGGCTGGGCTGGAAAGCATTTCGGAAGGAAGCCTCTTCATCGATGGGGAACGGGTCAATGATCTTCCGCCGAAAGAGCGTGATATCGCGATGGTGTTCCAAAACTATGCGCTGTATCCGCATATGACTGTTTTCGATAACATGGCATTTGGACTGAAGCTTAGAAAAATGCCGAAACAAGAAATTGCCGAGCGGGTGCATGCAGCTGCAAACATTTTGGAGATTGAGCATTTGCTGAAGAGAAAACCGAAGGCACTTTCCGGCGGCCAGCGGCAAAGGGTGGCGCTTGGCAGATCAATTGTGCGGGAACCAAAGGTCTTTTTAATGGACGAGCCGCTTTCTAATCTTGATGCGAAGCTGAGAGTGACAATGCGGACAGAAATCAGCAAGCTTCACCAGCGGCTGGAAGCAACCATTATCTATGTCACCCATGATCAGACTGAAGCGATGACGATGGGCGATCGGATTGTCGTCATGAATGAAGGTAAAATTCAGCAAGTGGCCAAGCCTCATGATATCTATCATTATCCGGCAAACCTGTTCGTGGCCGGGTTTATTGGCTCTCCCGGAATGAACTTTTTCAAAGGCATGATTGAAGAGCACCATGGCGAGCTGTTTTTCACAAACCCTTCGATCCGGCTTCATATCCCTGAAGAAAAGGCAAAACGGCTGAAGAAAAAAGGTTATACCGGAAAACAGATGACACTCGGTGTACGGCCGGAGCACATCGCACAAATGACTGGAAATGACCGGCTGTTTGATTCTGTGTTTAAAGCGACGGTGGAAGTGAATGAAAATTTGGGATCTGAGCTGATTGTGCATGTCAGCGCCGGGAACGAGCGGCTCACGGTTCGCCTGGATGGCGGCAATCGAATCTCCGCGGGCGATACAATTCAGCTGGCGGTGAAAATGGATCACGCCGTCTTTTTCGATGCTGAAACGGAACAGGCTGTGTATTAGAAAAGGTGCTCCCTTCGGGGGAGCACCTTTTTCTTACGGCCAAATGTCGTCTGCCCATTCAGGGTGATCGATAAATGGATTTCGGTTGTGCTGATATTTTTCATAAATGATTTCATTTCTTTTTCTTTCGCGGGCATCAACAGGGTCCTGCCTATTCCATTCAAGCAAGGCGGATTGTTTTCCATGATAAGGAGCAGAGCCGTTTCCTGTCCTATCATTGAGCTCAAGGTCAGGGTAGCCGTCATCTCCTTCGTAACGGACAGCCATGTAAAACAGCATGCGGGCGACATCGCCTTTCACATCATCGCGGGGCTCCCAAGAATCTCCGTCATAATAATTTCCGGGTGCTTTCGCATACTCGTTGCCGCCGTTGTCAAAGTCCATGTTGCCTCTGGCACTGTTTACTTGGACGTCTGCTGGACGCAAGTGATGAATATCAGTGCCGGGCCCTTTGCTTGTACCAAAATCGCCATGGGATTTCGCCCAGACATGCTCCCGGTTCCAGTCCCCGACATTGCCGCCGTTCAGGTTTTTCGAACGGGATTCATTCGTATAGAGCAGGATGACGTTATTCGGATTGGCCGGATCTGCATCTGTTTCTTTCAGCGCGTTCCATACCTCGCTGTAAGACAGCATCGTATGTCCGCTAATGATGCGGTGCAGCGCGCTTTTTAACGCCTCTCCGCTTTTTCCTTCAGCACCTTCATAATAGGTGTCTGTGTCGGCGTATGGTGCCGCGGGAGAGACTAATGAGAGAATGCCCCCGGAGGCTGCGGAAGAAGTAGCTGCACGGCCATTCAGGTTCAATCCGGTTTGCGCGCTTGCTGAAGCAGAGGGCGCAAACCATCCGGAAATCAGTAATACACAGACGAGCGGCAGAAACCTTGCTTTTTTTGTCATCACTTGCCCTCCTTTAGATCAGGTCATGTCTATTATCTAAAATTGAGATAAAGGTTAGAAGTGTCATTTTGTATATTTTTTATTAAATTTGTAAATTAGTAACTTTGGAGGAGGCGGAACTCTATTGTTCCAGGATCTTTAGTCCGCGTTATTGCTCCCGCTGAGTTTTGGCAAGCGCTGTTCCTTGATCGAGTGCTGCTTCACTGAAAGCATTGCCTTCCCGTGTTTTTCGCTAGTTCATACAATGAATCTTTAGAACCACTTTTTCCTCTCGCTGTTTTTTTAATCCATCGCTGCCTATTGACTCTCTTCCTTACTGGCTGCTATTCCTAAAATGGAATGGCAGGCTGGTTATTATGACCAAAAAACAAACGTTTTTTTGGTTTATGTGCTGATGAACTATACGTCTTCCTCCCTCTATAATGAAGTCACCATAACGGCCAGAGGAGGAAGCACATGGAAAAGCAGAGGCTTTCAGTAGAAAGCGGCATCGCTGATTACATCGATTGGCTTGCCCAATTCGGTGCGTCTGCTGATGGCGGAGTGACGAGACTTTTGTACACCAAGGAGTGGATGGACGCGCAGCTCGCCGTGAAAGAGGAGATGTCGGCATTTGGGCTTGACGCCAGATTTGACGACGTCGGCAATGTCTTTGGAAGGCTTCAGGGCACCCAGTCTCCGGATGAAGTGATTTTAGCCGGCTCACATATCGATACGGTGATCAATGGGGGAAAGTATGACGGCTCATATGGCGTGCTTGCGGCAATGCTTGCTTTAAAGCAGCTCAAAGAAACATATGGAGCGCCGAAAAAAACGCTTGAGGCCGTGTCTTTATGTGAGGAAGAGGGCAGCCGTTTTCCGATGACATACTGGGGATCAGGGAATATGATGGGTGCTTTGTCATTGAAGCATGCGGAAGTACCGAGAGACGGATCAGGTGTTTCATTACAAGAGGCGATGCATGACAACGGTTTTGGCAGAGGCGTGTATCCGTCAGCGCACAGGACAGATATCAACGCTTTTATTGAAATTCACATTGAACAAGGACAGACGCTTGAAATGTCAGGACGAGATCTCGGTGTGGTGACAAGTATAGTCGGGCAGAGGAGATATCTGATTACGCTTGAGGGAGAATGCAACCACGCAGGGACCACCTCCATGAAGTGGCGCAAGGACCCGCTCGCAGCCAGCAGCCGAGTGATTCATGAACTGCTGTTTCGCGCTGAAGAACAGCCGGATGAGCTTCGTCTGACATGCGGAAAAATGACGGTGCAGCCCAATGTGGCCAATGTCATACCTGGACGGGTGCAGTTTTCAATCGATATTCGACATCAAAATCAGCATGTACTGGAGCATTTTCATAAAGAAATGACTGCTGTCATCAACGGCATTTGTAACAAAAAAGGGATTCACGCCATGATTGATGAATATATGCGGATAGAGCCTGTGCCGATGGACAAAACGCTTTCTGCCAAGGCTCTTGAGACAGCGGCAGAAAACGGTATCAGCTGTGAAGAAATGGTGAGCGGGGCAGGGCATGATGCGCAAATGATCGGAAGGAGCTGCCCCGCTTGTATGCTGTTTGTGCCGAGCAGAGGCGGCATCAGCCATTCGCCGAAGGAGTTTACTTCTGCACGTCAGCTTGAGATCGGCGTCCGCACATTGACTAATTTATTATACAAACTGGCTTACTGATGAAGGAGGAATGGCTGTGTCAGGCAGAAAAGAATTATGTACACCGTTAAGAACGATTATGACACCGGGGCCTGTAGAGGTCGATCCGCGTGTATTAAGAGTGATGAGCACGCCGGTTGTCGGCCAATTTGATCCGGCGTTTACCGATATCATGAATGAAACGATGGAGATGCTCCGAGAATTATTTCAAACGAAAAATCGCTGGGCGTATCCGATTGACGGCACCTCCCGGGCGGGAATCGAAGCGGTGTTAGCGAGTGTCATTGAACCGGGAGATGACGTGCTTATTCCGATATACGGACGCTTTGGCTTTTTGCTGACTGAAATCGCTGAGCGGTACGGGGCGAATGTTCATACGATTGAGTGTGAGTGGGGAACGGTTTTTGACCCTGAGGATATTATACGGGAAATGAAAAAGGTGAAGCCGAAAATTGTGGCGATGGTGCACGGGGAAACATCAACTGGCCGAATCCATCCGCTGAAAGCGATTGGAGAAGCGTGCCGTGCTTGGGATGCACTGTTTATTGTCGATGCGGTAGCGACAATTGGGGGATGCGAGGTGAAAGTGGATGAATGGAACATTGACGCAGCTATCGGCGGCACGCAAAAGTGTTTGTCTGTTCCGTCGGGGATGGCGCCGATTACATATAATGAACGGGTGGCGGACATCATTGCGGCGCGCAAAAAGGTGGAACGCGGAATTGCGACTCAGGCAGACAAGGCGCCGCTTACCGGAAATCGTCCGATCACCAGCAATTATTTTGATTTGAGCCAGCTTGAGGATTATTGGAGTGAACGGCGGCTCAATCATCATACAGAAGCGACGACGATGCTTTATGCCTTGCGTGAGGGCGTGAGACTGGTGCTTGATGAAGGTCTCGAAGCACGTTTCGAGCGGCATCAATACCATGAGGCCGCATTAATAGCCGGGATTAAGGCGATGGGGCTGAAGCTGTTTGGGGATGAGAGCTGCAAAATGCCTGTTGTCACCTGTGTGCAAATCCCGGACGGCGTGGACGGAGAGTTGGTCCGCCATATGCTTTTGGCACAGTTTGGAATCGAAATCGCCAGCTCATTCGGCCCTTTAGCCGGGAAGATTTGGAGAATTGGTACGATGGGCTACAGCTGCAGAAGAGAAAACGTACTGTTTGTCCTTGCCGGATTAGAAGCTGTGCTTCTCAGACACGGCGCTGTGATCGAAGCGGGAAAAGCGCTTCAGGCCGCGCTTGATGTATATGAAAATGCTAAGAGCCAGGCAGCGATTTAAAGAAAAAGCTTGTGGAATTCCGCAGGCTTTTTTCATTTTCGCTCATTCTCCAATCTGATTTTCTCCGTTTGACTCTTTTTACAAATCCGTTTTCTCTGTGTTGCATTTTCTGACGGAGCATGAGTCATTTTTTCTTTTTTCATCTATTCTTTATACAAGGCACCTATAAAAATGACGTTTTATTTCTTACAGCAATTTTTGAAAGGGGGATGCGGCATTGGAGTATTTTTACACGATTTTAGATGCGCTTCTGGAAGATCAGGATGAAGCTGTGCTGGCGACCATTGTACAAGTCGAAGGCTCTGCATATCGAAAAGCGGGCGCCACCATGCTCTTTAAGAAAAACGGAGAAAGAATCGGCTTGCTGAGCGGCGGGTGTCTGGAAGAGGATATATCCGAAAGAATCGGTGAACTCGGCGATCAGCTGACGACAGCGCTTATATCCTATGACATGCGGGCTGAAGACGATCTTTCGTGGGGCATGGGAGTCGGCTGCAATGGCGTTATTCATATCTATGCGGAACGAATCTCTCAGGAAAAAAAGCGGTACTATGAAAGAGTAAGAGACTGCCTTCATTCAGGAAAAGCCGTAACAGCCGTTACACAGATTGAATCCCCACAGGCAGGGCGTTATCTGTTTTTGTCAGAGAACGGGTATTTTGGGCACTGGCCGGATGTGCCGCTTCAAGATATTCAACGCACCGCTTCAACGCTTCATGTACCGCATTTTGATCCATCATCAAACATTTTTATTCAGCGTATTGAGCCGAAGCCGCGTCTCATTCTGTTTGGGGCGGGCCCAGATATGATACCGCTCGCCAATTTGGCGGCTGAGACCGGATTTTCTGTCATTGTGACAGATTGGCGGCCTGCATATTGCACAGCCTCTCTTTTTCCAAAAGCAGATCAGCTGATCACTGCCTTTCCGGAGCAGATGCTGAGTGAATTTGAATTTTCGCCTCAGGATTCCGCTGTTGTGGCGACTCACCATTTTCAGCACGATCAAGTCATCGTTGAATCCTTATTTTCTCGAGACCTTCATTATATCGGGCTTCTAGGCTCTGAAAACCGCACGAAACGGCTGCTGAATGGAAAACAGCCGCCCGCGCATTTTTACAGTCCGGTAGGGTTGAAAATCGGCGCGGAAGGCCCAGAGGAAATTGCCGTCAGCATCGTTGCGGAAATCCTTCAAACGCGAAAACGGCTGGCGGTTACATGAGCATTATCGGTGTATTTTTGGCGGCCGGAAAAAGCGAGAGAATGGGCACAAACAAGCTGGCATTGCCGCTAAAAGGAGAAACGATCGGATCGGCTTCATTAAAAACAGCTCTATTATCCCGTCTTGACCATGTGCTGATTGTCGAGAGGACAGAACATGCTTCACTTGAGTGGATCGGGGAGCAATATCAAGCACCGCCTTTTCTGGATCGCTGGAGTTTGCATGTCTGTAAAGAGGCGGAAAAGGGCCAAGGGCATTCCGTCAGCACCGGGGTGAGAATAGCGGAAAGCATGGGGGCAGACGGGGTCGTCATTCTGTTGGGTGACCAGCCGCAGCTTTCTGTCGATCATGTAAATGCCCTGATATCAAGGGCTCATGAAATGTTTGCCGTGTCAGCATCTTTGCGTACGCTCAGTCCGCCTATTTATTTCTCATCCGCCTGTTTTCCATATGTAAAGGAGTTAAAGGGAGATGAGGGTGCCCGCAGGCAGCTGAAAAACGGACAGCTTGGCACTGGAGCGGTGCTGGCAGTGAAAGCGTGCGAGGAACTGGAAGATATTGATACGCCGGAGGAATATGACACTGTCAGGAGGCGAATACATGAACGGACAAGTGACACAAGCGCGAATGAACATTCAATTATGGAAGCCGGAAGCGCTTGATGAGGCATTTTCTCTTTTGGAGCAGCTTGCGCCAGATGTGTGAGCAGCATCGGGCAGCACGCTGCTCCAGCTCCAATGGGACAAAGGAATTCTTCCGAAAACGCATCTCATCAGCCTTGAAGGCATTGATGAGATGAAAGGCATTACCGCTGACGGCACCCATGTGTCGATCGGGGCGCTCACCACGCTGAATGAATGCAGAAAAAACAGCCTCATCAAGCGGGATCTGGCTTGCTTATGTGATGCAGTTTTTGCTGTTGCAGCGCCGGGAATCCGAAGCCGGGCCACAATTGGCGGCAACATAGCGAGTAAAATAGGGGATTTGATTCCGCTTCTGCTTGTGCTTGATGCGGAGCTTATCGTTTATCAGAAGGAGCTTGTCAGGCTGCCGCTTGCTGAATGGATCTCCAGTGAAGAGTATTCACATGGAATCGTGACGCGTGTGATCATCCCGCGTCCAGAGGGAGATCGTGTGTTTTTCCGCAAGCTGGGAAGGCGGCAGGCATTTACTGGAGCGGTTGCTGTGGCGGCAGGACGTTTACTGAAAGACAGTGACATTCGCCTCGCAGCGGGCCATGCCGATATCAGGCCGAAAAGATTAATAGAAAGCGAGGCGAAATGGATGGAGCTTGAATGGGAGGCGCACGAGCTGTACGAAACACTTATCAAGGAGCTGCCGTTTTCAGCCGATGCTTTCGTGTCAGCGGCATACAGAAAAAAAGCGGCTGCCAACGTCATCATGTCCGAGCTGATGTTTGAGGGAGGGGAATAAATGAGCGTAAGCAAACCATCAAGAATAAGGCCAGATGGAAGGGAAAAGGTCACGGGTGAATTGAAGTATATGACTGATCTCACTTTTCCGGGGATGCTGTATGGTAAAATCCTGAGAAGCGCTTGCCCTCATGCGGAAATCGTATCGATTTGCACCAAAAAGGCTGAAGAAATGGAAGGTGTGCGGGCGGTCGTCACCCATAAGGATGTTCCGGGTTTCAACCGTTTTGGGATTGTCATTCCTGACCAGCCGGTTCTATGCGAGGATAGAGTGCGTTATGTCGGAGATGCAGTGGCAGCCGTCGCAGCAGAAACAGAAGACATTGCCGAAGCCGCACTGGAGCTGATTCACGTGGTGTACAGGGAGCTGGAGGTCATTGATTCTCCGGAAAAAGCGCTCCGACCAGATGCGCATATGCTGCACCCGGACGGTAACATCCTTCATCGTACGTTTTTCTCGCACGGCGATGTGGAAGCGGGATTCCAATCGTGTCACACCATCCTTGAAGAAACCTACGAACTGCCGCGGCAGATGCATACGTATATGGAAACGGAAGGGGGCGTAGCTGTTCCGGAACGTGACGGGGGTTTTACGATGTACGCTGGCACTCAGTACGGCTACAAGGACCGTTTTCAGCTTGCCCGCATTTTTGGTATTCCTGAAGAGAAAATTCGGGTTGTGTCGAGTCCGATGGGCGGCTCATTTGGCGGAAAGGATGAGCTGAATATTCAGCCGTATGCCGCGCTTTTAGCCCGTAAAAGCGGATGCCCGGTCAAAATTCATCAGACGAGACAGGAATCTGTACGCTCAGGAATCAAACGCCACCCGATGAAAATCACGATCAAAACAGGGGCTGATCAAACAGGAAAGCTTCTGGCTCATGATGTGAAAATCATTGCCGATACAGGCGCTTACGCCACGCTGGGACCGGCAGTCCTGGATTTTTCTGTTGAGCATGCCGCGGGTCCGTACCGAATTCCGAATATCCGCACTCAAGGGATCTCTGTGTTTACGAACAATGGGGTGGCGGGAGAATTCCGAGGCTTTGGCGGCAATCAAATTACATTTGCGCTTGAAACCCATCTTGATCGCCTCAGCAGCATGCTCCGCATCGACCCACTGGAACTGCGAAGAAAAAATATCAGAAAACCGCATGACCCGGGGCCGCTTGAGCATCGGATTGCGCCCACTGACGGAGCGGCGCAGGTGTTGAACGTCATTTCTGCATCTCCTATTCTCAAAAGAAAACATCAGACGTCTCGTTATAAACGAAGAGGTGTTGGAGCCGCGATTACCATGCACGGGGGCGGGCTTGGCTATGGCCGGATGGATGTCGCAGGAGGGCGCCTTTCCCTTTCAAGTGACGGCAAAATCACGGCTTCATTTGGATTTGAAGAGTGCGGGCAGGGCATACTCGCCGCGATTGAACATATTGTCACCGAAGAGCTGGGCTGTGCGGCGGAGGATATTTCCATTATCATCGGGGATACCGCAAAAGTGCCAAAGTCAGGCTCCTCCACAGCATCCCGCGGCACGAGCATGGTGTGGCACGCGATCCAGCGTTTGAAGAAACCGTTTCTAGCTCAGCTGAAAAAACGTGCCGCACAATTGGTCCCGTGTTTGCCTGAACAACTCATTCTCAGCGCTGGGGGGCTGCGGATGCATAATACAAAGGAGCTGGTGGTGAACTATAAGGAATTGGCAGAAAAAGGTCCTTTGACTGAGGAAACAGCATTCGATTTTCCGACAACGCCTGATCCTGTGGTCGGCGGCCATTTTCTCTACTCATTTGGAGCGGCTGCAGTTGAGGTGGAGGTTGATCTATTAACAGGCGATGTCAGAGTGATAGATTGTGAGCACGCCATTGCGGCAGGTCCGGTTGTCAGTCCGCAGGGCTATCGTGGACAAATCGAAGGCGGCGCTGCTATGGCGCTCGGCTATACGCTGATGGAGGAAGCAAAAATGACGGACGGCCGTTACACGGCGGTGAATTTGGATCAGTATGTAATACCGGGAATCAAAGATGTTCCGGCAATGAAACTGACCGCGATAGAAGAGCTGATGGATGGTGACTCATATGGCCCGCGCGGTGTCGGAGAAATAGGAACGATCGCCATCACCCCGGCGATTGTAAAGGCGGTACATGATGCCGTCGGCTGCTGGGTGAACAAGCTGCCGATTTCGCGTGAAGAGCTGCTTGATGAAATAGACAGAAAGGGGATAAAGCAATGGACGTAAAAGAAGCAGGATCTTTCTCTGCAAGAAAGCAGCGATTCCGAATGAAAGTGAATGGAATAGAGCAGGAGGTTGATGCGGTTCCTACAGCTCGCTTGATTGACCTTCTCCGGACAGAATTCCAGCTGACCGGAACTAAGGTTTCCTGCGGAATCGGCCGTTGCGGAGCATGTTCTGTCCTGCTAGACGGCAAGCTCGCCAATGCGTGTATGACCATGGCATACCAAGCGGACGGCCATTCGATCACAACCATTGAGGGGCTTCAAAAAGAAGAACTGGATATCTGCCAAACCGCTTTCCTGGAGGAAGGAGGCTTCCAATGCGGATATTGCACACCAGGGATGACGATTGCGCTCAAAGCTCTGTTTCAGGAAAACCCGCAACCTACTGACGAAGATATTGAAGAAGGTCTGGCGGGCAATTTGTGCCGGTGTACCGGTTATGGAGGGATTATGCGGTCGGCTTGCAGGATTAGAAAAGAGGTAGCAAGTGGGAAAAGGGAGTCATTGGACTTTTCCCGCAGCTACGGCAAAGCACCGGATATAAAAAAATAAGCGAATCGATAAAGGATAAACTTCAATTACAGATCGTGAAGATGAAATACCTCTTCTCCCTTTACTTTTTGCCTAGTTGTGTTTGATACTAGAAATGGGTAATGTTACAAATTAAGGAAAGAGGGAGAAGAGATGATGAATAACTTAAATTGGTGGAAAATACTTTTACTAACCTTTCTTTGTTCCCTGATTTTTTCTGTCGTCTTTGTCACTGTTCAACGGATTGACTTAATACTCAATCCACCGGAAGTACCTGTTAAATCGATTGAAAAAATAAAATAATTCATTTTGGAGAAAAGGGAATGAAAAAAATTTTTTGTAGGTGCGGAAGAAATCGATCCGATAGAAACTAACAAATCCGTTAACAAGCGTTTCTAAATGGTGGGATTAATTGAAGAGCGTGATCAAGACGCGGCCGCGTTGTGGGAAAACATCTCGCTCTCATCTCATATTGTAATGGAGGACGAGGATTTGTAGCGAGTGTTATATTTCCCTGTCAAAACCTTGTCGCTATAGCAAAACAAACGCCATAAAGAATTCTTATGGCGTCTGACGGATATGGGGTAAGGTGAGTTCTTAATAGCCACCGAAGAAAGAAGTGCCAACGATGATTAATAGGATGAATAGCACCACGATCAAAGGGAATGACCTCATAACTTCACCTCCCTTAAAAGAGGATAGTACATGATATGCTGATGGAGATAACTTGATAGTGATACTAGTTTAATTGATTTTAAATTTTTTTTAGTCTAAGTAGAAATAGAGAACGATAAATTTAATATATAAAAAAGAAACTCGAACTCTCAAATACGAGGTCCGGATGTGGCATAATTCGCGAATCCTCTCACAATAGGGAGGGTCTTTTATTTATGCAGTGATCCAGCAACCCCTAAACATTTGCGGAGCCCGCCTCACCAGCGGGCGGGCTCGTTTCTTAACTCCCTCTATATACCTGATAACCAAACGGGGACAGCAAAAGCGGGATATGATAATCAGCTTCCGGATCAGAAAGATGAAAACGAACTGTTACAATCGTTAAAAACGCCTCAGCCGTGTTCGCTTTCTTTTCCGCAAAGTAATCCCCTGCATGGAATTCCATCACATACTCCCCTGATTTCAGCTCTTCTCCCGCAAGGAGCGGAGCATCGACTCGGCCGTCCTTATTCGTAAAAGTCCCTTTGATAAGAATAAGACTTTTGTCTTCGCACAGCCGCTTCAATTCGATTTTTACGTTTGCCGCGGGTTTGCCGCAGGTTAAATCCAAGATATGTGTTGTCAGCTTTCCCATCAGGCATTCAGGCTCCCTAATGCTTCCCCGGCTTTCCGTCTTTCTTTCTCGGCGTCTTCTCTCGTCACGGTGAACCGCTGGAAACCGAATGGCGGGCGCGGTTCTGTGTAGACTTTTCCTTTTGTGCCCGGAATCTCTTCGACGACTGTATCCCATGTGTGATTTTGAGATCGGAAGCTGACATGCGCGAGCTGCGGGAATCTCGTTAATATTCTGCATCCGATATGATAGATTAAGTTTTGAATGGAGGGCGTTTCGAGCTCGTGAAATACAGTGCTCGCTAAGTCACGGACCTGTTCAGCTGCCACGTAACGGGCTGGATCGGCGGCGTATGCATCTTCCGCGTGTTCATAACGCCAGCTGATATTTAAGTAGACAAAGAGCGGACGATTTCCATCTTCAGGAAGAGTCGTATATTCGTCTCTGATAAAGCCGACGAAGGAGTTCCCGCTCACTTTGACAAGCTGGAGATCTGTGATTTCGCTGTATTGCTCCTTCATCGTTATCGTATCCCCCATTCGTTCTGCTTTGAGCACCGACCGAGCGCGTTCATTGCGCGATCTTCTGAAGACAAGATGACTTGTGCCGAGCTCTTGATCCTCGTATGCAGGCATCGCTTCAAACGGAATGTCTTCGCCTGTCAGAGTGATCGTGTCCATATGTGAATAGGTGTCTAAAAATCTGTGAGCCACATAATGCAAGAAGCCTTCGGTGGTTGTTCCCTCATAGGAAGCGAGGTGGCGCTGAATAAAGTTTTTCATCGAATCCGTAGCCACGATGAGCGTATTATCTCCGTCTGTAAATGACGGCAAAAAGGCATCTCCGCCAATTTCGCATGTCACATCAATGCCGACAACTGTATTGGTTCTGCCCGTAAAAGAAGACTCTGGGATTTTCTTTATGCCTGTGAGCGGTTTTAAAAACGTTCGGTATGCAAACACATTTCCTTTGCCGTAAGACATGGTTCTTTTCATTTGAATCTCTCCTTTTTCTGTAATGATGTCCTCTAAACGAAAGCGAGCGATGCGGTATATTTCCTCAAGAGCCTGCTGGAATTCTGTTTCTGGTTTGTTCTTCAGCCTTGTCAGCAGGGCTTGGCGGATCTCCTGTTTCGTTTTTTCCTTTACCGCTAAAATAAAAGGAAAACCGAAGTTATGATAGTAGTCTTCATTTTGTTTGAGAAATTCCTCGTATTCCTGCTGTTCAAGCTTACTGAGCCCTGCGTTTTGCTGCTCTTTTACAGAGGAAGCGCTCATTGGTTTCTTGGTGCCGAGCCGGGGGTGTTTGCAGATGAGCTCAAGCTGTGTCTTGCGATCCGCAGCTTTGACCAAGCGGGACATTTTTTGATGCAAATCAGAAAGGGAGGAAAATGGGCGGAGTGCCGCGGCCTCCTCCGCAATCCATGCAGAGTGCTCGAAAATAGATCCAAGTGTGTCAGTCAGTGTTTGTCTATCCATTTGATTCAGGTCGTCAATTGTGAACATGAGCCATCTCCCCTTTACGTATTGATTTCTGCGCCATGGGGCTGTTTGCATTGAAAAAAAGTGTTCAATGCGATCGCGGTTAAGCTGCCAATGACAATGCCGCTTCCGGTCAACACGGAAGCTGCTCCCGGGAGAGAGGAAAACAAGGCGGGCACCGTCGTGGCGCCAAGCCCTAAGCTGACAGAAGAAGCAATGATCAGCAGATTGCCTTGTGATTCAAAATCGACGCCGGAAAGCATTTTAATACCGTAAGAAATGACCATGCCGAACATGACAATCATCGCGCCGCCGAGCACTGCATTCGGGATCACGGTCGTCAATGCCGCGGCTTTTGGAATCAGACCGACTGCCATCAGCATAAACCCGGTGATGGCGATGACATTGACACTTTTCATTTTTGAAAGCTGAACGATACCGACATTTTGCGAGAAGGCTGTATAAGGAAACGCGTTCAATAAGCCGCCAAGCACAATCGCAAGCCCTTCCGCACGGTAGCCTTTCTCAAGATCTTTCTCTGTTAGTTTCCGGTTTGTCATATCGGATAGAGCAAAGTAAACACCCGTTGATTCAACAAGGCTGACAATCGCAACCAATAGCATGGTGAGAATGGCGGGCAGCTCAAAGGTTGGCGTGCCGAAATAAAATATAGAAGGAACATGAACCCAGGACGCCTCCGCGACCTCAGAAAAATCGACTTTTCCCATAAAGAAAGCGGCTGCCGTTCCAGCTGCAAGGCCGAGCAAAATCGCAATGGAGCGGATAAACCCTCTAAAGAAATAAAACAGCACTAAAATAAAGGCTGTAACGGCAAAGCCAAGGAGCACGTTGCCTAGTGAGCCGAAGTCTTTGCTGCCTTCGCCGCCGGCCAGGTTATTCATCGCCGTCGGAATCAGGCTGATGCCGATAATCATAACGACTGAGCCGGTTACGACCGGCGGGAAAAAACGGACAAGCTTCCCGAAGAAGCCCGCGGCTAAAACGACAATCAGCCCGGCTGCGATAATCGAACCGTAAATCGCTGAGACACCGTATGTGCTGCCAATAGAAATCATCGGGCCGACTGCAGTAAACGTACAGCCGAGCACAACAGGAAGGCCGATGCCGAAATAGCGGTTTTTCCAGAGCTGTAACAGAGTCGCAGCCCCGCACATAAACAAATCAATGGCAATTAAATACGTCAGCTGGCCCGCATTGAGCCCGATCGCAGCTCCGACGATCAGAGGGACGAGAATGGCTCCCGCGTACATCGCCAGCATATGCTGAAGCCCAAGCATCAAAAGCTGAAAGGAATGATACTGTTCCTTCATCTCTATTTACACCTCTTTTTCTAAAACGAGTGTGTTTTCTAATACAGGCTGTTTTTCCTTCTGAACGGTTTTTTCCTTTCTGTCGCGCAAACTGAAGAATAGGTTTAAAAAGATCGCAGTCAGGCTTCCTGTGATCATGCCGTCACTGACCAGAATGCGGATCGGAGCGGGAAACTCTGTGAAAATCGCCGGTACAGTGCTGGCGCCGATACCGAGTGCGATTGAGCAGGCGATGGTCAGCAGATGATATTGGTTTTTCAGATCCACTGTACTGAGCATTTTTACTCCGGAGGCGATAACCATGCCGAACATGACAACGGTTGCGCCGCCGAGTACAGCCGCGGGAACGGAGGAAGCAAGAGCGGCAACCTTAGGAATCAGCCCAAGGAAAAGAAGGATACAGCCCGCGGTGACGACGACATTTCTCGTTTTCACCTTTGTCAGCTGCAATAATCCGGCGTTTTGTGCAAATGTATTATAGGGAAAGGCGTTGAACAGCCCGCCTATCATAATGGCGATTCCTTCCGCCCGATAGCCTTTGACCAGATCTTTTTCGGTTAGAGGCCGGCCGCATATCTTTCCGATGGCGTAAAAAACGCCGGTTGATTCAACAATAATGACAATTCCGACGATCAGCATCGTGATGATCGGACCGATTTCAAAAGATGGAGCGCCGAAGTAAAACGGCTTCGGGATTTGAAAGAAAGGGGCTTCAGATACAGATGAAAAGCTGACCTTGCCCATGACGGCAGCCGCCGCAGTACCCGCAGCAATCCCAATCAGAACGGAAAGCGTTCGGGCAAACCCTTTGAGAAAGCGGTTGAGGACTAAGATCAGGATAAGGACGCTGACAGAAAGAAGAAGATTTTCGAGCGAACCGTACTCGGGATTGGCGCTGCCGTTTGCTTTTTCTCCGCCAGCCATATTTTTCACACCTGTCGGAACAAGAGAAAGACCAATCAAGGTGACAACAGTTCCTGTTACGACAGGAGGGAATAACACGGTCAGCTTGCCGAAGAAACGGGCACACAAGAAGATCAAGACACCGGCTGCGATGATTGAACCGTAAATCGCTGAAATGCCGTAATTTGCACCAATTGCAACCATCGGGGTGACGGCCACGAACGAGCTGCCGAGCATGACGGGAAGCCCAATGCCGATGTGCGTTCCTCGCCAGGTTTGCAAAAGCGTCGCGGCTCCGCACGTTAACAGGTCAATCGCCAATAGGTAAGACAGCTGTTCCGACGTTACATTCAGCGCTCTGCCGACAAGCAGAGGCACCAAAATCGCACCTGCGTACATGGCCAGCACATGCTGCAGGCCAAGAGTGAACACTGCAAACGGTTTTTGTTTCACTACAGTCCCTCCTTTTACATGTGAACTTTAGTAACATGATAGCGTGCCGTTTGCGGGATGTCATTGGATACAGTAGCTGAAAAATAGGAGCGTTATTGCTGAAAGTAACGAAAAGCCATTTCTTTTGTAACATCATGTGACAAATGCTAGCTAATCAGCCGCTGCATCCGCAAGGCAAGCCGCAACCGCATTGTCGTTTCGGGATCTTTTAAGCTTTTGCCCAGTAATTCTTCACATTTTTCGAGGCGGTAGATGACCGTATTGCGATGCACGTACAAACGTTTTGCCGTCTCGGAAATCTGGCAGTGTGTCTCTAGATAGACAGACAGTGTATGAAGCAGGCTTTGATCCTCCTGCTGCTTTTCAGCCAGGCTTTGAAGAGTGGAATTGTAAAATTTCTTCAAATCCTCAACCGGAAGCAGGCGGAGCAACTCAGGTACATCTTTCGCGTGATACACTTGGATAAACTCCGTGCTTCTTGATAAATGCCCTGATTGGAGAGCGTCAGACGCTTCTGTGAAAGCGTCCGGAACATCGATCAGCTTTTGGCAAATGTTGCTGATGCCAAAGGACAATGTCCGTTTAAATTGGGTTTTGACCTGTGTTTGGAACTGCTCTAAAAAGCTGATCACCGAGGCGTGCATTTCACTCCAGCTGTCTGTCGCCTCGATCAGCAGAATGCCGACATTTCCTTTAATAAAGAGGTGAGGCGGGAATGGGAAGGCAGACAATTCGCCTTCGAGAAATTCAAATACACTGTCAGAGGCCAGCTGATTTTCAGTAAAGCTGATCGATCTGTCATTCCGGTCGAGCTTTCCGGCGATGCACATATATTTTTGATCCCAGCTGAGCTTAAACTCTTTTGCCCGGTTTTTAATTTCGTCGTCTGAAGAGAACGACCGCTCGATAAAATTACTGAAAAATTCATTCCGCGCCCGCCGGCTGTATTGCTTTAGCGCGTTTTCCTTCAGCAGCTCAAAGGAAATCACGTTCGCAGCCTGTTCAATGGTGAGAATCAATCCTTTATCAGCGGCTTGGACCATTTCCGGTATAAGCAGGTAGCCGCAGCTTTTTTCGTGATTATAGATAGGAAGGACAGAATATGTTTTCTGATTTGAGATCGAAGAAAAACAAGTGAAAAACGGCCCGGACACGGTGTGCAGCGTGCTTTTGAGCTTTTCGGTTTCAAATGAAATCTGATGAGATGCAGAAAGCATTTTGGCATGCTGGTCAAGGAGCAGCACGGGAAGATGAAGGAGGTCTGATACCTTTTTGAGCAGAGATTGCAATCCCTTGCCGCTCATAATGTGGTTTGTGAATTTCTTATGTGCGTAAATGGCTTGCTGAAGCTCGTTTGAACGCATATCAAGAATATGGCTCAGCGTGGCGTTGACAATGTCTCCGAGGCGTATATGCTCAGGGAGCTCAATGATCGGAAACGCGTGTGAATCGGCGAGGTCAATGATTTCTTTCGGGATATCCTCAAGGTAGCGTTTTGTTTTAATGCCGAGACCGGCACAGCCGCGTTTTGCCATTTGCCGAATCAGCTCTGATAACTGGTGAGGATTGTCCTTCAGGTGATACGCGGTGGTGACGAGCAGCTCGTCTTTATGCAGAAAATCCGCGATATCAGGAGCATCCATCATGTTGACATGCTGAACCTCTCTTTCTCCCCCTGCTTTGCCCGCAATTAAAACTGCATTTTCGTAAGCCGGTATTTTCATCACATCAAAAATATTCATAGCTCATTCTCCTTTTCTCACAAAAAGTAACCATTGGTTAAGATGAATAAATTTCATTATTAATTCTAGCTGTTTTGCTGATGTAATACGATTATAGTAACAGTAAAATGTTGAAAATAGACTGATTGTGTTACATAAACTGACATAAAAATTCATCATCCTTACAGGGGAGGGTTCAGTATGGCTTACGATTTAGTAATAAAAGGAGCAAAGGCAGTCACGCCGGATGGTGTTAAAGAAGCTGATATTGCAATGAAAAACGGGACTATTGCCAAGATCGGTTCTGCAATTGAAGCAGAGGGGACACCAGTTGTGGAGGCTAGCGGGCAATATATTTTTCCGGGTTCGATCGATTGCCATGTTCATTTCAACGAACCGGGCAGAGAGGATTGGGAAGGGTTTGAAACAGGCTCACAGATGATGGCCGCAGGCGGCTGCACCACTTATTTTGATATGCCGCTGAACTGCATTCCATCCACGGTGACGGCTGAAAACCTTGTCGCAAAAGCTGAAATCGGCAGGCAAAAATCGGTGGTGGATTTTGCGTTATGGGGCGGCCTTGTGCCCGGTCATATTGATGACATACATCCGATGGCTGAAGCGGGTGCGATAGGATTTAAAGCATTTTTATCAAAATCAGGCACAGAGGAGTTTCGCTCTGTTGATGAACGGACCTTGCTCAAAGGCATGAAAGAAATCGCGGCAGCAGGAAAAATCCTTGCTCTTCACGCAGAAAGCGATGCGATCACAAGCTTTTTGCAGATGGAATGGGCGAATAAAGGGAAAGTGAATGCGGATGCATACGCGGCCTCTCGCCCGGAGGAAGCCGAAGCTGAAGCGGTGTATCGCACGATTCAGTATGCGAAAGTGACGGGCTGTCCGGTTCATTTTGTCCATATCAGCACGGCGAAAGCGGTTCGGCTGATTAGAGAGGCGAAACGGGAAGGGCTTGATGTTTCGGTCGAAACATGCCCGCATTATGTTTTGTTCAGCCATGACGATTTACGCGAAAGGGGTTCTGTCGCAAAATGCGCCCCTCCGCTCAGATCGCAGCCATCAAAAGAGGCGTTAATTGATACGCTGACCGCGGGGGATATTGACATGGTGTCCTCGGACCACTCCCCCTGCCGTCCTTCTCTGAAGCGGGAGGATAATATGTTTTTGTCATGGGGCGGAATCAGCGGCGGTCAGTTTACTTTATTGGCCATGCTTGAACTGGCCCTTGAGCGGGACATTCCATTTGAAACCATTGCTGAATGGACAGCGGGGGCACCCGCGAAGCGGTTCGGCCTTCAGCAAAAAGGGCGGCTTGAAGAGGGACGGGACGCGGATCTCGTTCTCGTCAGCGTGGAGCCGTACACAGTCACAACAGAAACGATGTTTGCAAAACATAAGCAGAGCATTTATGAAGGACATACTTTCCCCTGCCGCATCTCGGCCACCTACAGCAGAGGACGGAGCGTGTACAGTGATGGGGAGAAAGCAGACAGCGGAATTGAGGGAGCATTGGTCGTTCCTTCGTAAGCCCGGCAGATTGAATTCTGCCGGTTTTTTTATGTCAGTGACTTTGGTTTTTAAAAATCAATCATCGTGGTATCTTTTTAAAAAGGGGGCTTTCGATGATGGAACACATCAAACACATACTAAATCAATCATGGTCGCTGCATACGAGTTCCAAATGGACGAAAGAATGCCCGGCATGCGGCCAATGCGGCGTGACGGCATTGGTGATACAGGAGCAATTCGGGGGCGATATTTTCAAAACAAAGGTCGGTGGGAGCTGGCATTTTTATAACAGCATAAATGGGGCTGTGTATGACTTTACGAGTGAACAGTTTCAGGAGCCTATTGAGTACCAAAATATCCCTTCCTCAAGAGAGGAGGCGTTTTTGGATACCAATGAGGAACAATATCAGCATCTGCGCTCAGCGTTTTTCCGCAATATGAACAGCATTTCCGAGGAAACCTGAAAACGCGTGTGATAAACTGGAAGAGAGGTGAATGATTGTGATTTATATCGGACTGACGGGATGGGGGGATCATGACAGCATTTATCCGCCGAAAACGGCCAGCCAGAAAAAATTGCAGGCCTATTCCTCCCATTTTCCGATCGTGGAATTAGACGCGAGCTTTTACGCGATTCAGCCGGCGCGCAACAATGAAAAGTGGGTGAAGGAAACACCGGAAACCTTCCAATTTATCATTAAAGCGTATCAGGGCATGACGGGGCATCAGCGCGGCGACATTCCGTTTGACTCCATAGAGGAGATGTTTGATGCTTTTAAGCTGTCCTTAACGCCATATTTACATAGCAATAAGCTCGCCATGGTGCTGTTTCAATTTCCGCCGTGGTTTGACTGCAAGAAAGAAAATGTCGCTTATTTAAGATGGTGCAAAAATCAAATGGGCGATATTCCTTGCGCGCTTGAGTTCAGAAACCGCTCCTGGTTTTCGCCGCCATTTTATGAGCAGACGCTTTCCTTTATGAAAGCGGAAGGCTGGATTCACGGCGTATGTGATGAACCGCAAATCGGCGATGGAAGCGTCCCGACTGTGTTGCGGGCGACCGATGAAAACAAAACGCTCGTCAGGTTTCACGGACGCAATAAGCAGGGCTGGATGAAGCCTGATGGCGGGAAAAACTGGCGTGAGGTCAGATATTTATACCGCTATAACAAACAGGAGCTGGAAGACTGGAAAAAGCATCTGAATGAATTGCAGCAGCAGTGTAAAGATGTATTTGTCCTGTTCAACAACAATTCCGGCGGAGACGCCGCGGATAACGGCAAGCAGATGCTTGAACTGCTTGATATCGAGTACTCCGGACTTTCTCCGAGACAGCTCGATTTATTTTAGAAAAGAGGTTTTGATTGATGTCGTTTGTGATTTTGATCGTACTTGGATTTATTGCGGGTACGGTAGGAAGTTTGATTGGACTCGGCGGCGGGATTGTCATCGTTCCGGCCATGATGTTTTTAAGCACGGTGACGCCGTATTTTCAGGATGTGACGCCGCAGGTCGCCATCGGGACTTCGCTTCTGGTCATTATTTTTACGGGTCTTTCCTCAACTTTGGCTTATATTAAATATAAAACGGTTGATTATAAAAGCGGGCTCATTTTCTTTATCGGTTCAGGTCCCGGCAGCATTATTGGGGCTTACGTGTCAAAGCTTTTTAATTCAAACTCGTTTTCCATTTGGTTTGGCATATTTATGATTCTTATTTCATTATCCTTAATGCTGAAAGCGAAGGCGCGGCCGGTAAACAAAGAGCACAGAGGAATAATACGGACTTTTCAGGATGATGCCGGAGAGCCCTATACTTACTCGTATCAGGCATCTGTCGGGATTGCCATCGCCTTTGTTGTCGGCTTTTTAGGCGGGCTCTTTGGAATAGGCGGCGGCTCGCTGATGGTTCCGGCCATGATGCTGTTATTTCTGTTCCCGCCAAAGGTTGCGGTGGCAACGTCCATGTTCATTATTTTCCTGTCCTCTATGACAGGATCTGTTTCACATATCATGTCCGGGCATGTGAATTGGCTGTATGCCCTCGCACTTGTGCCCGGCGCTTGGTTCGGCGGAAGGCTTGGCGCCGCCATCAACCGAAAAATGCAGACGAAAACGATCGTTATGATTATGCGGATCGTATTAATTTTGATCGGCTGCCAGCTCATTTATGAAGGCATTTTCAGCTGAACGATTAGGGAGAGAATGGTATGAAAGAGAAGCTCCGCTTATATCACACAAATGATTTGCACAGCCATTTTGAAAATTGGCCAAAAATAACAGATTATATTGAGCAAAAAAGAAAAGAACATCAGTTGCACAGCGAAGAGACGCTCGTTTTTGATATTGGTGATCATATTGATCGTTTTCATTTTGTGACAGAGGCGACTTTCGGAAAAGCGAATGTAGACCTCTTAAACCGTCTTCAAATTGATGGAGCGGCTATCGGCAATAACGAGGGGATTACCCTTCCTCATGAAGAACTTGCTTCTTTATATGATCATGCCGATTTTCCCGTTATCGTCTCTAATCTGTATGACAAAAATGGAAACCGGCCGTCCTGGGCGGTTCCTTACCATATCAAAACCTTGGGAAACGGCATGACCATCGCTTTGTTAGGTGTAACGGTGCCGTATTATCCCGTATATGACAAGCTGGAATGGACGGTTACTGATGCGCTCGAAAGTATAAAAGAAACCATACAGGAAGTGAAAGGGCAGGCTGATATCATCGTTCTCCTGTCGCATTTGGGAATTCTTGACGATCAAGCGGTTGCTGAAGCAGTTCCGGAGATAGACATTATCCTCGAGTCTCATACTCACCATCTGCTTGAAAATGGACAGATGGTCAACGGCGTATTGCTTGCCAGCGCTGAGAAATATGGAAACTATGTCGGCTGTGTAGACATCACGATGGACACTGAAAAGCGAAAAATCATCAGCAAAACAGCGTCTGTTCAAAACATGGCGGAATGGACAGGGGAATCGGCGGAAACCAAAGCATTTCTCGAGGAAAAAGAACGTGAAGCCGAGGGGAAGCTGTCCGTTGCCGTTGCGGAGCTTGCGCAAGATGCTGAAGTCAAGTGGTTTGAAGAATCCGATCTGCCTTTACTTCTGGCATATGCGTTAAAGGAATGGTGCGGAGCCGACATCAGCATGGTGAATTCCGGCGTCATCCTCGGACCGCTTAAAGCCGGCCCGGTGACCAAGCTTGACCTGCACCGCATCTGCCCTCACCCCATCAACCCGGTTACTGTCCGCCTGACGGGAGAGGAACTGAAGGAAACGATTGTTCATGCCGCTTCGGAACAGATGGAGCAGCTTCGAATTAAAGGATTGGGCTTCCGGGGAGAAGTGATGGGAAAAATGGTGTACGCGGGTGTCGATGTCGAAACAAAACGGCTGGACGATGGGATGACGCACGTCACCCGGATTACGCTGAACGGAGATGACATAGATAAAAATAAACAATACGCTGTGGCCGTGCTTGACATGTTTACGCTCGGCAGGCTGTTTCCAATCATCCGCGACGCCGGGGTAAAAGAATATTTTATGCCGGAGTTTTTGCGGGATCTGCTTGCCTGGAAGCTTGCACAATAAGGAGGTCAGCCCACAACAAGCCGTGTCCTTCATCATAAAGTGATGAAGGAAGGGAGTGGTTGACGTGGTAAATCTGACACCGATTATGATCGAAGGACAGCCTTTTACAGCTGTAACAGTAAAGCTTCCAAAAACAAATTTCATGGCAGTTTCCAATGATCACGGATACATTATGTGCGGCGCGCTTGATGTGGCGCTGCTGAATGAAAAATTAAAGGAGCGTGGAATTGTGGCGGGACGGGCGGTTGGTGTGCGAACAATTGACCAGCTGTTAGACGCCCCTTTAGAATCCGTCACATATGCCGCAGAAGATCTTGGCATTCATGCCGGCATGAGCGGCAGAGAAGCGCTTTTAAAAATGGTGAAATAAAATAAATTGGCCCGGCTATTACTATGTCCCCCCTTACAAGCATACATTGTGATATGTAAGGGGGGATTTTCTTGCCAAGATATCGCGGCCCTCTTCGCAAGAGAGGACCTTTGCCTTTCCGGTACGTGCTGCTGCTGTCACTCGTATTTTTTATCATATCAACAACAGTCAGCCTTTGGATTATCAACGGCTCGATTAAACCGGTATTAATGAGCATCGGTGAAATGGAAACGAAGCGTGTGGCAACAGAGGTGATTCAGGATTCGATTGAGGATTATATGTCTGACAGCGAAAATATGAAAGATATGTTTCAAATGAATTCTGATGAAAACGGAAATTTAACGACAATCGATTTTAATACACAGATTATAAACAGTGTGAAAACAAAGGTGACAAAACAGCTTCAGTCTCATTTGAAAGAGATGGAAACCCACACCGGACACAGCGGCGCCAGTGAAAATATTATGATCAACATCCCATTGGGACAGGTGACAGGAAACAGCCTTCTTGGAAACCTCGGCCCGAAAATCCCGGTCCGGTTTAATTTGATCGGTGACGCCTTTACGGACGTCAAAACAAAAATAAAGCCATACGGCATTAATAACGCACTTATTGATATCAGCATCTTCGTAGAAATTAAAGTGAAGGTCATCATCCCGTTCGCAAGCAAAACGGCCGTGGTCACCAATAATGTTCCTGTATCAATTAAAGCAGTGCAGGGCGAAGTGCCGCAATTTTATAACGGAAGCGGCGGTTCAGGTGTTACGCCTTCTGTCCAGCTTCCAAGCAGCAAAGAAGAAGACAGCCATGATTCAAAAAATGAAAAAAACAGCAAATAAAGCCGCCTTTTCATGAGGCGGCTTTCATCATTTCTTTTTCTTGTACTCATAGCGCTCCCAAGCTCTCAAATGAGGATAAGGATCAAACGACCATTCAGTTTTTCCATTATCCTTATACATGCCATAGTGCAGGTGCGGCGGAAATTTTCCGGCCGTGCCAGGCGGGCCGTATCCTGAGCTGCCCACTGACCCGATCACTTGACCGGGCTCAACGATCTGCCCTGTTTTAATGCCTTTTGCAAACCCATTGAGATGGGCGAAATAATGATACGTATTGTTAATATCTCTGATGCCGATTCTCCATCCTCCAAAGCGGTTCCAGCCTTTCATTTCAATGACGCCGTAACAGGTGGATTTAACAGGAAGGCCATAGTGGGCAAAGAGATCTGTTCCTTCATGAATCCGCCTTCCCCCAAAGCCGCGGGCGTCTCCCCACGTGCTGCGGTAGCTGTAATCCGTTCTGATCGGAAGCGGAAACGCATGCTCGCCCAAATCAATATGACCGTAAGCCTTAAACAGCTTCATGAACTCGGATATGATTCCCACCGTTTGATCACGGCGGTAATAATTCCAGAGCCCAATGCGGATATTCTCCTCATCTGTGCCGTATGACAGCAGATATTGTGCGAATGTATACAGAATGTCTTCATCATTGCTGACCTCGGCTTTCCCGTCGCCGTCACCGTCCATTCCGATTCCGTCAAACACTTTTATGCTTAACGGCGCATCGTCTTTCGGATTCGGGTTTTCTGGTCCGCTCCAGATCTCATCCGGTACATAGATGCTGATGATTCCCGTTTTTTCAGGCAGATCCTTTCTGTTGCTCCGCACATTCTCCTCGTATTGATCAACAGCGGCAAGCGCATACCAAGGAATCTGCGTTACAGCCTCGACTTTATGATATAATTCCATCCGTTTGGAAAGCACCGGATCTGAAAGCTCTTTTCCAGACGCATAAGGTTCAAATGCAAACAAAAGGAGAAGAAGGGCAGATAACACAACTTTCACAAAATAATCTCCTTTCAATATTGAATACACATAGTTTGCGGCAACCCGGCGAGAAAATGTCAGTAATCATCTTCCCTTGTCGAGAAATTTTTCCTATGTTAAAGTGTCTAAAGAAAAGACTTTCTTTAGTTAGAAAAACATTATTTTTGTTGCAGAAATGAAAAAACTGCACCTATCTCGTTTTCAGAATGTTTCGTGTCAGAAATTGAGTATATTGGATATTGGAGATGATGGGAATTGGCAAAGAAAGACGAACACCTCAGAAAGCCCGAATGGCTCAAAATCAAATTAAATACAAATGAAAATTATACAGGACTCAAAAAACTCATGCGGGAAAACAATCTGCACACCGTATGTGAAGAAGCAAAATGTCCGAATATTCATGAATGCTGGGCAGTGAGACGTACAGCGACATTTATGATCTTAGGATCCGTTTGTACGAGAGCGTGCCGTTTCTGCGCAGTCAAAACGGGCCTTCCGACTGAGCTTGACCTGCAAGAGCCGGAACGCGTAGCAGATTCCGTCGCTCTGATGAATCTGAAACACGCGGTTATCACAGCTGTTGCGCGTGATGACCAAAAAGACGGCGGTGCGGGTATTTTCGCGGAAACTGTCCGTGCAATCCGCAGAAAAAGCCCGTTCACAACGATTGAGGTGCTTCCGTCAGATATGGGCGGAAACTATGATAACTTAAAAACGTTAATGGATACGCGCCCTGACATCCTGAATCACAATATCGAAACGGTTCGCCGCCTGACGCCAAGAGTCCGCGCGCGTGCGACGTACGACCGTTCGTTGGAATTTTTGCGCCGCGCGAAAGAAATGCAGCCTGACATCCCGACAAAATCAAGCATCATGATCGGACTCGGTGAAACGAAAGAAGAAATTATCGAAGTGATGGACGACCTCTTGGCAAACAATGTTGATATTATGGCAATAGGCCAATATCTGCAGCCGTCGAAGAAGCACTTAAAAGTCCAAAAATATTATCACCCTGATGAATTTGCAGAATTGAAGGAAATCGCGATGCAAAAAGGCTTCAGCCACTGTGAAGCCGGTCCGCTTGTCCGTTCCTCCTACCATGCGGATGAACAGGTTAACGAAGCATCTAAAAAACGCCAAGCGCAAGCATAATGCCAAAACGCCAGATCATCTGGCGTTTTTGTCATTCCTATTCGTTTCCTTGTCCTGGCGTGTTTCTCCATTGGCATTTTCGTTTTCCGAGACAGGGCTTCCTTGCGGGGAGATTTTCATTTCTTGTATCGTCCCCGACATGATGTCTCTGACATCTCTTGAACCAGAACCGAGATTGCTGTAATTTTTGATGGCCTGCATGTGATTTGGATTGTCGGAAATGTACACATGATAGTAACGCGGAATCACCGAAACCGCCGTTTTTTTCACTTGATCAGCTGTCAGCTCACGGTTTTTCGAATCGGTTTTGTACACGACAAGCGCTTCTTGGTCAGTGACAAGCGCTGCGGCATCTTGAATATGAGGGAGCTGAACCGTTAAGCTTGATATAATGTGAGCGGTTTCTTCACGGGCTGGCGCCGGTGTCTCCTGCTGTTCGCCGTCAAATTGTTCTTTTTGATAGCGGACATAACCAAACTGTTCATTCTCATCATGCCTGTTAAAAGCTTCATTGCGGTCAGATACATGAATGGGCCTGGTTTCATTTTGATGCTGGGCATTCTGTTCAGCGTTATTGAGTCCTGCGCCTCCGCATCCGGATAAAAGCCCGGTCATCAGGCAGAGGCTGACAGCAGTTCGCTTCATTTGTAATCCCTCCTCATGTGTAGGGTAGCCAAATCACACGAATTATTCTTTAGCAATTGATGGGGACGGGGCAATGAATTATGATAGGAATGAGTGAAAAAGAGGTGAGATCATGATTCTTATTCAAAATGCCGAATTTGAGCTGGTGCACAATTTCAAAGACGGCTTCAACGAAGAGGCTTTTAAAGCCCGTTATTCCGATATTTTAAATAAATACGATTACATTGTGGGAGACTGGGGATACGGCCAGCTCAGGCTCAAGGGCTTCTTTGACGACCAGAATCAAAAGGCGACCTTTGAAACGAAAATCAGCACATTGGACGAATACATTTACGAATACTGTAATTTCGGCTGTGCGTATTTTGTCTTAAAACGGATCAGAAAATAACCATTACACAAAGGGGATGCTGTCATGTATTTTGTTGACAGAAACAAGATAGAGCATACACTCGGGTTCTTCGAGCGTCAGCTGGAGCTGTTTCATTCGCAAACAGACTGGAAATCCGAGATCGAGGGGCTCGCGCTTGAACGCATCGGCCACCTGTTAATCGAATGCATTCTCGATACAGGAAATGACATGATTGACGGTTTTATTATGCGGGACCCGGGCAGCTATGATGATATCATGGACATACTGGTTGATGAAAAAGTCGTAACGGAAGAAGAGGGGGCAGAGCTGAAGCAATTGATTGCGTACCGAAAAACATTGGTTCAGCAATACCAGCTCGCTGACAGTGCAGAGCTTTACAAGCTGATCACCGCGCATCTAGCGGTCCTTCAAGTCTTTCCGAAACGAATCAGAAGCTACTTGGAAACAGAGCTGGGCCCTGTTTCCGCGTTTAAATAACGACAGGAAAGCCACAGGAGTGTTTAAAAATGAAAACATATAAAGGATATCTAATTGATTTAGACGGAACGATGTACAACGGCACAGAAAAAATCGAGGAAGCGTGTGAATTTGTCAGAACGCTGAAAGATCGCGGCATTCCTTATCTTTTTGTGACAAACAACTCTTCCCGCACACCGAAGCAGGTGGCGGACAAGCTGGTCTCTTTTGACATTCCGGCAACAGAGGAGCAGGTTTTTACGACAAGCATGGCGACTGCCCAGCATATCGCCCAGCAGAAAAAAGACGCGTCTGTGTATGTGATCGGGGAAGAAGGAATTCGCCAGGCGATTGAAGAAAACGGCCTGACCTTTGCAGAGGAAGAGGCAGACTTTGTTGTTGTCGGAATTGACCGCGGGATTACATACGAAAAACTTGCCGTCGGCTGCCTCGCAATCAGAAATGGCGCCCGCTTTATTTCCACAAACGGTGACATTGCCATACCGACTGAAAGAGGCCTCCTGCCGGGCAACGGTTCACTGACCTCTGTGATAACCGTATCCACAGGCGTGCAGCCGGTATTTATCGGCAAGCCGGAATCCATCATCATGGAGCAGGCGATGCGTGTTCTCGGCACTGATGTATCCGAAACACTTATGGTCGGCGACAACTACGCGACTGACATTATGGCAGGCATTAATGCAGGGATGGATACGCTGCTTGTCCACACAGGCGTAACGAAAAGAGAGCATATGACAGACGATATGGAAAAACCGACTCACGCTATTGATTCTCTGACTGAGTGGATTCAACATATATAAAAAAGGGCGCCCCAAAAGGGTGCCCTTTATTCTGTATGCCGCGCGCGGTGTGCAAGCCTGCTGGAGGCCGCAGCGGAAATGGCGCCGACAATGTCATCAAGAAATGTATGGCATTCGCCGGTTGATTTATCATTTAAACGGCCGAGGATACCGGGTTTTTCTTTGTCGATGTAGCCATAGTTTGTAAACCCGATGGACCCGTAAATATTCACGATGGAAAATGCCAGAACTTCATCTACTCCATATAGGCTTTCATCTATCTCCAGCATCGTTTGCAACGGTTCAGACAGTTTTTTCTGCTCAGCAAGAACGTCCAATTCAATGCCCGTTAAAATCGCGTTTTGCACCTCACGCTTTGCGAGGACCCGATTCACATTCAACGTGCATTCATCCATGGTTAAATCCGGATGATATTTTTTCTGCAGAAAAAAGACAAGCTCGGCAATATCGGATACCTCAACGCCGCGCTCCTTCATCCGTTCTCTTGCTTTGGCTTCCATCTGACTGATTTGTTCTTTATCTGACATCAACTTCACCCAATCTTTTTTTACTAGTTTATACAAAACGTACGAGATGTTTACGACTTTTTCTTGCTCCTTCGTCGGATTAAAATATGTATTCATAATTCCGCCTGTGTATGACTACGATGTGATGAGCCCTAATTCAACAGGCAGGTGATCATTGTGAAAGGCACAATAAAAGAAAAATACGGCATTCATATCCGGCAGCTTTCAATGTATCAGCATACGTATCAATGCTTTCAAACACCGAATTCCTTCTTTTTGATTGTTCCCGTTTCCCATTTTTCAGATGAGGAGCTGGCGGAGCTTTATTACATGAGTCAGTATTTACAAGAACAAAGTGACCCATACGTTTCCGTTTTTATCTTTACAAAAGAAGGCGAGCTGACCTTTGAACATGAAGGAAAAACGTACGCCCTGCTGAAGGCGGCTCCTCCTTTTTCAAACCGGGCATTTTCCATAGGGACAGAACTGGCGGAGTTTCATCGAAAGGGCAGAGGATACCCGTACGAAGTGAAGGAGGCCGGAAGAATCGGGCAGTGGAAAGACCTGTGGGGAAAACGCATTGATCAGCTTGAAGCGTTTTGGCAGCGAAAGGTTCATACCCCTCCGCACGAGCCCTTTGATAAAAAAATGATTGAATCGTTTCCATATTATTTAGGACTGTCAGAAAACGCGATTCAATATTTAGTCGATACTGAGCTCGATGACAAACCGCAAGCAGCTGATTCAGGAACAATATGCCATCAGAGGATGGAAAGAAATACGTGGTCTTCTGAATCCCTAATCAGGATTCCGGCTGACTGGGTATTTGACCACGCTGCACGCGATTTAGCCGAATATATGAGACACACATTTTTGCATCATCGTGATGATTTTAACCGGCAGGGCTTTCGCTTTTTGCAGGAATACGAGCAAATCACACCGCTGTCTTCATTTTCGAAGCGTCTTTTGTACAGCCGTCTCCTTTTTCCGCTTCATTATTATGAAATCGTGGAAGGCTACTATATTTCTTCAGAATCGGAAAAGCACTATTATGAAGAGCAGCTCGACTACATTCTCAGCGATTCGGGCTATGAACAATTTCTGAATGCCGTCCAGGAGTTTATGAACATGAGAGCGCAGAACATTTTTGTTCCCCCTGTCAGCTGGCTCGGAAAGGGCGGCTTGTAAGGAAGGAGAAAATCTGACAAAAATAATTAGAAAATAAAGAATCTTGTCATATCAATTGGTTAAGCGTTTACATTCGCAAAATTCAGCAGATTGTTGTCTTGTCAAAACAGAAATGGGCTTATATAATATTTGTAACTTATATGTCTGTGTTGAGTTAACAATTGTCTCTCTTGAGAGGACAATCCGAAGAAGGGTGGAGTTTTTTTGAAAGCAATTCGTGTAGGGCTTTTAGGCTTAGGTACCGTCGGAAGCGGTGTCGTTAAAATTATTCAAGACCATCAGGATAAGCTGATGCATCAGGTTGGCTGTCCAATTACAATAAAAAAAGTGCTTGTGAAAGATTTAGAGAAAAAAAGAGAAGTAGATTTGCCGAAGGAAGTGCTCACGACAGAAGTATATGATGTGATCGACGATCCAGATGTTGATGTCATCATCGAGGTGATCGGCGGTGTTGAGCAGACAAAGCAATATTTGCTTGACGCTTTGAAATCGAAAAAACACGTTGTCACGGCAAACAAAGATTTAATGGCCGTGTACGGTTCTGAACTGCTAGCTGAAGCAAAGGAAAATGGCTGTGATATTTACTTCGAAGCCAGCGTTGCTGGCGGGATTCCAATTCTTCGCACATTAGAGGAAGGCCTCTCATCAGACAGGATTACTAAAATGATGGGAATCGTAAACGGAACAACGAACTTTATCTTAACCAAAATGATTAAAGAGAAAAGCCCTTACGAGGAAGTGCTTAAGGAAGCGCAGGATCTCGGGTTTGCCGAAGCTGACCCGACTTCAGATGTGGAAGGGCTCGACGCCGCACGGAAAATGGCAATATTGGCGCGTCTCGGCTTCTCAATGAACGTCGATCTGGAAGATGTCAAAGTGAAGGGGATCTCCCAGATTACAGACGAGGATATCAGCTTCAGCAAACGCCTCGGCTACACAATGAAGCTGATCGGAATTGCCCAGCGTGACGGCAGCAAAATTGAAGTCAGCGTTCAGCCGACGCTGCTTCCAGATCACCATCCGCTTTCTGCCGTGCATAATGAATATAACGCCGTCTACGTGTATGGCGAAGCTGTCGGAGAGACGATGTTCTATGGCCCGGGAGCGGGAAGCATGCCGACAGCCACATCAGTTGTGTCTGACCTGGTTGCTGTCATGAAAAACATGCGTCTCGGCGTAACCGGCAACAGCTTTGTTGCGCCGCAATATGAGAAAAACATGAAGTCGCCGTCCGATATTTATGCACAGCAATTTTTGAGAATTCACGTGAAGGATGAGGTAGGCTCATTCTCGAAAATCACGTCTGTGTTCTCAGAACGGGGCGTCAGCTTTGAGAAAATTCTTCAGCTGCCGATTAAGGGGCATGATGAGTTAGCAGAAATCGTCATCGTCACACACCACACATCAGAAGCTGATTTCAGTGATATCCTGCAAAACTTAAATGATTTGGAAGTCGTTCAAGAAGTCAAAAGCACATATCGTGTAGAAGGGAACGGTTGGAGCTAATGTGGAAAGGACTTATCCATCAATATAAAGAGTTTTTACCCGTAACGGATCAAACACCGGCGCTTACGTTACATGAAGGCAATACGCCGCTCATTCATTTGCCGAAGCTGTCTGAACAGCTCGGGATTGAGCTCCATGTCAAAACAGAAGGCGTAAACCCTACTGGATCTTTTAAAGACCGCGGGATGGTCATGGCGGTGGCAAAGGCGAAAGAAGAAGGCAACGACACGATTATGTGCGCGTCAACCGGAAATACATCAGCGGCTGCGGCTGCTTATGCAGCCCGCGCCGATATGAAATGTATTGTCATCATCCCGAACGGGAAAATCGCGTTTGGCAAGCTCGCTCAAGCAGTCATGTACGGAGCTGAAATCATTGCGATCGACGGCAACTTTGACGATGCCCTTAAAATTGTCCGTTCAATTTGTGAAAAATCACCGATCGCGCTTGTCAACTCGGTCAACCCTTACCGCATCGAAGGCCAAAAAACAGCTGCCTTTGAAGTATGCGAACAGCTGGGCGAAGCACCGGACGTTTTGGCGATCCCGGTCGGAAATGCGGGAAACATCACAGCGTACTGGAAGGGCTTCAAAGAATATCATGAGAAAAACGGCACTGGCCTTCCGAAAATGCGCGGTTTTGAAGCGGAAGGTGCGGCTGCGATCGTCCGCAACGAAGTCATTGAAAACCCGGAAACAGTGGCAACAGCGATTCGTATCGGAAACCCGGCAAGCTGGGATAAAGCTGTAAAAGCGGCTGAGGAGTCCAATGGGAAAATTGACGAAGTCACTGACGATGAAATTCTTCATGCGTATCAGCTGATTGCCCGTGAAGAAGGCGTGTTTGCAGAACCGGGCTCCTGCGCATCTATTGCAGGTGTGCTGAAACAAGTAAAATCCGGAGAAATTCCGAAAGGCAGCAAGGTTGTGGCTGTGTTAACAGGGAACGGGCTGAAAGACCCGAACACAGCGGTCGACATTTCTGAAATGAAGCCGGTCACCCTGCCGACTGATGAAGACAGCATCCTCGAATACTTAAAAGGAGCGGCCCGTGTATGAACGATGCCGACATGCTGTTCTCTGTCACTGTTCCAGGAAGCACGGCTAACCTAGGCCCCGGCTTTGATTCAGTCGGAATGGCGCTCAGCAGATATTTGAAGCTGACCGTCTTTGAAAGCGATCAATGGTCTTTTGAAGCTGAAACAGAAACAGTCGCCGGAATTCCGGCGGGTACAGATAATATGATCTATCAAGTGGCGAA
Source organism: Bacillus sp. 7705b (assembly GCF_002289525.1). Classification (NCBI taxonomy): domain Bacteria; kingdom Bacillati; phylum Bacillota; class Bacilli; order Caryophanales; family Bacillaceae; genus Bacillus; species Bacillus sp. 7705b. The sequence goes on along the minus strand of NZ_NSDH01000033.1, from coordinate 134,164 downwards.
ACGGACGGCAGATATGTACGGAAAAGCAATGCCTCCTGCACATGTGAAAGTGTGGAGCGACATCCCGCTTGCACGAGGTCTTGGAAGCAGTGCTGCGGCCATAGTGGCGGCTATAGAACTGGCAGACGAATTATGCAGTTTAAAGCTCTCCGAAGCGGACAAGCTGCATTTAGCCAGCCTTGAAGAAGGACATCCGGACAATGCAGGCGCTTCTCTCGTCGGCGGGCTTGTGATCGGACTGCATGAAGACGACGAGACGCAAATGATCCGCGTGCCGGATGCCGACATTGATGTTGTGGTTGTCATTCCTTTTTACGAGGTGCTGACAAGAGACGCGCGGGACGTGCTCCCGGCAGAGTTTCCATATGCAGACGCTGTAAAAGCCAGCGCCGTCAGCAACATTCTCATCGCGGCGATCATGTCAAAGGATTGGCCGCTCGTCGGAAAAATCATGAAAAAGGATATGTTCCATCAGCCGTATCGGGCGATGCTTGTCCCGGAATTGTCTAAAGTGGAGCATGTTGCCGAGATGAAAGGCGCTTATGGAACTGCCCTCAGCGGAGCGGGCCCGACGATTCTCGTCATGACCGAAAAAGGAAAAGGAGAAGCGCTGAAAGAGCAGCTCGCACTTCATTTCCCGCATTGTGAAGTCGACGCTTTGACCGTTCCGAAAGAGGGAAGTATAATAGAGCGAAATCCTTTCTATCAAGTGAAAAGTGTATAGTTCATTCCAAGCGTTCCTCAGTATCAGCGGAGGACGCTTTTTTTCTTCCTGATATAAAGGGATTTTTATTTAGAAAAACGAAATACATGTAAAAAGGAGGAGATTGATATGAAAAAGCTGATGACCGCCGAAGATATGACAGCCATTGTCTCGGTGACAGACCCTCAATACGCCCCGGACGGCAAGCGTGCGGCTTATGTGAAGTCACAAGCAAACAAAGAGAAAGATTCATATACTTCAAATATATGGGTATATGATGCGGAAAGCGGCGCGTCCATTCCTTGGACACATGGAGAAAAGCGGAACACTAATCCTAGATGGTCTCCTGACGGACGTCAGATTGCGTTTGTTTCTGACCGTGATGGCGATGTGTCTCAGCTTTATATAATGAGCGCTGAAGGCGGTGAGGCAAAAAAACTGACTGATATTCCGTATGGCGTGTCTCAGCCGGTATGGTCTCCGGATGGAGAGTCAGTGCTTGTCACGGTCAGCCTGGGAGATGAAGAAAGTGTTTATGATCAAGAGAAAACGGAACCCGACAGCTTTGAACCGGTTGAAGTGCATGGTTTAGCCTATAAACGGGACGGAAAAGGGCTGACGAGAGGGGCGTATGCGCAGCTTGTGCTTGTCAGCGTGAAGTCTGGTGAGGTAAAACAGCTGACAAATGAAAAAGCTGACCACTTCGATCCGGCTTTTTCTCCTGACAGCAAATCTCTCGTTTTTTCAGCTAATTTGACTGAAACGGATGATGCCAGCAAGCCGCACGATGTCTGCTTGGTGTCGCTGGAGACTGAAGATCTCAAGCTGATTACCTCTCATCGCGGCTCATTCGGACCCAGCTCTTTTTCACCGGACGGAAGGTACCTTGCTTTGCTTGGGCATGAACAGGAATATCGGAATGCAACGCTAGAAAAAGCGTGGCTTTATGATATAGAGCAAGACCGCCTTACGTGTCTCACTGATATGCTGGACGTTCACTTAGCGGATGCGTTGATTGGAGACTCACTGATAGGAGGAGCTGAACAGCGCCCGGTTTGGACAAAAGACAGTCAAGGGTTTTATGTCATCGGCACAGAACAAGGCAGCACAGGAATCTATTATGTTTCTATAGAAGGACTCGTATATCCGATTCGGTTAGAAAAAGAATATATCAACAGCTTTTCCATTCATCCTGACGAACAAAGCTTTATTGCCAGTATGACAAAGCCCGACAGACCTAGTGAGCTATACAGCATTCCGCTTGGACAGGAAGAAAAACGGCTGACCGATGCGAATGACAAGTTTGTTGACGAGCACCTCATTTCGTTACCTGAAGACATTCAATATGTGACAGAAGACGGGATGACGGTGAACGGCTGGCTGATGAAACCTGCTCAGGCTGCAGAGGGCAAAAACTATCCGCTTATTCTCAATATACACGGCGGTCCGCATATGATGTACGGGCATACATATTTTCACGAATTTCAGGTGCTGGCGGCGAAAGGATATGCAGTGGTTTATGTAAATCCAAGAGGAAGCCATGGCTACGGACAGGAATTTGTGAACGCAGTCAGAGGGGATTACGGCGGAAAAGACTATCAGGACGTGATGCAGGCAGTGGATGAGGCGATCAAAAGAGACCCGCAGATTGATGCCGAGCGGATAGGGGTCACAGGCGGAAGCTACGGAGGCTTTATGACCAACTGGATCGTGGGGCAGACAAATCGTTTTAAAGCAGCTGTCACTCAGCGTTCGATTTCAAACTGGCTCAGCTTTCACGGCGTTAGTGATATCGGCTATTTTTTCACGGACTGGCAGCTTGAGCATGACATGTTTACCGATACAGAAAAACTGTGGGACCGTTCCCCTTTAAAATATGCGGCAAATGTGGAGACGCCCCTTTTAATTCTTCATGGCGAACGTGATGACCGGTGCCCGATTGAACAGGCTGAACAGCTTTTTATCGCCTTAAAAAAAATGGATAAGGAAACCGTGCTGGTCCGTTTTCCGAAAGCGACGCATAATTTGTCACGCAGCGGACACCCGGGACAGCGGATCAAGCGCCTGACCTATATAAGCTCATGGTTTGACCAATATCTCTCATAAAAAAAGCCAGGCTGATCAAATATCAGCCTGGCTGCTTTATTAAAAGACTTGTTCTACTTCAATTACACCCGGCACTTCTTCAAGAAGAGCGCGTTCAATTCCGGCTTTCAGCGTAATTGTTGAACTTGGGCAGCTGCCGCACGCGCCTAGAAGACGAAGTTTAACAATACCTTCATCAACGTCTACAAGCTCACAGTCACCGCCGTCACGAAGTAAAAACGGACGAAGTTTGTCCAGTACTTCCTGCACCTGTTCTTTCATTTCAACTTCAGTCATGACATTCGCTCCTTTCGTCGTCATAAAACCATTATATTCAGTGTAACAATAAAAATCTATTGTTTGGTTTGCAGAATTGCTCCCATTATTATAGCACATTCAGACTTGAACACAAAAACGGTTTTTTTCTATAAAAACGTCTTTTGTCTCTGTATACTTAATAGAAAGAATGTAACGCAGAGAAATGGGGGCACTTATCAATGACCAAAACAGTCATGCTCAGCGTATATGGGGCAGAAACCGTTTGTGCAAGCTGTGTCAATATGCCGACGGCTAAAGATACATATGAATGGCTTGAGGCTGCGCTGAAAAGAAAATATCCGAATCAGCCTTTTGAAATCCAATACATCGACATTTACGAGCCGCCTGACGTCGAAAACGTAAAACAGCTTGCGGAAAAAATCAGAAATGACGAATATTTTTATCCGCTCGTCCTCGTAGAAAATAAAATTGTCGGAGAAGGCAATCCGAAATTGAAGGATGTATATGAGGAAATGGAGAGATACGGTTATACAGAAAACCGCTGACTTCATCAGCGGTTCTGCTATTATCCGTTATGGTGTTTGTACATCCACAGCAAGCCGGATTTCAGCAAACGCGGAACACGGCCGATCAGCGGCCGGTCAGCAACAAGTCCGAAGCCGGCTTTTTTTCCGAGTGAACCTAAAACGCCTTTCAGCTTAAACTGAGGCATTGATTCAGGAAGGGCTTCACCATTCCAGCGTTTTTGCAATATTTGGACAATCTGTTCAGCTTGAGCTTCTGCCAGCTGGGCACTCGGTGCGTGAGGAAGGCTGGCACAATCTCCGACAACGTACAGATGTTCATCACCCGGGACATTGTGATGAGGGGTTAACACGACACGGCCTTGTGCGTCCTTTTCCACATCCAAGTCTCTGACGACTTTATTCGGCTGTATGCCGGCTGTCCATACGATGGCGTCTGCGGAAATTGCGTCATCGTGGTTATACACAACGCCTTCTTCTACTCTTGTGATATTTGCCCTGTTAATAATGCGGACACCGTGCTCTTCGAACCATTTTTGCACATATTTGCTCAAACGCTCGGGAAAGCTTGATAAAATGAGATCTCCGCGGTCAAACAAAATAATGTTCAGATCGTCACGGCTTTCTCTTAATTCACTTGCAAGTTCAACGCCGCTAAGGCCTGCTCCGACAATGGCAACAGTCGCTTCGGCGCATAAGTTGTTCAGCTTTTGATAGGTTTCGCGGGACTGATCGATGGTTTGAATGCTGTAGGTGAATTCGGGCGCTCCCGGCACGTTATGATATTTATCCTCGCAGCCGAGCCCGATCACTGCGTCATCGTAAGAAATCGGTTCGCGGTCATGAAACAGCACTTGTTTTTGTGCAATATCAATTGATGAAATATCGCCGTACTCGACATCCAGGCGAGGGTGCTCTGGGAACGTCACTCTGATATGGTGGTCAGAAATTGTGCCTGCGGCAAGGGCATAATATTCTGTTTTTAAGCAGTGATAAGGATTTCTGTCAATTAACGTGATTGAAACATCATGAGGCAGCTGGTTGGGCAATAAGCGATGAAGAACACGCATGTTTCCGTAACCTCCGCCGATCAAGACCAATTTTTTCATTTGAATTCCCCTTTAACCCGAAGAGTATGATAGACACATTGATGAAAAATACGAACTTTGTAAAATAACATCTAGAATTATATCGAATTTGATCTAAAATCACAATATTAGTTTCAAAATAACCTACAAATTAGCCTTAAAACGCAAATTAGTAAAACGTTATTGCAGGAATGATATGTTACGATAATAAATTTTAATGCGTTCGTTGTCTTTGACGAATAGTGAAAAATTCGCGATAATGTTCATATGTGAGGTGAAACCGCATGAATCCAATGATTGAATTTTGTGTCAGCAATCTGGCTCACGGCTCTCAGGAAGCCCGAGCGATTTTAGAGAAAGATCCGAATCTGGATGTTCTTGAATACGGCTGTTTAAGCTATTGCGGGAAATGTATGGAATCACTATTCGCTCTAGTAAACGGAGAAGTCGTTACGGGTGAAACACCTGCTGAGCTTGTTGAGAATATATATACATTTATTGAAGAAAACCCAATGTTTTGAAGAAAAGGGCCTGTCTCAGGCCCTTTTTTATTTTGCGGTACAAAAGTACTGAAAAAATGTGTAGACATCAAAAAATATTATTGTTATCGTATAAAAGATTTGTTTTAAATAAATTTTAAGAGGTGTAGGTGTATTCATGAATGTTCTGTGGGGACTGCTTGGCGCAGTTGGGATAATCGCCATCGCGTTTTTATTTTCAGAAAAGAAAAGCAATATTAGAATAAGAACCGTCATCGTTGGTTTATGTATACAGGTGGCGTTTGGATACATCGTGTTGAAATGGGAAGCGGGACGCGCTGTTTTTTTATGGTTTTCAAGCCGTGTACAGCTTCTGATTGATTATGCGAATGAAGGCATCAGTTTCATATTTGGGCCGCTTTTAAAAGTCGGCGACAGCCCGGCGTTTGCTTTAAGTGTACTGCCTGTCATCATCTTTTTCTCAGCACTGATCGCAGTTCTATATCATTTAAAAATCATGCAGCTCATTTTCCGTGTGATCGGCGGCGGATTGTCGAAGCTTCTTGGGACAAGCAAGACGGAATCTCTTGCGGCTGCTGCTAATATTTTTGTAGGGCAATCGGAATCTCCTTTGGTGATCAGGCCCCTCATTGCAGGGCTGACACGCTCTGAACTGTTTACAATTATGACGAGCGGTCTATCGGCTGTTGCGGGTTCAACTTTGTTTGGCTACGCCCTTCTCGGTATTCCGATTGAATACTTGCTTGCGGCGAGCTTCATGGCTGCTCCCGCGGGTCTGGTTTTCGGGAAATTAATCATTCCTGAAACGGAAACGCCGCAAACAGTAAAAAACGATTTCAAAATGGATGAAGGCGAAGGAGCGGCCAATGTAATTGACGCAGCTGCAAAGGGTGCGTCAACAGGTCTGCAAATTGCGCTGAACGTTGGTGCGATGCTGCTTGCCTTCGTGGCATTAATCGCCGTGGTCAACGGTATTCTCGGCGGTGTTTTCGGCTTGTTCGGTTTAAAAGATGTCACATTAGAATCTCTTCTCGGCTATGTGTTTTCTCCAATCGCCTTTTTGATTGGTGTGCCATGGCATGAAGCGTTGCATGCTGGAAGCTTTATCGGCCAGAAATTAGTGCTGAATGAGTTTGTCGCTTATTCTAACTTCGGTCCGCACATCGGCGAGTTTTCTAAAAAAACCGCTACGATTATCAGCTTTGCGTTATGCGGATTCGCAAATTTCTCTTCGATTGCGATTATGCTCGGTACGCTTGGCGGTTTAGCGCCAAGCCGCCGCTCAGATATCGCACGCCTCGGGTTAAAGGCTGTTCTGGCGGGAACATTAGCCAATCTGCTGAGCGCGGCTATTGCCGGCATGTTCATATAAAAGATAAAAGCTCCTTGCGTCATTGCAAGGAGCTTTTATGTATGAAAAACGGGGGATAATTGTATTGTGTCCGTTTATAATAGCTTTTATACTAAGAAAAAGAGAAAAAGTTGGAGGCATCTATGAACTCATTTCGATTTACCAAAATGCACGGACTTGGAAACAGCTATATATACGTGAATCAATTTGAAGAACAACTGCCGGAAGAACAACTGTCTGAAATAGCGGTTCAAGTGTCTTCCGTTTATACAGGGATCGGCTCCGACGGTATGATCCTCATATGTCCTTCAGATCAAGCACCTGTCAAAATGCGGATTTTTAATAATGATGGGTCTGAAGGGAAAAACTGCGGCAACGGCCTGCGCTGCGTTGCAAAATACGCGTATGAGCATAAGCTGGTTGAGGAAACATCTTTTCTGATTGAAACCCTCTCCGGGCTTGTAAAAGCGGAAGTTCAAGCTGAAAACGGAAAAGTGAATGTTGTCACTGTCGATATGGGTGAACCGCGTCTGACAAAAGCCGAGCTTCCGATGCTTGGCGGCGGTGAGGAGCAAACCATTAATGAAACAATGACATTTGGCGAAGCTGAACTAAAAGGCACCGCGGTTTCCATGGGCAATCCGCATATCGTTTTTCCGATTGCCGATATTGAACAGGCACCGCTGACGACACTGGGACCGGTGATTGAAAAAGATCCAAGATTTCCGGAAGGTGTGAATGTCGAGTTTGTGGAAACCGTGAATGAGCATGAACTGCACTTCCGCGTGTGGGAACGGGGATCAGGCATCACACAGGCTTGCGGAACAGGCGCTTGTGCAGCGGCTGTCGCATCTGTTTTAAACGGCGTATCAAGACGAAATGAAGACATTACGGTTCATTTAGCGGGCGGAGATTTGGTCATTAATTGGAAAGAGAACGGCCATGTGATGATGACAGGTCCGGCAGAGACTGTTTGTGAGGGCGTCTATTTTTTATAAAACAGCTAGTTTGAGAAATGAGCCGATCAAGTTTATAATAAAAGACAACATCCGGTTTCTAAAAGGAGGTTCACATTAATGACCAACCCTGTAACAATTACAGAAGCAGCAGCTTTGCATATAAAAGATATGATGAAAGAGCATGAAGAAGAAAACGCGTTTCTGCGTGTCGGCGTTAAAGGCGGCGGCTGCAGCGGCCTTTCATACGGAATGGGCTTTGAGCATGAAAAAAGCGAAGCAGACAGTATGTTTGAGGAGCACGGCATTACTGTTCTCGTTGACAAAGAAAGCCTTGATATCATGAACGGCACTATTATAGACTTTAAGCAATCCATGCTTGGCGGCGGTTTTACCATCGATAATCCAAACGCCATCGCCTCATGCGGCTGCGGTTCTTCTTTCAGGACAGCGACGAATGCAGGTAAACCAGAAGAGTGCTAATAATAGAAAAAGCCAAGTCAAGCGGCGAGCCGCTGACTTGGCTTTTTTTATTTTTAATACTTATCTCCATTAAAAATCGAATTCTTCACGATGACATAATCCACATTGCGGATAGCCTCCAGCTTAGTTCCGCCAGCATAAGAAATAGAAGATTGAAGATCCTGTTCCATTTCAATCAGCGTATCCATGATTGCGCCTTTATGCTCTACGTGCATTTTTTTGCCTTCGACATTTTTCTTTTCGCCTTTTTGATATTCAGAGGCTGAGCCAAAGTATTCTTTGTAGAGCTTTCCGTCTTTTTCAATGGTTTGTCCCGGTGATTCCTCGTGTCCGGCAAATAGTGAACCGATCATGACCATGGTGGCGCCGAATCGAATTGATTTTGCGATGTCGCCATGGGTGCGGATTCCGCCATCCGCGATAATCGGTTTGCTGGCGGCTTTTGCGCACCAGCGCAGCGCGGCTAATTGCCATCCGCCTGTGCCGAAACCGGTTTTAATTTTCGTTATACATACTTTTCCCGGTCCGATGCCGACTTTTGTGGCATCCGCTCCGGCATTTTCGAGCTCTCTGACCGCTTCCGGTGTTCCGACATTTCCCGCGATGACAAAGCTGTCCGGAAGATGTTTTTTGAGGTGCTGAATCATCTCAATGACGGCATTGGAATGTCCGTGAGCGATGTCGATGGTCACGTATTCAGGGACCAGATTTTCTTCTGCCAGGTGACGGACAAATGCATACTCCTCATCTTTGACCCCAACGCTGATAGAAGAGAATAGGCCGCGTGCGTTCATGTCCTTTATAAAGTCAATCCGTTTTTCAGGTTCAAAGCGGTGCATCACATAAAAGTAGCCGTTTTCGGCTAATGAAACCGCAAGTTTCTCATCTATAATCGTCTGCATATTGGCAGGAACGACGGGCAATTTAAATGTACGTCCGCCTAAACGCACGGATGTATCACATTCAGAACGGCTGTTCACAATACATTTTGCAGGAATTAGCTGAATATCTTCGTAATCAAACACGTTTTCCATAGAATCCACTCCTAAATACGAATATTTATAATAAATATATATCAAACGTTCGCCTTGTATAATGTACTCTGTTTGAGAGAGGATGTCAAACGATTTATCTGATGATGGATGTGATCCAGGTGCGGAAGCTTGTCATTCAAGATGAGTTTGGGTATCATAGTCTTAACGAATGATCTCATAGAGCGGATGATAAAACGCTAATATATAAGTTCAGCACAGCTTGGTCCTACAGCACCAGGCTTTCTTTATGACATGGATATGTGAAAGGAGCGAGTGGAGATGACTCAAAACGAAGAACAAACACCGAAGTCCCAAAAGATCCAAGACCGCATTATCATGGCCACGATCTGGGTTGTAGCAGCCCTTGTGATTGCGCTGGTTATCGGAACTGCGATGAATTATATAAATATCTTTAAATAAAAAAGGAGCTGTGTCATCTTGACACAAACTCCTTTTTTTATTATTTATTTTCAAAAAGACTTGTAGAGTGCAGAGGCTGTACGCGAGCTTTCGGGTCCATATAAGCTTTCGCGTTGTTAACAGCTGTCGGTGCTTCGCCGAAGCCGCTTGCGATCAGGTTGACTTTTCCTTCGTATGTGCAAATGTCACCTGCTGCGAAGAAGCCTTCGATATTTGTTTCCATCGTTGATTTGACGACAATGGAATTTTTCTCAATTTCAAGTCCCCAGTTTTTAATCGGTCCAAGAGATGAGACGAAGCCGTAGTTGACAATTAAGTCATCGATTTCTAAAATCTCTTTGCGCTCGCCTTTCACTTCCTCGAGCACAAGCTGCTCGATTTTGTCTTCTCCGATGAGCTCTGTCGGAACAAATGGAGTCAGGACATTCACTTTAGATGCGTGAAGGTTTTCCACACTGTGCTCATGCGCGCGGAATTTATCACGGCGGTGAACGATGGAAACTTCTTTTGCGATTGGCTCAAGCATAAGCGCCCAGTCAACCGCTGAATCTCCTCCGCCCAGAATCGCAACGCGTCTGCCGGCGAATTTTTGTAAATCATCAACGAAGTAGTGAAGGTTTTTGCCTTCGTATTGTTCGGCTGTTTCAAGCTCGAGCTTTCTTGGTTTGAATGCGCCGTTTCCTGCTGTGATGATGACCGTTTTAGAGTAATGGGTTTCTTCGTTTGTCACAAGCTTAAACACGCCGTCTGCTTGTTTTTCAACAGATTCAACCGCTTGCTCTAAACAAATGGTTTGGTCGAATTTCGCCATTTGCTCTTTTAAGTTGTTCACTAGCTCTTGGGCGCGGATTTTCGGGAATCCTGCTACGTCATATATATATTTCTCAGGGTACAGGGCACTAAGCTGTCCGCCAAGCTGAGGCAGGCTTTCGATAATTTTGACGCTTGCCTGTCTCATGCCTCCGTAAAAAGCGGTGAATAAGCCGACCGGTCCCCCGCCTATAATTGTAATATCATAAACCTTTGTATCCTCTCGCATACGAAAATTGCCTCCTAAATGAAAATTGTTATTAATTATACCATATTGCTCTTAAAATTGACGAGTCAGCAGAAAAATTTGCGAGTGCATTGTATGCGCATTCATTCTTGATCATATGCCCGCGGGCCGATACGATAAGAAAAAAATGAATTCATCTTTTTTCTGAATGTTTCATGAACCAGCCGGATACACATGATAGTAGTGCTATGGGTGTGGACTTCACAAAAAACTTTTCAATATATTTCATAAAATCCTGCCAATAAGCTGAAGATAACACAAATGATGATTTTTATATGCGTCTAACAGAAAAAAAAGAGAAGGTGGATGTGATGGCATTGAATAAGCCCAAAATCGTGATTTTAGGTGCAGGTTATGGCGGATTGATGACAGTGACAAGGCTGACGAAGCATGTCGGTCCGAATGATGCTGATATTACGCTTGTGAATAAACACAATTATCATTATGAAACGACATGGATGCACGAAGCGAGCGCCGGCACGCTCCATCATGACCGCTGCCGTTATCAGATAAAAGATGTAATCAACCAGTCACGTGTCAATTTTGTACAGGATACCGTGAAGGCAATCAAAATAGACGAGAAGAAAGTTGTGCTTGCCAATGGAGAGCTGCAGTACGATTATTTAGTTATCGGCCTCGGAGCGGTACCTGAAACGTTCGGCATTAAAGGCTTAAAAGAATTTGCGTTTCCGATCGCCAATATCAATACATCTCGTGTGCTTCGGGAACATATTGAGCTGCAATTTGCGACTTACAACATCGAAGCTGAAAAAAGGCCGGACAGGTTAACAATCGTTGTCGGGGGAGCCGGGTTTACGGGTATTGAATTTCTTGGCGAACTGGCTGCCCGCGTGCCGGAGCTCTGCAAGGAGTATGACGTTGACAGAAGCCTTGTACGCATTATCTGCGTAGAAGCAGCGCCGACCGTATTGCCGGGCTTTGATCCCGAGCTTGTCGATTATGCTGTTCACTATCTTGAGGAGAATGGCGTTGAGTTTAAAATCGGCACGGCGGTTCAAGAGTGTACCTCAGAAGGAGTCACAGTCGGCAAAAAAGATGAGGAGCCCGAGCAAATCAAATCGCAAACAGTGGTGTGGGCGGCAGGTGTCCGCGGACATCCGATTGTGGAAGAAGCCGGCTTTGAAAATATGCGCGGCCGGGTGAAAGTCAATCCTGATCTTCGCGCGCCCGGACATGACAACGTGTTTATTCTCGGCGACAGCTCGCTGTTTATCAATGAAGACACTGACCGTCCTTATCCGCCGACCGCCCAAATTGCGATGCAGCAGGGAACTACGGTCGCTAAAAACATTGCAAAACTCATTAAGGGCGGCGAGCTTGAAGAATTCAAACCTGATATAAAAGGAACGGTGGCTTCTCTCGGCGAGCATAATGCGGTCGGAGTCGTGTACGGAAGAAAACTGAAAGGCACGCCGGCTTCTTTTATGAAAAAAGTCATCGATAACCGCTCGCTGTTTTTAATCGGCGGACTCGGACTCACACTGAAAAAAGGCAAATTTAAGTTTTTCTAAAAACCCGCTCTCCGCGGGTTTTGTTTTATTGAAAAACGTCAAAATAAAAAGAGAACAAGAGCAAAATAAAAATGTTTCCGCTTACATCAAAAGATTTGTCACATGATCTGACTTTATCATTGACAGCTTGGTATGGTATTATTATCTGAAAATTAAGAAAAAGGTGATGCTAAGATGAAAACCGCAACGACAACCGCTTCACAGGCATGCCCGTTTTGCTCAGGGAAAGGGTATTTTCAATTAATCCTCGGCGGTTCAGAAACTTGTCCGTCATGTCAGGGGACAGGTAAAGACAGTCATTCATTTTCCAGCCGTTGACTTTTTAAAAGCCCCCGCGGTACACTAAAAGTAACGCAGGGGGTGGGGTTTTGATTAGTCTGCCAGTCGTTATCATCTCAATTGTTTTATTTTTTGTTTTGTTTTTTGGAATCGGTTTCTTATTAAACATGCTGCTGAGAATGTCCTGGATTATGGCTGTGATTTATCCGATTGTATGCCTTTTTATAATCAGCAAGGAAAAGCTGATCAGCTATATCCAATCGCCAGGCGAATCCTTTGCCAGCCTGTTTCAGAGAATCGTATCGTTAGCTGCTGCAGATGTATTGATTTTAGCCAGCGGTCTGGCCGGCGCCATTGTCTCAGGCATAGCGATCAACATGCTCAGAAAAAGAGGATATCAGATGTTTTAATGCCGCTTTCTTTCTTAAGAAAGCTTTTTTTGTGCCTTCAGCGCATTCACCGTTTTGAATATTGCTCCCGCTATTTGGGAACAATGATTCGGAGGAGAGGTGAATAATGTTGAAAATGATCAGACGTTTGCTGATGGCCTGTTTATTTCTGCTCGCGTTTGCCACGACATATTTAGCCATATCAGGAGTAGAGGCGAAGGACTTATCAAAATGGGTGCAAGAAAATAATGAGAAGCACTCGAAGAACACAGGGCTGACATTAAAAGCATTGCAGCAGAAAAACGAAAAAACGATGTCCGCTGCAGCCAAAGCAAAAGACAAACCATTGGAAGAAGCCTTTGACTGGAACCAGTATCCAGCGCGAAAAGTAACGGCTACAGGCTATACAGCGGGAGTCGAATCGACGGGTAAAAAGCCTGGTGATCCATTATACGGGCTTACATATTCAGGTGTTAAAGTGAAAAGAGATTTATACTCTACGGTTGCCGCCGATCCATCCGTTTTTCCGATCGGCACCATTTTATTCATCCCGAACTATGGTTTGGGCGTTGTTGCGGACACAGGATCTGCCATCAAGGGAAACCGCATTGATCTGTACTTTGAAACCGTTCATGATGTCTACAATGAATGGGGCAAAAAAACCCTGGACGTGTATGTGATTAAGAAGGGGACCGGAAAAGTCACTGAGGATGAACTGGTAAAGCTTAATGAAACAAAATCATTGCAGGTGTTCAGAAATCAATACAAAACCGTGAAAGAATAAAACGCTCCAGCTGCGGCTGAAGCGTTATTTTTTTACAGAAAAAAGTATGCCAGTGCCAGTGTTAATAAAATTCCTGTCAATCCGCCAAAAAAGACCTCGATTGGCTGATGGCCGAGAAGCTCTTTCAGCTTTTTTTGTTTTTCTTTCTCTTCGGCTTTCGGGAAATCTTTTGCTTCATTCACAAAACGGTTAAAATCAATCACAAGTTTATTAATGACTGTTGCCTGCTCGCCGGCATGACGTCTGACGCCGGTTGCGTCAAACATGGTAATGACGGCGAAAATGGCTGAAACCGCAAAGAGAGAGGAACCTAATCCATGCTCTAAAGCTACGCCGGTAGAGAGCGCCGTAACAGCTGCGGAGTGGGAACTCGGCATGCCGCCTGTGCTTGTCACCAGCGACCAGTCCAGTTTTCTGGATACGATAAATTGTATCGGCACTTTAATGACTTGTGCAAAGATGATGGCAGCAAGGCTTGATAATAAAGGAAAATTCATAAAAAGTTCCATAGGCGACATCCTTTCTATATGAAAATCTTTCGTGTTACAAAAGAAAAAAGCAGGTCTTTGTCTGTTGTTTGATAAAATAAATGTAAGGAAAGAATGTTTTTCCTATTATACCATTGTTCATTACAAATACCCATTACGTTAGGAGTGTAAGCCTTATGTTTTATGCGGTTCAACAATTAGAGCATACTGAAACCCTAGTGGTCGGACTTTTTCAAAAAAGCCAGCTGACAGGCAAAGCAAAGGAAATTGATGAAAAACTGGAAGGCCATCTGACTCAGCTTCTGAAAGACGGTGATGTCTCTGCCAAACGGAATCAAGTATCAAAAGTATTCCCTCCGTCCTCCGCTGGTATGAAACGTATTTATTTCGTCGGTTTGGGAAGAGAGGCGAATTATTCATTTGAAGAGGCGAAGGAAAGCTTTGCCCATGTTTTTCAAGCCATTCATAAAGACAGAAAACAAGAGGCTGCCGTACTGCTTGACACATTTATTTGTGAAGAAGTTCCCGCAGCGGATGCCGCTCACGCATTAGCTGAGAGCTGCCTGCTTGCTTCTTATGAGGTGCAGGATTATAAGCACAAATCAAATGAGCCGGATAAACAGCTTGAATCCATCTATGCCGTCACAGATGAAGATACACAAGAAGTGCAGGCCGGTCTTCTTGTCGGCCGGGCATACGGGCAGGGCACAAATTCGGCGAGAACGCTTGTTAATATGCCGGGAAATATGCTGACAGCAACTGACTTGGCTTCTTATGCGTCCGAGCTTGCGGCGAAGTATGATTTTGAGTGTGAAATATTGGAGAAATCGGATATGGAAGAGCTCGGTATGGGCGCAATCCTTGCGGTAAACCAAGGCTCTGCCGAACCGCCCAAAATGATTGTCTTGAAGTATCAGGGCAAAAAGGAATGGGAAAACGTTATCGGGCTTGTCGGAAAAGGAATTACCTTTGACACAGGCGGTTACTCTATTAAAACGAAAACAGGAATTGTCGGCATGAAATCCGATATGGGAGGAGCGGCAGCGGTCCTTGGCGCAATGGAAACGATCGGCGAGCTTCGTCCGGAGCAAAATGTGCTGGCTGTCATTCCGTCAACCGACAACATGGTTTCAGGCGGAGCGATGAAGCCTGACGATGTCATCGTGTCATTAAGCGGAAAAACAATTGAAATCCTTAACACGGATGCAGAAGGAAGGCTTGTGCTTGCAGACGGCCTTACATATGCAAAACAGCATGGCGCGTCTGTACTTGTTGATGTGGCAACGCTCACCGGCGGCGTTGTTGTGGCATTGGGCACAGAAACAACCGGCGCCATGACAAATAACGAGAGCTTTTATCAGCGGGTGGCTGAAGCTGCGGAAGAGTGCGGTGAGGCCATCTGGCAGCTGCCGATTACAGAAAAGGATAAAAAACGTGTGAAAAACAGCCAAATGGCGGATTTAAACAATTCACCGGGACGGGAAGGCCATGCCATTATGGCAGGAACGTTTCTAGGTGAGTTTGCTGAAACGACTCCTTGGGTCCATCTTGATATTGCAGGCACAGCAACTTCAAGTAAAGCAAGCTGCTTCGGTCCGTCCGGTGCAACCGGCGTCATGGCAAGAACACTGGCTACGCTGGCAGAAAGATTCACAGCGGAAGAAGACGCAAAAGCATAATAAATATAGTCCTGCTGCGATTTCGCGGCAGGGTTTTTTTCTCCAAAATCTTTAGTTGACTAAAGTATTATGAATATGATAAGATACGTTCGTACTTTATTTATCTACTACATTAGCAAACTAAAGGATTTTTGGAGGGGTATCATGAATGCAGTCGTAATCGCAGTGCTGCTTATGCTTGTCTTAAGTCTTCTGCGTGTCAATATAGTTATTGCTTTAATCATAGGTGCTTTGGCCGGCGGCTTAACAGGAGGACTCGGTCTGGGTGAAACGGTTAAAGCCTTTACAGAAGGGCTCGGCGGAAATGCCACCGTTGCAGTCAGCTACGCTATGCTTGGTGCGTTTGCTGCGGCTTTAACGAAAACAGGTCTTCCGGATGCTATGGTGGAAGCTTCTGTGAAATTAATTGGAAACAAAGAAGATACTCGAAAAAAGGCACTGTCTAAAGTGCTTATCGTACTGATTATTTTAATCGTAGCTTGTTTTTCACAAAACGTGGTACCGGTTCACATCGCATTTATTCCTGTGCTGATACCGCCGCTTTTGAAAATCTTTAATGAGCTTGAAATGGACCGCAGGCTGATTGCGTGTGTGATTACGTTCGGCTTAACGGCTCCTTATATTGTACTGCCTGTTGGCTTCGGCCAGATATTCCAAGGCATGCTGAAGGACAACATGGCCGATGCGGGTTTAAACGTTCCGCTTGGCGATATCCCGTACGCACTGATTATACCGGTTGCAGGCATGGTTGTCGGTTTGATTTTATCAGTAGTCGTTTATCGAAAACCAAAAGTGTATGAAACAAAAGAAATCTCAGGTGTAAAAGCATCTCCATATACGAAAAAAAGCTTGGGAATCGCGGTTCTCGCCATTTTAGTGTCACTCGGCGTCCAGCTTTATTTATCGCAGACATTGGGAGTAGAAGGGATGATTATGGGGGCGCTGGCCGGCCTGATTATCCTGTTTGTCAGCGGTGTAATGAAACGTGACGAAGCGGATTCATTGATTACTGACGGTATGGTATTAATGGCCTTTATCGGATTTGTTATGCTTGTTGCAGCCGGTTTCTCAAATGTATTGACAAAAACCGGAGATGTCGAGTCATTGGTCAAAACATCAGCTGGTATTATCGGGCACAGTCAGTCGCTGGGTGCATTGCTGATGCTGATTGTCGGCTTGCTGATTACTATGGGAATCGGCTCATCTTTTGCAACGATTCCGGTGATCACAACGATCTTTGTCCCTCTATGTATGCAGCTCGGATTCAGCCCGATGGCAACGATTGCGATTATCGGAGCGGCAGCCGCGCTTGGCGACGCCGGTTCACCTGCCAGCGACAGTACACTTGGCCCGACTTCGGGTCTGAGTGCGGACGGACAGCATCACCACATTTGGGACACTTGTGTGCCGACATTTATCTTTTATAACATTCCGCTTGTTATTTTCGGCTGGATTGCGGCGCTTGTCTTATAGAAAAAAGGCTCTCCTTAACGGGAGAGCCTTTTTTGTTTATCATTTCAAAAAACCGTCCATCGGAACGGTTTTTAAGTGGACGATATTTGATGTCTGTTAAAGCCGGTTGCTTTATGAATAGAGCGGTAGATCGCAGGTGCGATAAACGTCAGCAGCACAGCCAGTGCCGTGTCTTTTACCATAAACCAAGTCATAAAGCCCCAAGCCGTGCCGTAGCTCACCGGTGTATGAATCCACAGCTTCAGCGCAAGATACATATAGGTGGTGCCGATGATATACATAATGGCCGTTCCGATAAGAGAAGCAATCAGAAAACGGATTTTACTTGGCTGAATTTTGCGTTCTAATAACCATCCAGCTGCGAATGCTGCAGGAATATATGAGATAATGAAGCCGCCGCTTTTACCTGCAAATGGTGCGAAGCCCGCGGAAAACTGAGCGAACACTGGTGCCCCGGCCAATCCGACAAGCGCATATACAAGCATCGCGATAGCAGCGCGTTTGCTGCCGAGAAGCAAAGCCGCCAAGAGGCAGAAAAACGGCTGCATCGACAGCGGAATGCCGGCAACTTGCAAAAAGGGCGCGACTGATGTAATGTTGGCGCCGACAGCCATAAGTGCGGCGAACATGCCGATCAGCGCCATATCACCCGCACGAAGTTTAGGTTGTTTCATCGTTGTTCCCCCTTAGGTTTACATACACAATCATAGAGTAATAAAGATCTGAATGATTGTCAACATAAATATAATTTAGGTTAACAAAAGGAGGATTTGCATGTATTTCGGAAAAATAAAACAGGCAGATCAGTCAGGAAGAGTGCCGCCCAATCAAAATGTGACGACTTCGTTTCCTGTGCTTCATACGGGGAACGTTCCGTATTATGAGGATATGACGAAGTGGAATCTGCAAGTATACGGATTGGTTGATCACCCGATGCTTTTAAGCTTTGAAGATATAAAAGCCTTTCCTCAGTGCGAATCAGAAAATGACATTCATTGCGTGACAGGCTGGTCGCGGCTTGATAACGTTTGGCAGGGGGTAAGGACAAGGGATATTGCGGAGAAAGCCGGGGTAAAAGAAGAGGCGGGCTATGTCATTTTACACGCGGAAGAGGGCTGGACGACAAATCTGCCGCTCGATGACTTTTTGGCTGAAACATCACTGCTCGCTTATGCGCATAACGGCGAACCTTTAACGCCTGAACACGGCTTCCCGCTGCGAGGGGTGTTTCCTCATTTGTATTTTTGGAAAAGCGCTAAGTGGCTGCGCGGCATCCAATTTACGAAAGAAAATCATCCTGGTTTTTGGGAGCAGAACGGCTATCATATGAGAGGCGACCCTTGGCAGAATCAGAGATTTACATGGGATTAAGGTTCTAGTAAACGTAGGATAATCAGCATCTTTTTCAGGATTTTATTTCCATATGGCTAGTCATCAGGTACCTTATTTAGATAAGGTGCCTTTTTTATTAAGGAAAAAGTTGACTTTGTTTGCCAGAAAACCTATTATTTGAGTTGTCTAGTTGATAGTGAAAATCATTATCATAAATGCAGCCAGTTTTAAGGAGAGGAATGTCGTACTGCATGATTGAGAAAAAAACAGATGAGGCTAAAGGCGGGACCTACAACGCATTTACCATTCCGGGAACGGAAGTGCGTAAAATGTCTTCACGCAATGACAGCCGCGGCTATCAAATCTTTATCTCAAAACCGAGCACGGAGCCGCCGCCTTCTGGTTATCCGGTTATTTATCTGCTCGATGCCAATTCTATCTTCGGTACAATGTCGGAAGCTGTTCGAGTGCAGGGGCGCCGTCCTGAGAAAACAGGGGTGATTCCCGCTGTAATTGTCGGTATTGGCTATGACACAACAGAACCGTTTTCTTCTGCGCGCCACCGGGATTTTACAATGCCTACGTCTTACTCGGAGCTTCCGGTAAGGCCTGACGGCAAAGAATGGCCGGAGCATGGAGGAGCGGGGGACTTTTTAAGGTTTATTGAGGAGGACCTCAAACCGGAGATTGAACAAGATTATGAGATTGACAGAAACAGACAAACGATCTTTGGCCACTCTCTTGGCGGTCTCTTCGTTTTGCAGGTGCTCTTAACGAAACCGGATGCATTCCAAACGTATATCGCGGGCAGTCCGTCCATTCATTGGAATAAACCATTTATTGAAAAGGAAACTGAGCGTTTCGCTTCCTGTTTAAAGAAAAACGGTCAGCCTGTCAATCTTCTGCTTGCGGCAGGAGAATTGGAAAAGCATCATAAATGCCGAATGAACGATAACGCGAAGGAGCTTTACGAGCGGCTGTCTACTTTGGCTGAACAAGGCGTACGTACAGAATTTTGCGAGTTTTCAGGAGAAGGACATATTTCGGTTCTTCCTGTTTTGGTCAGCAGGGCATTGCGTTTCGCGCTTCACCCTGACGGCCCGCACATATCAATGAGCTGAGAATTGTCTCAGCTCCCATATTTGTCACAAAAATTATATTTGACTGTCGGATGACATAAGGATATGATTATTTTTATAATTGATAATGATAATCATTATCAATTGATTGCGGTTAATGGTAAGGTGAAGCAGTCTTTTTCGCAAAATGTCATTTTTGGCGTTACAAGCGAAGAAAGGAAATGATGAAATGAATGTAAGAGGTATAGAAGGCAAGATCGCATTGATTACAGGGGCTGCCCAAGGAATAGGTGAAGCTGTTGCGCGGACGCTTGCCGGTCAGGGGGCGCACATTGCTGCGGTTGATTACAATCCAGAAAAGCTTGAAAAAGTCGTGAACAGCCTCAAAGCCGAGGGATGTCATGCCGAAGCCTTTCCGGCGGATGTGAGAGACAGTGCGGCGATTGACGATATCACGGCTCGAATCGAACGTGACATGGGCCCGATTGACATATTGGTGAACGTAGCGGGTGTGCTTCGGCCAGGGCTGATTCATTCTCTCAGTGATGAGGAATGGGAGGCCACTTTCTCAGTGAATTCGACTGGTGTTTTTAACGCGTCGCGCTCAGTCAGCAAATATATGATGAACCGCAGATCCGGTTCGATTGTAACAGTAGGATCAAATGCAGCCGGTGTGCCAAGGACATCTATGGCGGCATATGCCTCATCAAAGGCAGCGGCCGTGATGTTTACAAAGTGCCTTGGCCTTGAGCTTGCAGAATACAACATTCGCTGCAATATTGTTTCTCCCGGATCAACGGAAACAGACATGCAGTGGTCCTTATGGGCTGATGAAAATGGAGCAGAGCAAGTCATCAAAGGATCGCTTGATACATTTAAAACGGGAATTCCGCTCAAAAAACTGGCCCAGCCTTCGGATATTGCGGATGCCGTGCTCTTTTTGGTTTCTGAGCAGGCAGGCCATATTACGATGCACAATTTATGTGTAGATGGCGGCGCGACCTTAGGCGTATAACTTAACTCAAAGGAGGTTTATGAAGATGTTGGAACAAAACGTTATATCTGAAACAAAGGCGGAGCATTTGCTTCGTGATTATCAGCCGGGCACTTTTTTCCTGGCTTCCCCTCACCGTGTGCTGCTTGGAAAAGGAATAAGTGAAACCGTGCCGGATGCAGACGGCCAAAACCAATTAGAAACCTTACCCGGCCGCATTGCTGAGGCGCTTAACAAAGCAAAGCAATCGGGGCAAAGCCGTCCGGTTGTTGTGGGAGCTGTTCCATTTGATCATTTGAAATCGCCCCGGCTCGTCGTTCCGGAGGAGGTACGGTGGTCAGGACCGCTTCAATTCGATCATGCCAACATCGAACAGCAGCGGGAACATACATATCAAATACAGCCTGTTCCTGCACCGGAGGACTATAAAAAAGGTGTAGAACAAGGATTGGCAAGCATTGCTGACGGCACACTCAGCAAAATTGTCCTGTCCAGATCGCTGCATCTGACATCATCTGAAGCGATACAAACGGGTGAACTGCTTCACCATCTGGCGCGGCATAATACACACGGTTATACTTTTGCAGCCGATGTATCCGGCCAAGATGATTCATCTTCCCATCGGACATTACTCGGTGCAAGTCCGGAGCTTCTCGTTTCGAGAATGGGAACCCAGGTGGTATCCAATCCGTTAGCGGGCTCTAGACCTCGCAGTGATGATCCTGTTGAGGACCAGCGCCGGGCCGATGAATTGCTTTCCTCCGCAAAGGATCTTCATGAGCATGCTGTTGTGGCTGATACGGTTGCCGCCGGGCTGCGGCCTTTTTGCCGGACGCTGGACGTTCCGGAAAAGCCTTCGCTGATCCAAACTGAGACGATGTGGCATTTGTCCAGTGTCATTAAGGGAGAGCTTTCTGATCCGACTGTAACCGCGCTGGAACTAGCCGCCGCGCTTCATCCTACGCCGGCAGTCTGCGGAACACCGACTGACCTTGCAAGAGAAGCCATCCGGGAAATTGAACCTTTTGACCGCGGTTTCTTCACCGGCATGGTAGGCTGGTGTGACGATGCAGGCGATGGCGAATGGATCGTTACGATTCGCTGTGCAGAGGCTGAAGAACGTTCACTTCGTCTTTTTGCAGGTGCCGGTGTTGTAGCCGGATCAAAAGCAGAGGACGAGCTCCAGGAGACATCCGCAAAGTTTCGGACAATGCTTCGCGCAATGGGTGTCAATCACATATGATCAGAAATAAATGCAGGAGGGAAACAGCATGCTGAATGGATTTACGCCTTGGCCCAAGGAGTTTGCGGAAAAGTACCGGGAGAACGGGTGCTGGGCCGGTGAGACTTTTGGAGACATGTTAAGAGACAGGGCTGCCAAACATGGTGATCGTATCGCGATTACATGCGGGGACACCCATTGGAGCTATCAAGAGCTTGACGCAAGGGCTGACCGTCTGGCAGGCGGATTGCAAAAGCTCGGTATTAAACAAATGGATCGTGTAGTGGTGCAGCTGCCGAATATCGCGGAGTTTTTCGAAGTCATCTTTGCGCTTTTTCGGCTGGGAGCGCTCCCGGTCTTTGCACTGCCCTCTCATCGAAGCAGTGAGATTACATATTTTTGCGAGTTTGCTGAAGCGGAGGCTTATATCATCCCCGATTCTCATTCGGGATTTGACTACCGCACACTTGCCAGACAGGTTCAAAGCAAGCTGCCGTCCTTGAAACACATCATTGTCGCAGGTGAGGCGGAGGAATTCCAGCCGCTTGAGGCATTGCATACAGAACCTGGCGAGCTGCCTGAAGTAAAATCTTCGGATGTGGCGTTTCTCCAGCTTTCTGGCGGAAGCACCGGCTTATCGAAACTGATACCGCGAACCCACGATGATTATATATACAGCCTGCGGATGAGTGCGGAGGTTTGCTGGCTTGATCACAGCACTGTGTACTTGGCCGCATTGCCGATGGCGCACAATTATCCGCTGAGCTCACCCGGGGTGCTAGGCGTATTATACGCTGGAGGAAAAGTGGTTTTATCTCCTTCTCCGAGTCCGGACGACTCGTTCCCTTTGATTGAACGGGAACAGGTGACAATCACAGCTCTTGTCCCGCCGCTTGCAATGGTATGGATGGACGCTGCTGCCTCACGAGATGACGATTTATCAAGCCTTCAAGTGCTGCAGGTAGGCGGCGCGAAATTCAGCGCTGAAGCCGCGCGCAAAGTGAAATCTGTATTCGGCTGCACCTTGCAGCAGGTCTTCGGAATGGCAGAAGGGCTCGTTAATTATACAAGGCTTGATGACCCCGAGGAAGTTATTGTCAATACCCAAGGTAAGCCGATGTCTTCTTACGATGAAATACGTGTGTGGGATGATCAGGACCATGACGTGAAACCTGGTGAAACGGGGCACCTGCTGACACGGGGACCGTATACGATCCGGGGATACTATAAGGCTGACGAGCACAATGCGGCTTCGTTTACCGAGGACGGCTTTTACCGCACTGGCGATCTAGTGAGACTGACACCCGACGGTTATGTTGTCGTGGAAGGACGGGCAAAGGATCAAATCAACCGCGGCGGAGAAAAAGTGGCGGCTGAAGAGGTTGAAAATCATCTTCTGGCACATCCGGCTGTGCATGATGCGGCAATGGTCTCAATGCCTGACCAATTTCTTGGTGAAAGATCATGTGTTTTCATTATTCCCCGGGATCAAGCGCCGAAAGCCGCAGAACTCAAAGCTTTTCTAAGAGAGCGCGGGCTTGCAGCATATAAAATTCCAGACCGGATCGAATTTGTTGAGTCCTTCCCGCAGACAGGGGTAGGAAAGGTAAGCAAAAAGGCGCTTCGCGAAGCGATCGCCGAAAAACTTCTTGCAGGTTCAAAAAAATAGAAACGATTTGAAAGGGAGTGTTCAAATGGCTATTCCTGCCATTCAGCCGTATCAAATGCCGACAGCGTCTGATATGCCAACAAACAAAGTATCATGGGTGCCTGATCCAAATCGGGCAGTCTTCTTAATACACGATATGCAGAACTATTTTGTCGACGCGTTTACAGCAGGAGCGTCTCCGGTAACAGAGCTTTCAGCAAATATACGCAAGCTGAAGGATCAATGTGTTCAGCTCGGGATACCTGTTGTCTACACAGCGCAGCCCGGCAGTCAAAATCCGGAGGACCGGGCATTGCTGACTGATTTTTGGGGCCCTGGATTAAGCAGCGGTCCTTACGAGGAAAAAATTGTGGCCGAGCTTGCACCGGAAGACGATGATCTCGTATTGACAAAATGGAGATACAGCGCATTTAAGAGAACGAATCTGCTTGAAATCATGCGTGAACAGGGGCGCGATCAGCTGATCATCTCCGGGATTTATGCTCATATTGGCTGTCTCGTTACAGCATGTGAAGCGTTTATGGAGGATATCGAAGCATTTTTTGTTGCTGATGCAGTTGCGGACTTTTCACGGGACAAGCATAAAATGGCTCTTGACTATGCGGCTGGGCGCTGTGCGTTTACGCTGATGACCGACAGCTTGCTTGATCAGCTGAAACATACGCCTTCTGCGGCTCAAAAGCCATCAGAAAAAGCTGAAAAACATATATTTACCTGCGAGAGTATCCGAACACAAATTGCGGAGCTTCTTCAAGAATCGCCTGATGACATTGCAGATAATGAAGACTTACTGAATAGGGGACTTGATTCTGTAAGGATCATGACATTAGTTGAACAATGGCGCCGTGAAGGAGCCGAGGTGACATTCGTCGAACTGGCTGAACGGCCGACAATAGAAGAATGGCAGAAATTGCTTTCAATCCGCATTGAGAGAGTGCTGCCAAACGCGGACTATTTATAAAAGGAGGTAAAAAAACGGATGCCTGATACAAAAGATCTTCAATATTCTTTAACCGGAGCGCAAACCGGTATTTGGTTTGCTCAGCAGCTTGATCCGGATAATCCAATCTACAATACAGCCGAATATATAGAAATCAACGGCCCAATCGACATTTCTCTTTTTGAAGAAGCTTTACGGCACGTGATAAAAGAAGCGGAATCACTTCATGTCCGCTTTGGTGAAGATATGGACGGGCCCTGGCAAATGATGAATCCATCACCGGATGTACAGCTCCAAGTCATTGACATTAGCTCTGAGCCTGATCCGGAAAAGACAGCTTTACACTGGATGAAAGCTGATTTGGCAAAGCCGGTCGATTTACAGCATGACCCATTGTTCCGCGAAGCTTTGTTTAAAGCCGGGCCACAGCGTTTCTTTTGGTATCAGCGCATTCACCATATAGCGATCGACGGCTTTGGGTTTTCTTTGATCGCCCAGCGGGTTGCACATGCTTATACTGCACTTGCAGGAGGGCGGTCCGCTGATGATCGTTCCTTCGGCTCTTTGCAGGATATTTTGGAGGAGGACGCAGCGTACCGCTCGTCTGAAACATATGAAGAGGATCGGCAATTCTGGCTGAATCGTTTTGCGGACAGGCCTGAAGTTGTCAGTTTAGCAGAACGGGCGCCGAGAACCTCAAAAAGCTTTCTGCGCCAGACTGCTTATTTGCCGCCATCAGATGTAAACGCGCTGAAAGAAGCGGCGCGCTATTACACCGGAAGCTGGCATGAAGTCGTGATTGCGGTATCAGCTGCTTATGTGCACCGTATGACCGGCTCTGAGGATGTTGTGCTCGGACTGCCTATGATGGGACGGATGGGATCGGCATCCCTGAATGTTCCGGCTATGGTGATGAACCTTCTCCCGCTGAGGCTGTCTGTGAGTCCTTCGATGAGCTTTTCTGAGCTTGTGCTGCAAATTTCCCGGGAAATCCGCAGTATCCGGCAGCATCATAAATACCGCCATGAGGAACTGCGGCGGGATCTGAAACTAATAGGAGAAAATCATAGATTATTTGGCCCGCAAATAAATCTTATGCCTTTTGATTACGGTCTCGACTTTGCCGGAGCCCGGGGGACGACGCACAATCTGTCAGCCGGTCCTGTTGACGATTTGTCGATAAATGTCTATGACAGAACAGACGGAAGCGGGCTGCGAATTGATGTGGATGCCAATCCTGAAGTATACAATGAGTCAGAAATAAAGGTCCATCAGCAGCGGATCTTACAGCTTTTACAAACGGCATCAGCCGGTGAGGACATGCTGATTGGGCAAATGGAATTTCTTTTGCCGGCAGAAAAAACACGGGTCATAAGCGAATGGAATGAGACAGCAAAATCCAAGCAGCTGCTCAGCCTTCCGGATATGTTTCAGGAGCAGGCTGACCGTTCCCCTGAACGTATCGCCCTGATTTGCGATCACATTCAATTAAGCTATCAAGAGCTGAATGAACAAGCAAACCGCCTCGCGCATCTTTTGATAGAAAAAGGGCTTGGGCCGGAGCAGTTTGTCGCCTTGGCCCTGCCGCGGTCTTCCGAAATGGTAGCTGCAATGCTGGCCGTACTAAAGACTGGTGCTGCTTATCTTCCGCTTGATCCGGAGTTTCCTGCTGACAGAATTTCATACATGCTGAAGGATGCAAAGCCATCATGCATGATAACGACTGAGGAAATTGCAGACACTCTGCCTGACGATCTAACGGCACCGCAGCTTGTGCTGGATCTGCCTGTGACAAAAGAGATTGTGAAGCGTTATTCTGCCGACAACCCAAATGTACATGTATCTCTTGCACATCCGGCGTATATCATCTATACATCAGGATCAACAGGAAGGCCAAAGGGTGTTGTTGTCACGCTGAAAAGTTTAAGTAATTTTCTGCTGTCTATGCAGGAGACATTTTCTCTCAATGAACAAGACAGGCTGCTGGCTGTGACGACTGTCGCTTTTGATATTTCTGCTTTAGAATTATTCCTCCCGCTTATCAGCGGAGCGAGTATTGTTGTTGCTCAAAAAGAAACAACCCGTGAGCCGCAGGCATTAGCTGAAATGATTGAATATTTTGATATAACGATTATGCAGGCAACGCCGACCCTGTGGCATACGTTGGTCACAAACGAACCTGAGAAACTTCGGGAGCTCAGGGTGCTTGTCGGGGGAGAGGCGCTTCCAAGCGGGCTTTTGGAGGCCTTGCACGCGCTTGATTGTCCAGTGACTAATTTATACGGTCCTACTGAAACAACCATTTGGTCTGCGGCAGCTTTTCTCGAAAAAGGAGTACAGGGTGTGCCTCCGATCGGAAAGCCGATTTGGAATACGCAGGTATATGTGCTCGATAATAGTTTGCAGCCCGTTCCGCCAGGCATTGTTGGAGAGCTCTATATTGCGGGAACCGGATTGGCCCGCGGATATTTAGGGCGCCCTGATTTAACGGCGGAGCGCTTTGTTGCTGATCCGTACGGACCGCCGGGCACACGGATGTACCGGACCGGAGATCAGGCCCGCTGGCGTGCGGATGGGTCTCTGGATTACATCGGGCGTGCCGATCATCAAATCAAGATTCGCGGTTTCCGCATTGAGCTTGGAGAAATTGATGCCGTGCTTGCTAAACATCCGCAAATGAAACAGGCTGCGGTTGTCGTTCGAGAGGACCAGCCGGGAGATAAACGTTTGGTGGCGTATCTGGTCGTTTCTTCAGCTCTAGATATTGCTGAGCTTCGCCGTTATGTCGGTGCCAGCCTGCCTGATTATATGGTGCCTGCGGCATTTGTAGAGATCGATGAACTGCCATTAACACCTAACGGCAAGCTTGACCGGAAAGCATTGCCGGCACCTGATTTTGGGGCGTCTGTCACTGATCGGGGACCGCGAACGCCTCAAGAAGAGATACTGTGTGATCTGTTTGCGGAGGTTCTAGGTCTTGCACGCGTAGGCATCGATGACAGTTTCTTCGAGCTGGGCGGCCATTCTCTCCTTGCTGCACGTTTGATGAGCCGTATTCGTGAGACGATGGGAGCTGAGCTGGGCATCGCCAAGCTCTTTGACGAACCGACAGTTGCCGGACTTGCTGCACATCTTGATCAGGCGCAGAGTGTCCGTCCCGCTTTGCAAAGAGCTGAACGTCCTGAGAACATTCCGCTTTCTTTTGCACAGCGCCGGCTATGGTTCCTCCATTGTCTGGAAGGGCCAAGTCCTACATATAATATCCCGGTTGCCGTCCGTCTTTCAGGTGAACTGAACCAAGAAGCGCTGCAAGCGGCCCTATATGATCTCATCAGCCGCCATGAAAGCCTTCGGACCATTTTCCCTGAATCACAGGGGACATCTTATCAGCGCATTTTGGACGCCGATCAAGCCCGTCCTGATTTATATGTTACAGAAATGAAGAAAGAGGAGCTTTCTGAGAGGCTTGCCGATGCTGCTCGCTACAGCTTTGACCTTGCAGCTGAACCTGCTTTCCGGGCCGAGCTTTTTGTTATCGGTCCCGACGAGTACGTGCTGCTGCTGCTCGTGCACCATATTGTCGGAGACGGATGGTCATTGACTCCTCTGACTCGTGATCTGGCTGCTGCTTATACCGCCCGCTGTCACGGGAGAGCTCCCGAATGGACACCGCTTGCTGTGCAGTATGCGGATTATGCGCTCTGGCAGCAAAGTCTGCTCGGAAGCGAGCATGATCCAGACAGTTTGATTGCCGGTCAGCTTGCTTTCTGGAAAGATAGACTGAAAGATTTGCCCGATCAGCTCGAACTGCCAACCGATTATTCACGACCTGCTGAGCCGAGTCATCAAGGAGATACAATCCATTTCCATATAGACTCAGAGCTTCACAGCCGATTGCTGGAGCTGGCCCGTGCCAATAGAGTAAGTCTGTTTATGGTGCTTCAATCAGGACTTGCCGCCTTGCTGACAAGGCTCGGAGCTGGAACTGATATTCCGATTGGAAGCCCGATTGCGGGGCGGAATGACGATGCGCTTAGTGATCTTGTGGGACTGTTTATCAATACATTGGTGCTCAGAACAGACACCTCTGGTGATCCGAGTTTCCGTGAGCTTCTTGACAGAGTGCGGGAAGTGAATCTGGCAGCCTATGAAAATCAGGATCTGCCGTTTGAGAGACTTGTAGAGGTGCTCAATCCTGCTCGCTCCCGGGCGACGCATCCATTATTCCAAGTCATGCTCGCGTTCCAGAACACACCTGACGCAGAGCTGAGCCTGCCTGGTACAGAAAGCAGCCTGCGCATTCACAGCGTAGGATCTGCCAAATTTGATTTAACATTAGAAATCAGTGAAAGCCGTCTTGATGACGGGACACCAAATGGACTGGAAGGACTGCTTGAGTACAGCACCGATCTATTTAAACGGGAAACTATTCAAGCCCTTGCTGATCGCCTTCTGCGGCTGCTTGAGGCTGCCGAGGCTGATCCTGATCAGGAAATCGGAAGACTGGATATTCTTGCACCAGAGGAACGCAGCATCATGGTAACGGATTGGCAAAGTGTTTCTGAAAAGATTCCGCAAGCGTGTCTTCCGGAGCTGTTTGAGAAGCAAGCTGCGCTGAGCCCTGATTCCATTGCAGTCGTTTATGAAGATAAAGCAATGAGCTATATGGAGCTGAATGAAAGGGCGAACCGGCTTGCCAGGCTGCTGATCAGCAAAGGCGTCGGACCGGAGCAATTTGTGGCATTAGCTTTGCCTCGCTCATTGGATATGACTGTTAGCCTGTTAGCGGTACTAAAAGCGGGAGCTGCATACCTGCCGCTTGATCCGGACTATCCGGCTGACCGAATCGCTTTTATGCTGAGCGATGCGCGGCCTGCGTTTATCATCACGAGCTCACAGGCGGAAAATCAAATCCCGCCTGCAGAAAATGTGCAGAACATTGTGCTGGATGATCCGGAATTACGCGAGAAACTAAAAACATACAGCCCTTTGAATCCGGATAATACGGACAGGATTCGCCCGCTGTCACCTTACAGCACGGCTTATGTTATTTATACATCCGGATCAACAGGCGTTCCAAAAGGCGTCATGATTCCTCACCAAAATGTGACGAGGTTATTTGGAGCGACCGATCACTGGTTCCATTTCGGTTCAGACGACGTGTGGACAATGTTCCATTCCTACGCGTTTGACTTTTCTGTTTGGGAGATTTGGGGACCTTTGCTGCACGGCGGCCGCCTTGTTATCGTGCCTCATGACATCAGCAGATCTCCGGAAGCGTTTCTGCGTCTGCTGGTAAAAGAGGGTGTAACTGTTTTGAACCAGACACCATCAGCGTTCTATCAGTTTATGCAGGCGGAAAGGGAGCAGCCTGATCTCGGACAGGCGCTCAGCCTTCGATATGTTGTTTTTGGAGGAGAAGCGCTTGAACTCAGCCGTTTAGAGGATTGGTATCATCGCCACCCTGAACAGGCGCCTAAACTGATCAATATGTATGGTATTACTGAAACAACAGTGCACGTCAGCTATATCGAATTAGACCGGAATATTGCAGCTTTACGAGCAAACAGCCTGATCGGCTGCGGAATTCCCGATCTTGGGGTATATGTGCTGGATGAGCGTTTACAGCCGGTTCCGCCGGGTGTGGCTGGAGAACTGTATGTGTCAGGCGCCGGATTGGCCCGAGGCTATTTAGGACGGCCCGGTTTAACGGCGGAACGCTTCATCGCTGACCCGTTCGGGCCTCCGGGCACACGGATGTACCGCACGGGAGATGTAGCCCGCAGGCGTGCTGACGGTTCTCTCGATTATGTCGGCCGTGCCGATCATCAAGTGAAAATTCGGGGCTTCCGGATTGAACTGGGAGAAATTGAAGCTGCGCTTGTTCAGCATTCACAGATGGAAGATGCGGCAGTGATCGTGCGTGAGGACCAGCCGGGAGATAAACGTTTGGCAGCTTATGTCATACCTTCCTCGGAAGAAACGTTTGATACGGCGGAACTGCGCAGGTATGCTGCTGAGAGACTGCCGGATTACATGGTGCCTTCAGCCTTTGTGACGATGAAAGAATTGCCGCTGACGCCGAATGGAAAGCTTGACCGTAAAGCGCTGCCTGCTCCAGATTTTGCTGCTGCGGTGACAGGTCGCGGGCCGAGAACCCCGCAAGAAGAAATCCTTTGTGACTTGTTTATGGAAGTGCTTCATTTGCCGCGTGTCGGTATTGATGACCGTTTCTTCGATTTGGGCGGACATTCCCTGCTCGCAGTTCAGCTGATGAGCCGCATACGTGAAGCGCTCGGGGTTGAACTCAGCATCGGCAATCTATTTGAAGCGCCGACTGTGGCAGGGCTTGCTGAAAGACTGGAGATGGGTTCAAGCCAAAGCGCTCTTGATGTTTTGCTGCCGCTCCGAACAAGCGGAGACCGTCTTCCGTTGTTTTGCGTACATCCGGCGGGCGGACTTAGCTGGTGTTATGCCGGACTGATGACATCTTTAGGAACAGATTATCCCATCTATGGACTGCAAGCACGGGGAATTGGACAGCAGGAGGCGCTTCCGAAAACACTCGATGACATGGCTGCCGACTATATAGAACAGATTCGGACGATCCAGCCGAAAGGGCCGTACCATTTGCTTGGCTGGTCCTTAGGCGGAAATGTCGTTCAAGCAATGGCAACACAGCTGCAAAAGCAAGGGGAAGACGTTTCTCTATTGGTTATGCTGGACGCCTACCCAAACCACTTCCTTCCTATAAAAGAGGCACCGGATGATGAGGAAGCGCTTATTGCCCTCCTCGCGTTAGGCGGGTACGACCCAGACAGCTTAGGAGATAAACCGCTTGATTTTGAAACAGCTATTGAGATTCTGCGGCGAGACGGAAGCGCACTTGCCAGTCTGGACGAATCGGTCATTTTGAATCTAAAGAATACGTACGTCAATTCTGTCGGCATTTTAGGTTCATATGCACCGAAAACCTTCCGTGGAAATGTTCTGTTTTTCAGATCAACTATCATTCCTGAATGGTTTGACCCAATTGAACCTGATTCGTGGAAGCCTTATATTGACGGACAAATTGAACAAATCGACATTGACTGCCGCCATAAAGATCTCTGTCAGCCGGAACCGCTCGCAGTCATCGGCCGGGTTCTGGCGGCTAAATTGGAAGAAATGAATCAATAAAGGAGGAAAAGCAATGGCAAATCCTTTTGAAAATGCGGATGGCATATACCTTGTTCTCATCAATGAAGAGGGCCAATATTCCTTGTGGCCCGGCTTTATCGATGTGCCGAGCGGCTGGACAGTCGTTCATGAACAAAAAGGGCGTGAGGCTTGTCTGGACTACATCCAATCGCATTGGAGCGATATGAGGCCGAACAGCCTAAAGCCTGTCGAAAATGTCTAAATGCATTGACGGTAAAAAAAAGAGACTGCAGCAGGCAGTCTCTTTTTCTATCTTACGCAGACGTTTGGGTATGATCGCAATCTCTGACCGGGTTCCCGTTTTCATCCGTACACCATGACTGGGATAAGAACGCCAAAAACACAGCCGCCCACTGATCGGCAAATTGAATCAGAATACCTCCGTCATGCCAAGAGCCGTTGTCTTTTTTCCAGCGGGTATCCAGCGCATTGCCTTGATTCATGTGGATATTGTGCATACCGTTTGTCGGGGTAAAGCCGAATATTTTATCTGCCGCCTGTTCAGGTCCAAATTTTGATCCAAATATATAAACCGGCGCTTTTTCTTCTTTCGCTTTCTTCATATACGTTTCAATAAAGTCATTTAAATCATTATCAGGCCCCGTGATTTCATGAGGCAAAGGCTTCATTTCCCGCGGATCAAAAAGATTGCCCCGCACATAATCCAGGGCTACTTCACGGTTTTCGTCATTGATCGTCGTATATCCATACGGCATGTTCGGAAGAATGGTAATTGAGCTCGAATCAAACTGATCATCAGCTAAATACAATACTTCTGATTCCTCAGAACTGGACATGACATTGATGGCGCACCTGTAATACGTATTCTCTTCACCGAGCATCTTCACTTGGAAATGAGGACTGTCATCATCTGTTTCCCGCTTCATATCTAAGACAACGCCTTTTAACACGCCATATTGCTGAACAGCCATATGAATCCTCCTTTATGATCAAGTTCTTCGTTTTAATTCGAGACATCATTTCCATTTTCCTTTTTAAAAGATAAAAAAAGCCTGCAGAAATTTTTCTGCAAGCTCCATATGAATTAAGCGCCCGCCACAGATGATTCATCGTGTAAGGCTTTCTCGGCAGGGACATATTCGTATCCTAAATCTTTGGCAACCGCCTCATAGGTCACGTGGCCGTTTGCTGTGTTTAATCCCGCTCTTAGTGCCGCATTGTCCGCGAGAGCTTTTGCTGCCCCTTTGTTTGCGATTTGCAGCGCATATGGAACCGTGACGTTCGTTAAAGCAATTGTTGAAGTGCGAGGCACCGCGCCCGGCATGTTCGCAACAGCATAGTGAACGACGCCATGTTTTTCATATGTCGGCTGATCGTGTGTCGTAATGTGGTCGACAGTTTCGACGATGCCGCCTTGGTCAATTGCAACGTCCACAATCACTGAACCAGGCTTCATTTGTTTCACCATTTCCTCTGTGACAAGCGTCGGAGCTTTAGCACCAGGGATTAATACGGCGCAAATGAGAAGATCCGCTTCGGCTACCGAGTCGGCGATATTGACCGGGTTAGAAATTAACGTTTTAATTTGATGGCCGAATATATCATCAAGCTGACGCAGGCGATCCGCGTTTAAGTCGATGATTGTCACATCCGCACCCAGGCCGACAGCCATTTTCGCCGCGTTGGTTCCGACTACACCCCCACCGATAATGGTTACTTTTCCGCGGGCAACGCCAGGCACTCCGGCAAGGAGGATTCCTTTTCCGCCTTTAGGTTTCTCCAGGAACTGCGCTCCGATTTGCGCTGCCATTCTGCCTGCCACCTCGGACATCGGTGTAAGCAGCGGCAATGTCCGTCCCTCACTTACCGTTTCATACGCGATCGCTGTGACGCCATTATCCTTCAGTGCCTGTGCAAGCTCCGGTTCAGCCGCTAAGTGGAGGTAAGTAAACAGTACAAGCCCTTTCCGGAAATATGCATATTCTTCTGGAAGCGGTTCTTTGACCTTCATGACCATTTCAGCGTCCCAGACCTGTTTCGGATCAGCAATGATTTCCGCTCCTGCTGACTCATAAGCTTCATTTTCAAAGCCGCTTCCAAGGCCTGCGCCTGATTCAACCAGCACGCGGTGACCGTTTGAAACGAGCTGTGAAACGCCCCCAGGCGTCAATGCGACACGGTTTTCATTGTTTTTTATCTCTTTAGGAACCCCAATGATCATATCTATTTCCTCCCGTATATGTGATATGTTCAGTGTAGCTTGATTTTTTGGAAAATTCTTTGTTTGAAAAAGAAAATAAAAAAACAAGGGTTTGTGAAATTTCACAAACCCTTGTTTCGAAGTTTGATATCCAAATATATAGTAAACTTTTGATTCACATTTTTTAAATCGATCTCAGCGATCTGGCTGATTCGCTTCAGCCGGTAATTCAATGTATTAACGTGAATATTCAAGAGCTTAGAGGCGGTATTCACATTGCTGTCGGCTTCAATAAAACGTTCGAGCGTTTCGACCATATTGGACTGGTGATCCCGGTCGTACTGCTCGAGTTTTGAAAGGGAGTAGTTGAAATATCCCGTTTGCTTCCGTTTCTCATCTAACACGTCCAAGTATTGATAGATGCCTAATTCTGAAAAACTGAAAAGATGCTTGGTTTCTTCAGCAAACCGTTCCTTTGCTTTTAATACGGACAATGCTTCCTGATATGAACGGCAGACAAACGAAATGGAGTTGTATATTCCGCCAATTGCAATAGAAGCATCCTCTATTTTATAACGTTCCCTCAGCTGCCTTTGCGTGCTGAAAGCGAACTGTTTTAAATCTTGAAAAGGACGATCCGTTTTTGGCGCGGTTAAAATGATAAGTTCATTAGAATCAACGGTTGTCAGCAGAGCATGAACCTGCTGGGTCGTTTCCTGCAGATAATGAAGCTGCTGTTCTGTTTTTTCGGTCAGCTCGCCGTTTACCCGGATGATCATCACGGAAAATTCAGAGGGAACGACCATTCCAAGCTTGTTAAACCCATCCGTCATGTCCTGTTCTTGATAGATGTGTCCGGTCAGCATTTTCCAGAAAAATTCTTGGCTGCGCTCCTCATTTTTCGTTTTTCGGATTTGGAGCTTAAGCAGCTTGTTTCTGACTGCATTAGCCGCCATTTTTAATGTCAGCAAATCATCATCCGACAGTGTTTTTTGAATTTCAAGCGCCCAAATAAACCCCAGCACCTGGTTGTTCTTCCAAATCGAAATCGCGACGCGGTTGCTTAGTCCGACTTCGTCAATTTCCTTCACTCTGATCGGCTGGTCCGTTTTTAGCAGTGCGGGAATCGTCCCGTCTTTCCACAATTTATTAATAACCTTCTCCGGCACTCTTCTGCCAATGATCGTAGACGTCCGTGCAGGATCAGTACAATCGCTGTGGGTGCTGTAGGCTAGCAGTTTGTGGTTCACATCTTCAATGGTGATCGGACATTGCAGCACTTCACTGATATGATCAGCCACATCTTCCAGTCTGTCAAAACTGTATTTAAACGGATCCTTTGGCATGGTCATCATTATCCCTACTTTTCCATCCTTTTATTCTTTGTTCTCTTTGACATCAAATCGTCTTGCTTTTATTATGATTGTTCTTGTTTGTGAAAATCAACAACAAAGAATGACAGTATAATAGAAGTGAAAAACACTTTTTAAATATAATGAGATACATGTTCTGCTTGGGCCAGGAACTGACTGATGAATATTTCTGAAAAACTGAACCTTTCAGAGATGGTACTGTAGCATCAAATTTTCTGAAAGGTTTTTTTTGGGAGTTAGAGAATCATTTGGGCCTTTTGGATTATTTGAAGAAGGCGGAGTGGATTGAGAAAATAAACCTATTTATTTAACAAAATATGTAATTTTTAAGAGGTGAGAGGTAAACCATTGGACTCATTTTGTAAAATTAAAACATATTTGTTTGACTGTACCGAAAAACTGTTTTTATAATAATTACGTTCTAAAAATAAGTGAATTAGCCCATATTTAGGCTGATGGCACAGGAGGTAATGAGGAATATGGCAGGATTAATTCGTGTCACACCCGAAGAGCTAAGAGCGATGGCGAAGCAATATGGCGTTGAAAGCCAAGAAGTATTAAATCAGGTTGATCGTTTAAACCGAATGATCTCTGATTTAAAAAGCATGTGGGAAGGTGCTTCTAGCGAAGCGTTCGCAGATCAATACGAGCAGCTCAAACCTTCATTTATCAAAATGTCAGATTTGCTTCAAGATGTAAACCAGCAGCTTGATCAAACAGCAAATACTCTTGAGTCTACTGACCAAGACATCGCAAATCAAATCCGCGGATAACAGTATGAAAGGGAAGGAGCGCCTGATTCACCAGAAGACGGCGCTCTTTCTATGTAAGGGTGAATGAACATGTATATTGATATTACGATAGATTTGAAACATTATAACGGAAGTGTCTTTGATCTCAGATTGTCAGATTACCACCCGGTGAAAAAAGTCATTGACATCGCTTGGCAGGCCCAAAGCGTTTCCATACCTCCGCGCGAAGGGCACTGGATCAGAGTGGTCAATAAGGATACGGTGTTTTCCGGAGAATGCAAGCTATCTGATTGCGGCATTACAAGCGGAGACCGGCTTGAAATATTATGAAAGGATCTGGTTGAATGTCAGGTGAACAAACATCATATTTAGAAAACCAATTAGAAGCTGCTTCTCAGAAAACGGAAGACGGCTATACATTTACCTTTCAACGGGAAAAAATAAAGCTTCTGGACGGTCTCGAAGCGAACGTGATCAAGGATGTAAATCCATCTTTTCATAAAGAGATCGATGTGACGGAAGACGAAGTGATCATCACAATCCAACCTCCTCCCTCCCATAAAGAATTTCGCTTGATAAAAGCTAAAGATAAAAAAAGCAAATGGCAGTTTGCCTATCAGCTTGTTCAGGCTGTACAGCAGCACAAGTTATCAAGGCTGCATTTGATTGTGGCCCCGGAAAACATTGTATTCGATAAAGGACTGACCCCATATTTTCTTCATTACGGCGTAAAAGAAAGCATTCCGCCTTACGAGCATGATGAGGAAAGAGTCTGGCAGGAGCTGAAAGCCGCAGCGGCTTTGGCAGTCGACGGCGCTTTTGCATTTGAGGACTATTTGAAATTCAATGAAACGCTGACATTCTCTCCGGAGGCAAAAGCGATATTGGACGCGAAGTCCTATGATGAACTGCTCGAGCTGATTCAGACACATATCGATGAGCTCGAAGCCAAAGCAAAAACATACATACATATCCCGAAAAAGAAATGGAACATTCAAAGATATATCGGCCTGGGACTCATTGTGTTGCTTGTGCCGGCTCTGATTTATTCGATGTATGCCTTATTTTTCGCGCAGCCGAAGCATCAGGCGATTGTGGAAAGCAACCGCGCTTTCTTGAACAAGCAGTACAGCGGGGTCATCAACACGCTGGCTAAATATGATGCGGAAAGCCTGCCTGAATCAGTGCAGTATCAGCTTGCAATGTCTTATGTTGAGGTTGAAAAATTAGGCGACACTCAAAAGAAACAAATTGAAAATAATCTGGTCACGCTGCAATCAGATCCACAGCACTTTCTTTATTGGATAGACATAGGGAGAGGCGAGAATAAAGAAGCCATTAGTATCGGAAGAAAGCTGGAGTATAACCCGTATATAGGGCTGGGGCTGATCCGATATAAGGCTGAGATATTAGCAGATGACAGTATGAAAGATGATGAAAAGCAAAAAGAATTGGATACGGTACAAAGCGAGATCGACCAAATTACCAAACAAATGAAAGAACAAAAAGAAGAAGCGATAACAGACACGGCAGAAACTGATACAGCCAGCCAAGCCGCTGAAGAACAATCAGATAAAGAAAAGCAGCAAGCTGAAGAGAAAGCGGCAGAAGAAAAAGCCGCAGCCGAGGAAAAAGCGAAAAAAGAAGAACAAGAGAAAAAAGAGAAAGAAAAGAAAGATGAGAAAAAAGATGACAAATAAAGTGAAACATGAAGTTCAGGTCATCGCACGCCGTATTTCGGCCGTTAGGGGGTTCGCCATTTGAGTCTATTATGGGTTTTCTATCAGCAAAACGTCCAAAAACTAAAACTGTCTGATCTCCCGGCGTCCCAGCCGGTGACCATAGGGCCTGATGTGAAGGATTCCATTACGATCGGCACCATTCCGTTTGAGAACGGAGTAATTTCTCTTCAAAGGAAGGAATCCGGCGGCCAGTACGATGTTTTCCTGGGAAATGATTGCCTGGGCAGTCTTGAAACTGATACATCATTTTCTCTTCAAACGGATCAACAGGATATACGTCTGTTTTTAATTGCCGGCAAACCTGAAAAATCCGTTTATTTTACAGGAAACAGAGACGAAATGACATGTTCCTCAGAAAAGACAGATGCAGATATCTATCTGAACCCGAATGATTTTGCTTTTGCGGAACAAAGCACATTTTCATTACTGCATATCGGCGAGAAATGGTCGATTCTCCCAAAAAGCGGAAATGTGTTCTTGAACGGAGAGAAGGTAATAGGTGCTGCACCGCTCAAGCCGGGGGATGAAATATTCTGGAACTTTACGCAAATGAGAGTAACTGAACAAGACCTCTTAGAAATCGTTCATTACACACCGCTTGAAACAGTGTTAACCAAAACGGTCAAACCAAGCACAGAAATGCAGAAGAAATATCCGCAGTACAGAAGAACGCCGCGGATGGTGTACGATTTGCCAGATGACCGTGTGTCCTTCAGTTTTCCCTCTCAGGAGAGCGATCAAACCAATAGAGGGCTATGGCTCGTCATCCTGCCTCCGCTTGTGATGCTGATCGTGATGGGCGTTGTCGCTATCATCCAGCCGCGAGGCATATTTATACTCGTATCACTGGCAATGTTTATGATGACCCTTATTACCTCGACCGTTCAATATTTCCGGGATAAAAACCAGCGGAAAAAACGCGAGGAAAAGCGGGAGCGCGTGTATAAGCTTTACTTAGATAATAAGAGAAAAGAGCTTCAGGCGCTTGCTGAAAAGCAAAAGCAGGTTCTTGACTTTCATTTTCCTTCTTTTGAACAAATGAAATACTTAACAAGTGAAATCAGTGACCGAATTTGGGAAAAATCGCTCGAAAGCAAGGATTATCTCCAGGTTCGGCTCGGGACCGGAACAGTTCCTGCAAGCTATGAAATCAATATGAGCGGCGGAGACTTGGCGAACCGTGATATTGATGACCTTATGGAGAAATCGCAGCACATGCAGCGTGTCTATAAGGACATTCGCAATGCGCCGGTTACGGTCGATTTGGCGGAGGGGCCGATGGGTCTTGTCGGGAAATCGCAGATTGTTAAGAATGAGATTCACCAGCTGATCGGCCAGCTTTCGTTTTTCAACAGCTATCACGATTTGCGCTTCGTCTTTATTTTTCATGAAGAGGAGTATAAAGACTGGGAGTGGATGAAGTGGCTTCCGCAATTTCAAATGCCCCATATTTATGCGAAAGGCTTTATTTATAATGAACAAACGCGTGACCAGCTCCTGTCCTCACTTTATGAATTGATCAGAGAGCGCGATCTCGAAGATGACAAAGAAAAACTGCAGTTTAAACCGCATTTTGTATTTGTCATTACGAATCAGCAGCTGATTTCAGAGCACGTCATTCTTGAATATTTAGAAGGGCAGCATGAGCAGCTGGGCATCTCTACAATTGTCGCCGCGGAAACAAAGGAAAGTTTATCAGAAAACATTACGACCCTTGTCCGCTATATCAACGAAAATGAAGGCGACATTTTAATACAAAAGAAAAAAGCAGTAAGAATTCCGTTCCGGCTCGATCATCATCAGCGCGAGGACAACGAACGGTTTTCACGCACGCTTCGCACGCTGAATCACCAGGTGGGCATTACGAACTCCATTCCGGAAATGGTCTCGTTCCTGGAGCTTTTCCATGCGAAGGAAGTAAAAGAAATCGGAATCCAGCAAAGGTGGCTGACGAGTGAATCGTCGAAGTCGCTGTCGGTGCCGATCGGCTATAAAGGGAAGGATGACATTGTGCATCTGAACCTTCACGAAAAAGCCCACGGTCCGCACGGTTTGCTTGCGGGGACGACAGGTTCGGGGAAAAGTGAATTTCTCCAGACCTACATCTTGTCACTTGCGGTGCATTTTCACCCGCATGAAGCGGCTTTCTTATTAATTGACTATAAAGGCGGAGGAATGGCGCAGCCGTTCCGCAATATTCCCCACCTGCTTGGCACGATCACCAATATTGAAGGCAGTCAAAACTTCAGTATGCGTGCGCTCGCTTCGATTAAAAGCGAGCTGAAAAAAAGGCAGCGTCTGTTTGATCAATATCAAGTCAATCACATCAATGACTATACAAAGCTGTACAAGCAGGGGAAAGCAGAAGTAGCAATGCCGCACTTATTCTTAATTTCTGATGAGTTTGCAGAGCTGAAAAGCGAAGAGCCTGATTTTATCAGAGAGCTTGTCAGTGCTGCACGTATCGGCCGAAGCCTTGGCGTACATTTGATTTTGGCGACACAGAAGCCGGGCGGTATCATCGACGACCAAATCTGGAGTAACTCGCGCTTTAAAGTAGCGCTTAAAGTTCAGGATGCCACCGATAGTAAAGAGATTTTGAAAAACAGCGATGCCGCGAACATCACGGTTACCGGACGCGGTTATTTGCAGGTCGGAAACAATGAAGTGTACGAGCTGTTCCAATCCGCCTGGAGCGGGGCCCCTTACTTAGAGGAAGTTTACGGAACAGAGGATGAAATCGCGATTGTCACGGATACCGGCCTGATACCGCTTTCTGAGGTCGACACGGAAGAAATGGCGAAAAAAGAGGTTCAGTCAGAAATCGAAGCAGTGGTTGACGAAATCGAACGCATTCAAGAGGAAATGGGAATCGAGAAGCTGCCGAGCCCTTGGCTGCCGCCGCTTGCGGAACGTATCCCGCGCACCCTTTTCCCATCAGAAGAAAAGGACCATTTCCACTTTGCTTATGTTGATGAACCTGATCTGCAAAGACAGGCGCCGATTGCTTATAAAATGATGGAAGACGGAAATATCGGCATTTTCGGCTCCTCAGGCTATGGGAAATCGATTGCAGCGGCAACATTCCTGATGAGTTTTGCAGACGTCTACACGCCTGAAGAGCTTCATGTCTATATCTTTGATTTCGGGAACGGAACGCTCCTGCCATTAGCGAAGCTGCCGCACACGGCGGATTACTTCCTGATGGATCAGTCGAGAAAAATTGAAAAGTTCATGATCCGGATCAAAGAGGAAATCGACCGCCGAAAACGTCTGTTCCGTGAAAAAGAAATCAGCCATATCAAAATGTACAATGCGCTGAGCGAAGAAGAGCTTCCATTCATTTTCATCACAATCGACAACTTTGATATCGTCAAGGATGAGATGCATGAGCTTGAATCGGAATTTGTCCAGCTTTCCAGAGACGGACAAAGCTTGGGGATTTACTTTATGCTGACGGCAACGCGCGTAAATGCTGTCCGCCAGTCGCTCTTGAACAACCTGAAAACAAAGGTTGTCCATTATCTGATGGATCAATCTGAGGGATATTCGATTTACGGACGGCCGAAGTTCAGCCTTGAGCCGATCCCGGGGCGCGTGATCATTCAAAAAGAAGAGCTTTATTTCGCCCAAATGTTCCTGCCTGTTGAAGCAGAGGATGATATCGGCATGTTCAACGAGCTGAAAGCAGAAGTGCAGGTTCTTCAGGATCGCTATGCTTCACTGCAGCAGCCGGCTCCGATTCCGATGCTGCCGGAAAGCCTGTCGACGAGAGAGTTTTCTCTCCGCTTCAAGCTGGAACGCAAGCCTTTATCTGTGCCGATCGGGCTTCATGAAGAAACCGTCAGCCCGGTGTACTTTGACTTGGCTAAGCACAAGCATTGCCTGATATTAGGGCAGACACAGCGAGGAAAAACAAACGTCTTAAAAGTGATGCTTGAGCATCTGCTTGATGATGAAACGGAAATGATCGGTTTGTTTGACTCGATCGACCGCGGTTTATCCAAATATGCAAAAGAAACAGATGTCGCATATATGGAAACAAAAGATGATATTGAGCAGTGGATTGAAACAGCAGAAGACATTTTTAAAACAAGAGAAGCAATGTATGTAGAAGCCGTTCGCCAGGGAGACACACAAAGCCTGCGATTCTCTCAAGTGGTTCTGATGATTGACGGAATTACGAGATTCCAGCAGACGATCGATACGAGAATTCAAGACCGCTTGGCGAACTTTATGAAATCTTACGCGCATCTTGGCTTCAGCTTTATTCCGGCAGGCAATCACAGTGAGTTCTCCAAAGGCTATGATTCCCTGACGACTGAGATGAAGCAAATCAGACACGCTATCCTGCTGATGAAAAAATCTGAACAAAATGTGATTCCTCTTCCGTACCAAAGACAGGAGCCGGAGATTCAGCCGGGCTTCGGATATGTTGTGGAAAACGGGAAGGAGCAAAAAGTTCAAATTCCTTTATGTTCTGCTGAAAGGGAGAGTGCTAGATGACAGAACAACGAAAAAACTTGATCAAGTTAATATCAGCCGTCATCATTATTTTGCTGCTGCCGGTTTTGTTTTTCCGGTTCATCGGGGAAGATCCGGCGAAAAAAGCAGCCAATTCCACGCGGCAAATCGCAGTGGTGAATGAAGACACAGGCGTATTGAGTGATGAGGTGAAAGCGGACGATGAAGATGATCAATCCGCCCAGTTCGGTAAGGAAGTAGCTGCCGTTCTGGGGGAACGTCCTGATTATTCTTGGACGGTCGTGAACCGAAGTGCAGCCGAAACAGGCCTGAAATCGAAAAAATACGATGCGATCGTCTACATTCCCTCAGATTTCTCAAAAAACATTTTGAGCTATGACAAAGAGCGTCCTCAAAAAGCCACGCTTGAGTTCAGCATTCAAGATAACCTGAATGCGGTCAACAAAGAAAAAGTGCAGCGTGAGCTTGAAGATGCCCAAAAAACAATGAACAAAAAAATGTCGGCCTTATATTGGAACTTTGTCTCACAAAAAGTGGACAATATCAGAGGAGAGTTTGACAAAATCGTCAATAAAGAATCTGAATTCCAAAATGTCATGTACAATTTCTACAAACCAAGCTCTAACGATTTAGCAGGTGAAATCAAACGCCAGAAAGACCTAATCGATGAGCTGAAGAAATCAATGAATGAAGCCCAAGGCACGACAAAAGAAAAAGCTTCGACAGCGGAGGAAGCAAAAAACACCCTGAAAGACTTCGTTGATACTGTGGAACGATACAAAGAATATCAAGAAAATCAAAAGAAGCTGCTATTGGCAGCTCAGGATTCAACTCAGCAGCAAATCCAGACAGGATTGGATGCCATTTCAGCACAGCAAAAGGCCAATCAGTTCAGCGAGCAGATGAGCGGACTGGCAACTGGGATCAGCCAAGTGAAAACACAGCTTGGGATTGCTGGTCTTGCGATGGATGATGCTAAAAAGGCAAGGCAGGATCAAGTGCCATTGCAAGAAATGGGTATGGCGAGGATTCAGAGTGATTTAATTGATCAATTCCAAGCCCAATCAAGGCTAAATACGTTAAACAAAATGTATGAAAAGCTTAAAGAGAAGCGTGCATTGTTATTTGTTCCAGACAGTCAGGGTCCTAGCAATGGCTCTAACGATGACAACCAGAACAATGATAAAGAGCCAGAGAACGTAGATACTGAAGAACTAAAAATTGATCTTGAAAATCAGCGTGAATTAATGAAAAACATTGCAGCTGACATTCAAGACATTTCAGACAGTCTTAAGGAATCTGAAAAAGAGGATACGACGCCAGAGGAGCCTAAGACAGAGCCGGATACAAATTCCGGAAATAATGATGGAGACGGGCCGATTCCAAATGATCAAAATGATAATTCTGGAGAAGACAATAACAGCAGTGATACCGGGACTGACGGACAAACGGACGGCAATACTCAGGATCAAGACCAGCAGCAGGGAACAGGCGGTCAGGAGCAGAACGGTGATGCCTCTAATGGGAAGTCAGACAGCGGACAAAACGAAACGGGCACATCGATCGAACAGACTGCTTCACCTGACTCAGCCCTTCAATTTATCCAGCTGGGAAATGAAGACGGAACCGGAGATTCAGGAGATACCGGTAGCGGCGGAGATACGACGGAGCCTGGGGATCAAGATCAACCAGGAAACGGTGACATTTCTGATATTGCCAAAGCAAAAGAACAGCTCAGCAAAGCGTCTGAGCGAATCAAGCAAATTGAAGAAGAGCTCAAAGAAAAAGAAACTGCCCATAACGAAGAGCTAGATAAGAAATTAATAGAATTGCAAGAGAAAATAGACAACCTAGATGATGAAATAGTTAAATTGAAGAAACAAGTAAATGATTTAGAAGATCAGTTAAAAGATATGCATTTACAGGTGTATGATAGTGGCATTTATAAAATGATCCGCGAGCTGGAAAATAAAGACCAGCTTCAATTTCAAGGTGACATTAACACAGTAAAAATCGATGATTTAATGGATTATTATAAATATCTATCGGTATATGACTCTGTATTGTACGGTACTATTGATTATGATGCAAAGAATACTGTTCTCGCCGGCCAGCAGGGCAACGTCAAATCAGTCCTAGCCATCAAACCGGAAGAATCAGCAAGCTGGGAAGATCTCAAAAACAACACAATGCAAACCGATGAAGACATCGACAATTTCATCAATGGCATGACCGAGTTTGCAGACAACTACGGCAGCTATATCCGTGATTCTCAAGCCGGTGTTCTCGATGAACTGACGAAAATCTCTGAGAGTGCGTCTAAAGCGTCAGAACAGCTTGTAACCGGTGCGGCGCAGGAATCTGCAACGTTCAATAATGATGGTCTGTCAGGCACAATGGCACTGAGCGTGCAAGATACGGTCGGCCAGGAAGTGCTGCAAATGTCAGACGTGATGGGCTCATTATCTGAACGCCAGTCAGGCATTATTGATTACACAACCAACATGCAGCAAAGCGTAAATGATGTGCAGACGAAAGCTGACACCTTAAACAACAACTGGGGTAAAAATGTTGCTTCCACGAAGCTTGTACGCAGTGACGTATACGGCATTCTGGGCAATACATTAGTAGACGGCCAAAACAACGGCTATGTATATGATTACTTGGCAAACCCGCTTAAAATCAGCGGTCAGGTTCCGGAAGAAAAAATTCAGACGGTGCCGCCGGTTGTCATCCTGGTTATTATTTTGATCAGCAGTCTGTTAATCGGATATTTCAGCTCGTATTATCAAAATGCGCCGCTGCTCGTCAAAGGAGCGCTTTTCGGAATTCTGAATATCCTTGTC
Source organism: Bacillus sp. 7705b (assembly GCF_002289525.1). Lineage (NCBI taxonomy): Bacteria > Bacillati > Bacillota > Bacilli > Caryophanales > Bacillaceae > Bacillus > Bacillus sp. 7705b. Next base: position 89,265 of record NZ_NSDH01000033.1, on the reverse strand, counting down.
GGCTTGATGATCAGCTTGTTCGGTTTGAATATTTATTCACTGCCGGACGATCAGACGATTAAGTGGTCTGTATTTACGATTTTATTGCTGGTCGCAAGCTCTGCCTTTATCCGGGCGGCATTCCGATTCGGATCAATTCCTGGATGGGTTGCTTCAGCGGCAATGATTTTATTCTATGTTGCGCCGCTTATTGATTTAATTATGCCAAACTTCACATTTGAAGATCCGGTGTCGAAGGTATATATCGACATCCAGTACGGAACAGGGCATTTGTTTACAATGGGAATATCGGTTCTGCTGATCATTACGTTGATTGCAGCGGCTCTGCCGCTTGTCATTCGCTTGATAGCAGAAAAAACAGCAGAAAGCGATGAAACGTATGAAGCGTAATCGCAGCTTGGAAAAGGGGATCATGATGTGTATGCTCTCCTTTTCCCTTTTCATACCCTCTGCCGCTGCTGCCGAAACCGAAGAAAATACGGATGTCGCGCCAAACCAATATGAAAAGAAAGATATTGAAATCGATACGAATTATTTGCATGAAGATTCTTCCTATGAGGAGAAAACAGAACTGCCTGAGGAGCAAAAGGATATTACCTTTGATAAGCCGAAGGATCGGGACGCCGAGCTGATAAAGGATTTGTTTACATCAACAGATGCCGAGGGCTCCAACACCATCGCCGCTCAATCTAAACAGCTTGGGATTACATTTGCCGAGAAACCGATCACAAAAGCGTCATCAACGGAAATGAAAGAAAAAGATTCATCTTCACTCCTGCTTCCGATCATCTATAGCGTGCTGATTCTGCTTGGGATCGCAGGCATTGTTTTTCTCATACCAAAGGTTATCGTGCAGGAAAATAAAAAGGCGTAAGCGCCCGCGCTTGTTTTGCATAAAAGCGGTCCGTACAATAAGAACGGAAGGAGGAGGTTTCCAATGGAACTTTATATCATCACCGGAGCGTCAAAAGGACTGGGGAAAGCCATTGCATTACAGGCTCTGGAAAAAGGCCATGAAGTCCATGCTCTGTCCAGAACAACAACAGATGTTTCTCATGAGAAACTGACACAGCACCAGATCGACCTGATCAATCTCACAGAGGCTGAGCAGCAATTCAAAACATTGCTTTCATCCATCAATCCGGCTGATTATTCAGCCATCACACTGATCAATAATGCCGGAATGGTGACGCCGATCAAACGCGCCGGAGAAGCGTCTCTTGAAGAGCTGCAGCGCCATTATCAGCTTAATCTGACAGCGCCGGTGCTCTTGAGCCAGCTGTTTACCAAACAGTTTGCTGCTTTCAGCGGAAGAAAAACAATCGTAAATATTACCTCTGGCGCGGCCAAAAACCCATACAAGGGGTGGAGCGCGTATTGCAGCTCAAAAGCCGGACTTGATATGTTTACGAGAACGTTCGGATTTGAACAGGAGGATGAAGAACTGCCGGTGAACATGATTTCTTTCTCACCGGGTGTCATGGACACTGACATGCAGGCCGTCATCCGTTCATCATCGAAAAAGGATTTCCACGATATCGAGCGGTTTCGGAAATTGAATGAAACAGGAAGCCTTCGCAGTCCGGCCTTTATTGCCGGCACGCTGCTTTCTTTATTAGAGACAGGCGCGGAAAACGGGCGCATATATGATATTAAAGAGTTTTTGTAGAGCAGAGTGAATCTGCTCTTTTTTTATATAAAAAGGCGATAACTTAAGCATTCCGGAGTCCGGCTGCATATACTGACTGAAACTCTGCTTTTAGGGTATAACAAACATGAAAAGTAAACAAAAATGATATGACATAAGAATTGAGTTTCTCTGCAAATTATGTTAGGATTCTAAAAATATCTAAAGGAGGGGTTTCCATGAGAAAGGTTACATTAATGGATGTCTTCGCCCATCCAATTGCACAAAAATATTTACAGCGTTCCGGCGTGGCTCATGCGATTGCCTGCGCCTATCATGCATACAGGCTGTCTGTAAAGGCTGATATCAGCCCTGATTTAGCCGCAAAAGCGGCATTGCTGCATGACATCGGACATTATGAATGGTATACAGACGGAAAATGGGATTATGAGAAATACAGAAGGAATGACATCCATGCCATTAAAGGGGCGGAACGGGCGCATAAGCTCTTGATTCGTCTTGGTGAAGAACCGAAAGCGGCAAAAGAGATTGCTCTTGCCATATTGCTTCATACCGATTCCTATCTGCCTGAAGGTGAACTCGATAAAAATACGCTGCAGCAGATTGTCAAAAAAGCGGACGAACTTGATGAAGAACCTGGCGGCCACCATCATTACCGACAAATTGACGAAGCAACCGCACTGAAAAAAATAGAAAAACTGGACCGATTAATCGACCAAGCCCAGTCTTCTATAAAAAAGCCTGTATAGGTCCCGCCTGTATTCGGAACAGCGTCCGCTTTCTTCGCTGTCTCCGTTTCATCACCATTTCCTTACACCCGCGTGAATCACACTCCCCAATCGTCTCCGCATCCCCTGGTGTTATCCGGTAAGCCTGTGTCATTATCCTTAACCGTGGCATAAGCTGAGATAAAACATATAAAGGGGATTGAAGTATGGCCAACCAAGGTAGTCCGCAACTGGTCTCATTAGTCGATCCTTATGTCTATCAGACCATCAAAAAGCTCATCGGCTCAAAATTCATTATCCAGACAGTACGAGATACGGTCAGAGGCAGACTGATTGATGTAAAACCGGACCATATCATCATTGAAGCAGCCCGAAATTCTGTTTTTTTTATCAGTATCCAGCACATGGTTTCCGTCACGCCAGATTACAGTGAACGGGTGTAACAGTGCTTGCGCTTGAAAAATAGGCGTACACCGGGACGTCCTATTTTTCAGTTAAGCGCTATAAAAACGCTCCGTTATAAATTGTGCCGCCAAGATCAAAGCCGGAGCGGTCATCTGAAATAAAGCGTAAACAACAACCGAAGTGATACCCGCCCGCATCCTTTACATATAAACGGGGCTTCCCGGCAAACGGAGCACAGCGCCGCTGCCTCTCAGTCATTCTATCGTTTTGATTCACATCAAGCAGGATAAAATCTAAACGTTAAGCTAGTCCACAAGTACATAAATCAGTGCGGCGTCCCTGCCGTATGTCACAGCCTGCATAATCAACAGCCCATTCACTGATTAAGAGTTCTGATATCAGTTCATTTTTGTTACAATGATGGGGTGCAAGTTCTTTTATCTGATAGACAAAGAAAAACTAGGAGGAACAAGCTTGTTGAAATCAAAAGTCCATTTTTGGACATTGCAAATTTTATTTGTTTTGCTGATTATTTTCGTAGCAACAAAAGTTTCATTTGTGTTTCAGCCGTTTATCGTGTTTATCTCGACATTGTTTTTCCCGATGCTGATTGCCGGAATTCTGTATTTTATTTTTAATCCGGTTGTCCGACTGCTTGAGAAAAAAATGCCGCGGACATTATCGATTCTGCTCATCTATTTAGTATTTATCGGTTTGCTTGCCTTCGTTTCTGCGGCAGTCGGGCCTGTCATTACATCGCAGGTGACCGGGCTGTTTAACAATCTTCCTGAATATATAAAACAGATTCAGGCATTAACAAAAGATTTATCTCACTCTCAGTGGTTTACCTGGATGATGACACAGGATTATGTATCCATATCAAAAATTGAGCAGTCTCTGACAAGCTTTCTCCAAAACCTGCCGCAAAATATTACATCCAGTTTATCCGCGGTGTTTGGTGTCGTGACAAATATCACACTTGTCATTATCACTGTTCCGTTTATCCTCTTTTATATGCTGAAGGATGGACACCGCTTTCCGCACCTGGCAGTCAAAATTCTTCCGGCTTCTTACCGGACAGAAGGTCTAAAGATCTTTAAGGATTTATCCGACACACTCGCTGCGTATTTTCAGGGACAGCTGTTAATCTGTCTTTTTGTAGGGACAGCGTGCTTTATCGGATACTTGATTACCGGGCTGCCATATGCGCTGATTCTTGGAATTGTCATGGCCATTACAAATATCATTCCTTATGTCGGGCCTTTTCTCGGCGCTGCGCCGGCTGTCATTATCGGCTTTATGGATTCACCGGCCAAAGCGCTTTTTGCGATCATTGTGGTTGTGATCGTTCAGCAGCTCGACGGAAATCTGCTTTCTCCGCTCGTTATCGGAAAACGTTTGAATACGCACCCGCTTACCATCATTTTGCTGTTGATTGGAGCAGGAAGCTTCGGCGGCATTCTCGGCATGATTTTAGCTGTGCCGGTGTATGCGGTAGTCAAAGCGTTTTTCCTGAATATCGTGCGGCTGATCAAGCTGCGCCAGCGTTCACGCCTTGAAGAAAACGAACGTCCCGCTGAATAGGCGGGCACCATTGGCTCCTTTTCGCATATGATGCTGTAAATCAGTGCGGAGGTGGGGAAATGCCTGCGATTGTAGGGCCGATATATATTATGTCTATATCAGGTGATGCTGCGGCCAGCTTTGGAGATGTGTTTGCGATTGCGCCGAAAAGCGTCGATCACACAGGTGCTGGGTCTGGCACATTTCAGCTGGGGGATTTTGTGAAGATCAATAACGAATATAGTAAAACAATTTTAAACGATGCCGATATCATTGATGATACCGTTTCGTTTAACGGGTAACAGCCTTTTCTAGAGAGGCTGTTGCTTTTTTATTGTATAATATGGATAGTCTTTTAGTTAGCGAGGTCATGTTATGAAAATCAGAAAAGCAAATATCAGCACACAAACAGGAATGATCACTGATGTATATCTGCATGAAAACAGAAAAGAGCTGCATACGCTAGTAGCCGTTCCGCAGCTGGAGTGGAGCACGATTATTTCATACGAGGAAGAAAAATCATCGCTGCCTGAACGGCTGGAGGCTTCTTTGCGCCGGCATACAGAGGACGAGCCTGCTGGTGAGCTCGCAAAAAAAATCATTCACTGGGTAACGGAAATGTAACAGCCCTTGAAAGTTTAGCCCCCGCAGGATCAGGCGATAATGAAGACAAACAAGACGGGAGGACGAGCTTTTGAGTGATGAAACGCTGGATCTCTATTTACAGCAAGGAATGTACGGGCCGCTGGAAACAAAACCAGATGAGCGCCATTTGTTTTTAGGCTCATTGCGGGAAAGAGTGCTTTTGGCACTGACGAAAGGGCAGGTGCTCAGAAGCAAACCGTATCACGAAGCGGAGCAAGCGTTTAAACGCAATAAACATATATCTCTTCTTATTAATGGAGAGCTTCAGTATCAGTCTTATTCACCTTATGTAAAAATGGCGAACCGAAACGGAGTGCCTTTTAAAGTCGTATCTGATCTTCAGTTTCATACGCCTTTAGGCCTTATCATTGCGGCGGACAGTGCGGTAAATCATGAATCTATATATATTCAGGACGACATTTTTAACCGGTCGGTGCTGAAATCTTAAGAGACAAACGGACCGTTTGTCTTTTTATTCATGGCAATTCCCTTACAACCGGAGATAAGATATAATGTTCTCATACTGATGGCGGGGAGGCCGGCTATGAAAAAAGCACTTATTAGTATTGATTATACGAATGATTTTGTGGCGAGTGATGGAAAATTGACCTGCGGGGAGCCCGGCAGAATGATTGAAGAGGCGATCGTCAATTTGACAGAAAACTTTATCACAAACGGTGATTACGTCGTATTTGCAGTAGATTCTCACAATGAAGGGGATCAATATCACCCTGAAACCCGTCTGTTCCCGCCGCATAATATCAAGGGTACGGAAGGAAAAGACCTGTACGGAAAGCTTTTGCCTCTATATCAGAAACATGCACATGATCATAATGTATATTACATGGAAAAAACGAGATATTCTGCTTTTGCGGGTACTGATTTAGAACTGAAACTCAGAGAGCGGCAGATTGACGAGCTGCATTTAGCCGGCGTCTGCACAGATATCTGTGTCTTGCATACAGCGGTTGATGCATACAACAAAGGTTTCCGGATTGTTGTGCATAAACAGGCTGTTGCCAGCTTTAATCAGGAGGGGCATACGTGGGCTCTTTCCCATTTTGCAAACAGCATCGGAGCGCAAGTGGCAGAGTAAGGAAGGGGAAAAACAGTGTTAGAGTACGGTTTTAAAGATGACAGCCTGTCATTACATACAGACCTTTATCAAATCAATATGGCGGAAACTTACTGGAGAGACGGCATTCATGAAAAGAAAGCGATTTTTGAGCTTTTTTTCAGAAAGCTTCCGTTTGAGAATGGCTATGCGGTTTTTGCGGGCTTGGAAAAAGCCATTGAATATCTGGAAAACTTCAAGTTTACCGATAGTGACCTGACTTATTTACGAGATGAGCTTGGCTACCATGAAGATTTTATTGATTATTTGAGCGGTTTATCTTTTACAGGTTCTCTTTATTCCATGAAAGAAGGAGAGCTGGTTTTTAACAATGAGCCGATTATGAGGGTGGAAGCTCCTCTTGTAGAAGCGCAGCTTATTGAAACAGCTTTGCTTAACATTGTGAATTACCAAACATTAATCGCGACAAAAGCAGCGCGCATCAAAGGCGTCATTGGCGACGAAATTGCACTTGAATTCGGAACAAGACGGGCGCATGAAATGGATGCGGCTATGTGGGGAGCGAGAGCAGCGTTAATCGGCGGCTTCAGCGCGACAAGCAATGTAAGAGCCGGAAAGCGCTTTAATATCCCGGTATCAGGCACACATGCCCATGCGCTAGTGCAGGCCTACCGCGATGAATATACAGCATTCAAAAAATACGCGGAAACGCATAAGGATTGCGTCTTCTTAGTCGACACGTATGATACGCTTCGTTCAGGCATGCCGAATGCGATTAAAGTGGCCAAGGAATTCGGAGACCGCATCAACTTCATTGGCATCCGCCTGGATAGCGGCGATTTGGCGTACCTGTCAAAAAAAGCCCGGAAAATGCTTGATGAAGCAGGGTTTACAGACGCGAAAGTCATTGCATCGAGTGACTTGGATGAGCATACCATTATGAATTTAAAGGCTCAGGGAGCGCGCATAGATGTCTGGGGTGTCGGCACGAAGTTGATTACAGCTTATGACCAGCCGGCTCTCGGCGCGGTTTATAAGCTCGTCTCCATCGAAGAAAACGGAGAAATGGTCGACACGATCAAAATTTCATCCAACCCTGACAAAGTGACGACACCTGGCAGAAAGAAAGTGTACCGGATTATTAATCAGTTAAATCATCATTCTGAAGGAGATTACATTGCGCTTTATGACGAGCAGGTGAATGACCAGAAGCGGCTGAGAATGTTCCACCCGGTTCATACCTTCATCAGCAAATTCGTCACGAATTTCTATGCGAAGGATCTTCACGAGCTGATTTTTGAAAAAGGCATTTTATGCTACCAGAACCCTGAGATTTCTGACATTCAGCAATATGTACAAGACAACCTCAGCCTTCTGTGGGAGGAATATAAGAGAATCAGCAAACCTGAAGAATACCCGGTTGATTTAAGCGAGGACTGCTGGAGCAACAAAATGCAGCGGATCCATGAAGTGAAAAGCAGACTTGAAGAAGAGCTCGAAGAATAAAGCAAACTGGCCTTTCGTTCGCGAAGAGGCCAGTTTTTTTGTGGGAATAATATTTTTCATGTTTAGACAAATTTCGTCAAATTATTTGATATACTTAGGGTGGAAAGCCGCGTGTTTTGTAAGGAGGATAAATCAATGAGGGTGTTTGTTGCAAGACAGCCTATATTTAATAGAAAAGAACAGGTTGTCGCTTATGAACTTTTATATAGAGAGAGCGAAGAGAATGTGTATTCCGCTGCAGACGGCGATCAGGCTACAACAGATTTGGTGATTAACAGCTTTTTAAACATCGGAATCGAGAAGCTGACAGAAGGAAAACGCTGTTTTGTCAATTTCACTGAAAGCCTGATGTTTTCGGATCTCCCCACCTCCTTCAATCCAAAACAGCTTGTGATTGAAATCCTTGAAGATATACCGATCACTCCGGCTCTCGTCTCAAGGTGCAGAGAGCTGAAAAAAATGGGGTATACGCTGGCACTCGATGATTTTTACGCGATAAACCCGAAAAATGAAAAATTATTGGAAAAGCTCATGAGCTATATTGATATATTGAAAGTTGATTTTCTTAAAACCACCCGAATGGAACGCCGAAACATTTTGCAAACCTACAGCTATTGCGGCCTGATTTTTTTAGCTGAGAAAGTAGAAACACGCAAAGAATATGAACAAGCGGCGCAAGATGGCTTTCAGTTATTCCAAGGCTACTTTTTCAGCGAACCGCGCATCATCAGCGGCCATGATCTGTCGACCCATTTTTATTCTTACTATGAATTGCTCAACGAATTAAGCAAAGAGCAGCCTAACATCCAGCGTGTAACTGAGTACATAGAACGTGATTTATCGCTGTCATATCAAATTTTAAAATTCTTAAACTCTTCTCATAACCGCTTAACCCAAAAGATCGACAGCATTAAGCAGGCTATCATGCTTCTTGGGTTTAACGAAATCAAACGGTGGATATACATCCTATCCTTTAAGGATTTAAGCAGAAAAGGGAATTCCAGCAAACACGAAATCATAAAAATTTCTTTAATGAGAGCAAAGCTATGTGAACTGTTGGCTAGAAAAACAGCGCGCCCGCAGCCGGCCTCGTATATGCTGATCGGGATGTTTTCTCTCATAGACACCCTTTTGCACAGAGAAATAGAAGAGATTATTCAAGAATTGCCTTTAATAGATGAAGTAGGTCAAGCGTTATTAGGTCATCAAAATGACTATTACCAAATGCTTGAGCTTGTGAAGTTAATCGAAACCAACAATTGGGACACTTGCGGAGAATTAGCAAAAGAATTGGACAAGGAAGAAGCGTACGACTGTTATTTGGAAGCCTTGGAGTGGTGTCATAAGCTCATGGGCGAAAAGTAATTGCGGTCTTCTGACCACCGCAATGCCACGATAATTCGGCTTTGCGTGCTGATCAGGCTGATGTATATGCCATCGGGATTAAAGACCGAATCCACATCATGCCGGACGCCTGTCTGTTTGATTAGACGTTTTACTGTCTGTTTATCTGACTGCTCCGCTGCGGTCATGATGCGGCGCGAAAGCTCCTGTGACCCCGCAATGCGCCTAAGTACAAGCTGAGCATCAGCGAGCAGCCCGGCGGCATCCTGTGCGGAACGGATAAAGGTTTCTGTATTGGCGGCAGGAGCGGGCGGACGGCGTATGTCGTACGGATAGACGTAAAACCAAGGATAAGGATATCTCATGGAAGCACCTCGCAAAAAGGGGATATGTCTATATGTATAGATCACTCAGGTGCTGGATATGACAAAGCGAAAAGGCCACAACTTTGCGTTGCGGTCTTTTCGGTGTTTGTCGGTCACGATACGCCAAGAATCGCATATTGAATTTTGAAAAAGCGGCGAGGGGGACTATAGTCTTACATTGTGAAACAGATAAACACAATAAAATCAAAGGAATTAAGAATCTTTCTCAATTCCATCCGAAATCACCGTTTTCACACGTAGAAAAATAGTCCTGTTCTCATTGTGATTCCTTTAAGCACAAAGACCTATTGATATTTGCGGTGTCACGCAGGATCTTTTTGTATACTTTTCGGTGAAAAATAACTCGAAACCAGATACACTATTAGTAACAGATCAAATACCTAGGACTCGTTCACCATACACAATTCATTGATCTTTCAAAAAAAGGAGTGTGGAAACGATGGAAAAGAAACTTGAAGAAGTAAAACAATTGTTATTCCGACTCGAACTTGATATTAAAGAAACGACAGATTCATTACGAAACATTAACAAAAGCATTGATCAGCTCGATAAATACACATACGCAATGAAAATTTCGTAAAAAAGACTTGGAAACAAGTCTTTTTTTTCGTTCTTCCCGTACAATAAATGGATAAAGTATTATATGATTGTTAAAAAACGAAAAACTTGCTGTCCTTTAAATGTCCCATTTAGTAAAATGGAATGGGAAGGGGGAAGTCGTTATTGAGCAGATGTGTTTAGATCCGGTTGATATCAAACGGGAAATGAAAGAAATTATAAAGCAAAACAGTTTTAACGAAGATTTGTCACAGCTTCTTTACTCATTTATCGATTCTAAAGAAATATTCTCCTTTGCTGAATCTGCAATTTTACATTATGTGGTTTTTGGAGGGGAGAATTTAGAGGTTGCAACAAAGCTCGGTGCGGGAATAGAAATTCTTATTCTTTCATCAGATATCATGGATGATCTTGAAGATGAAGATAATCATCAGGCTTTATGGATGAAAATGAATCGATCAGAATCCTTAAATGCTGCGCTTTTCTTATATACAATAGGATTAACAAGTATTCATTCCATGGATATCAATCCTTTGATTTTTAAATATGTTTTAAAATATGTGAAAGATGCCATGCAAGGTCAACATGACGATATCACTAATAAATCCAAAACAGAGGATGAGTGTTTAGAGGTAATTAGATTAAAATGTGGGAGCTTGATAGCATTAGCCAATGTAACAGGTGTTATATTAGCTACAGGTGAATATAATGAAATAGTCGAAAGATACTCCTATTATAAGGGAATTGTAGCCCAAATTTCTGGAGACTATCATGTTCTTTTTTCTAGAAATCGCAGTGATATTGAAAAAAATAAACAAACATTGATTTATTTATATCTTAAACGTGTATTTAATGAAGCTTCGAAAGAATTATTGTACTTATTTTCAAATAAGGATTTGTATCATAAAGCGTTATTAAATAAGGATAAATTCGCAGAAAAGTTAATTAAGGCAGGAGTTACCCAATACGTTTCAGTATTATTGCAAATATATAAGCAAAAATGTTTTTCTGCTATAGAACAATTAAATTTATATAAAGAGAAAAAAGATTTGTTAAAGAAACATTTATTAAATTATAAAAAGGGTGATGAAAATGATGCAAGACCTAATTAACTACTTTTTAAGTTATCCAGAGGTTTTGAAAAAATTGAAAAATAGAGAAGCTTGCCTTATAGGTTTTAGTTCAGACGAAACTGAAACAATAATTAAAGCTTATAATGATTATCATCTGTCTAGCCCAACAACCCGTGAATGGGATGGTTAATAGGTGAATTTTACATTGAAGAACTTAATAAAAAAATTCACATTAACTGTAATTGTTATGAGTGTTCTCTATGTATGCTACATAACATATATCAGTATGAATGGTATTATAATTGGCACTAAGGTTCAAAAAAATTATAAAAATCAATTTGTAATAGAAGAAATATCAGAGTCATCGTATGGACAATTTGTTGGTCTCAGAACGGGAGATATCATATTAAAAATTAATGAAGAAAAACCATCTGAAAAGCATTTGAAATGGGGATATTTGAGCCATATTAACAGTTTGGATATTTTAAGATATGGAAAAAAGATTCATCTCGAAGATTTTGATTTAGTTACTTTAAATAGAACTTATAGTTTCTTTTTGTTCGTACTCCCCTTGGTTTTTTATTTTTTAAGCATAATATGTATTTTTTATATACTTAAGGTAAGTAAAGTAAGAAAGTCATTTGCTGGTTATATTCTTGTTTTGCTGTTATTAGACATTTCAGTAGCTTATATAAGTGCAGGTGGACCATTTAGAGGACATAGAATTAATAGGTATATTAACTTGTTTACTTTTATATCCTCTCCTATTCTTTATCTTCAGTTTATACAAGGATATCTTAAAGAGATAGGAAAAACTTTTTTGAAAAGAATCTCGGTTCTCTATATAATCCCAATATTTAACATAGGGATTGAGTTTTATCGCGCCTATCTTCAAGTTGATATTGATTTTCTGGCGACTGTTAATTTGGTTTCATTTGCGGCTTTAACTTTATTTGCTTTTGTATCGATATACTTCCATCTAAATAAACATAAATATGCTGAGCATTCGTTTATTATTAAATTATTAATTTTAACAAATACACTATCATTTGCGCCATTTTTAATATTTTATGTTCTTCCGATAATACTTACAGGTAACTATATTTTCCCGGCATTAGTTTCAGCGTCGTTGCTTGTACTTATTCCTTTCGGTTTAGTGTATCAGTTTGTGGCCAATAAAATGTTTGATATAGAATTTATTTTAGGAAGGATGAGATATTATACTCTCCTTGCTATCATACCTACTCTAATTACAGTTGGAGCATTAGTTTGGTTTGATCTAGTGGAAATACAAATGAATCCTGCACGCCAAACTGTATTTATTTTTGCTGTCATGTTCTCTGTCTTTTATTTCAAAGAGGTCATAGATTTTAAATTTCGATTGAAACGGTTTTCTGAAAAATTCAACTATCAGGACAGTATTTTTAAATACACTCAGCTAATGAGAAGCGTAACTTCTCTTCAACAAGTCTTTAAAGAATTGAAAAATACTATTTTGGATGTCCTGCTTGTAAGCAAGGCATATACCTTCGAAATTGCTCCTGATCACAAAGTGATATATCTAGATAAGCAAGTCAAGGAACCAGATTGGCAACTATATGAAAAGGAATTTGAAAACGTAACATCAGAAATTGGGAAAATTATAGAAGTTAATCAGGGTTTTCTCATGAAAGTTGGTGAACGGGGCGGAAGTTCTTATGTCCTGCTTTGTTTGTCTAATATTAATACTCCCAGACTGACACGTGATGAAATATCATGGTTGAAGACACTTTCTTTTTACACGAGTGTTTCAATGGAAAATGTCATGCAGATTGAAGAGCTCATGGAACATTTAAAGGATTTAAAACAAGAAGGGACAAACCCTATTTGGCTGAAAAAGCTGATGTTTGCAATTGAAGAGAAACAACGGTCAGGCCTCGCCCGCGATCTCCACGATTCCGTTCTTCAGGATTTGATTTCCTTAAAACGCCAGTGTGAGCTGTTTTTGGCTGATTTTAAGAAGGATGATGATCCATGTCGTGAAGAGGTGCAGGACAAGCTCGTACAGATGAATGAGCAGATGTCTGATGTGATTTCGATGACGAGGGAGACGTGTCATGAATTGCGGCCGCAGCTTTTGTATGATTTGGGACTGGTGAAGGCGCTGTCTAAGCTGGTGGCGCAGCAGCAGGAGCGGGTTCCGTTTCATATCCGCTTAAATACCGGCAGATTTACGGCGTCGCTTGATTTGGATTCGCAGCTGAATTTGTACCGGATCATTCAAGAGTTTTTATCAAATGCAGTGAAACACTCTCAGGCGACGGAAGTGCTTATCATGCTGATCAGTATTCAGAACAAAATTGTTCTTCATTATGAGGACGATGGTGTCGGATTTGATCTGGAGAAAAATAACGAACATTCCATGAGTATGGGTCTTTCTGGCATTAAGGAGCGAGTCAGGGCTTTAGATGGACGCCTCCGAATCGAAACAAGTGAAGGAAAGGGCTTTAAGGCCGATATTGAAATGGAATTGTAATGGTTTTATAACGTAAACGACTTGGCAGAAGCCAAGTCTTTTTTATAAAATGGAAATGAGTGAGTAAAAGGGAGGAAAACATGAAAAAGATACTAGTGATTGATGACCATCCGGCTGTCATGGAAGGCACCAAGACAATTTTGGAAACGGATTCGAATTTGTCTGTTGATTGTCTCAGTCCTGAACCCAGCGAACAGTTCATACACCAGCATGATTTCTCATCATATGATCTCATCTTAATGGATTTGAACTTAGGCGGCGATGTCAATGGGATGGAGCTTTCTAAACAGATTTTACAAGAGAATCCTCATTGTAAAATTATCGTATATACCGGTTATGAGGTCGAGGATTATTTTGAGGAAGCGATTCGTGCGGGTCTGCACGGCGCCATCAGCAAAACCGAATCAAAGGAAAAGATCACCCAATACATATATCACGTGCTCAACGGAGACATTTTAGTCGATTTCGCTTACTTTAAACAGCTGATGACTCAGCAAAAAACAAAGCCGGCCCCTTCCTCTCAAAAAGAACAAGATGTGCTCACACCAAGAGAATGCCTGATTCTTCAAGAAGTTGAAAAAGGTTTTACCAACCAAGAAATAGCAGATGCGCTTCATTTAAGCAAGCGGTCCATCGAATACAGCCTGACGTCGATTTTCAACAAGCTTAATGTCGGTTCCAGGACGGAAGCGGTGTTGATTGCAAAATCAGACGGTGTGCTTTAAATAAGGGAGTTAAAACTATGGATATGAAACATACATTGCTTGGCGCGCTGGGAATTGAAATTGTAGAAAGCACAGCGGAACGCTGCGTGGCAGTGATGCCGGTGGATCATCGGACCGTCCAGCCCTTTGGTTATTTGCATGGAGGCGCTTCAGTGGCTCTTGCGGAAACTGCGGCGAGCGTGGGTGCCCAGCATCTAATCGATTCTCGTACACAAGCTTGTGTCGGTTTGGAGATTAACGCCAATCATCTGAAATCTGTCAAGGAAGGAACGGTAAAGGCGGTAGCCGAGCCCGTTCATAAAGGCAGAACGACCATTGTGTATCAGATTCACATTTATGACGGGCAAGAGAGGCTGATCTGTATATCCAGATGCACGCTGGCTGTCATCACAAAATAAAAAAACAGCCGGAACTCTGCCTGTCCGGCTGCTCATTTTTATAGGTAAGAATCCTCTTTTCGTTTAATTACAAAGTTTCTGATTCCGTTATAGTCATCCTGTACACTTCTTTCATCCAGCTTGACGCCAGAGTTGTACGCAGCTCGGCAGATCAAGTGTCCCCCGACCGGCGTCGTAATAAAGATAAAGAAAATCCCGAGCAGAATTTTTGCTGATATCTCTCCTGTTATAAACCACAAAAAGAAGAAGACACCGAGCAAAATCATATTTACCCCTAACGTTGAGCCTTTAGAAGCAGCGTGAGAGCGTGTGTACATATCGGGAAGGCGAAGCGTCCCGAAGGAAGCCGCAAGACAGATTAGCGCCCCCATTAGGATCAATATCGCTACTGCTATTTTAGCGATCACGATCATTTTCGATAATCTCTCCTTTCTCTAAGAACTTAGAAAACGCAATGGTTCCGATAAAAGACAAAATACCCAGCAATAATATGATATCAAGAAAAATACTCGTATTCAGCAGGATGGAGACAAGCGCTGTCATCGCTATCAGATTAATGCCGATTGCATCCAGAGCCACGACCCGGTCAGGAACAGTCGGCCCTTTGATGACACGAACGACATACAACAGGGTGGACACCGCCATAATGCCGAGCGCGATTTGAAGGATTAACGTAAACATCAGCGGCTCACCTCCTGTATGGCTTTTTCAAATGACTCACGAATATCAAAAATCGCTTTTTCCGCATCCTCAATATCCATCGCGTGAATATAGAGAATGGTCCGGTCATCGGAAATATCCATGACCAATGTTCCCGGCGTTAATGTAATAAGCAGTGAAAGCAGGGTAATTTCCCAATCCTTTGTCAGCTCTGTTTTAAATGCGAATATGCCTGGTTTGATATCCATTTTTGGCGACAGGACTGTTTTCAGCACACTGACGTTGGCAAGGTATAATTCCCTTATAAAGATCAAAAAAAGTTTGATAATCGAAAACATTTTCCATAGATAAAACGGATGAGCAAGGAAGCGCCGGAAGAAGAAGAGAGAGATCATTCCCAGGATAAAGCCTGTGATGAATCCGGCGGCGCTTGCGTCATTGCTCAGGAACATCCAGCAAAAAGCGAGAAACACATTTAATAAAATTTGAAATGCCATGCGATCTACTCCTTCAAAACAGCTTCAATATATTTTTCCGGATTCAGCAAAGTCTCGGCCGCTTGATCAACGAACGGCGACACCCATTCTGTACCCAATCCGAAGAGAAGAGACAGCAAGAGAAAAATAGCTGCCGGATATAGAAGCCCTTTAGCTGTTCTAAGATTTTGCTTCGGTGTTTCTTTTTCTTCGCCCCAAAACGCATGGATAAAGATTCTTAACACGGAATACAGGACGAGCAGGCTTGAAAGCAGGATCAGCATGGAAATCGTAAATTCACCTTCAGCGAAGCCGCCTTCTGCAATTTTAAATTTGCCTACAAATCCGCTGAGAGGCGGGATGCCGGCAAGAGATACAGCCGACATGAAGAACATCCATCCAAGAACGGGGTATCGTTTGATCAGCCCGCCCATTCGTTGCAGGCTTGCTGTTCCTGTCAAAGCGATCAGCGTGCCTGCCAGCATAAATAATGCGCCTTTAATCAGCATGTCGTGAATCAGGTAGTAAATCGCACCTTGAATGGATGCGGGCGTTTGAACTGCAACACCGAACAAAATAACGCCGACAGCGGTAATAATGTTATAGATCACGATTTTCATGACATTCTGATAGGCAAGTGAACCGATGACACCTAAGATGACAGTGAGAGCCGCGAGCCATATCATCAGCTGGTGGGTAAACGCTGTATCGTGAATGAAAATCAGTGTGAACACTCTTGTGATCGCATATAACCCGACCTTTGTCAGCAATGCGCCGAACAATGCAGAGATGGCTGCCGGCGGCGCGTAATAAGAGCCGGGAAGCCAAAAGTAGAGAGGGAAAATCCCGCCCTTCATACCAAACACGATAAGTAACAGGACACCGATTACAGTAATCAGCCCAGTTTGTCCGGATTCGCTGATTCTCACACTTAAATCCGCCATGTTTAATGTGCCGGTCACAGCGTATAAAAAGCCGACGCCGATGACAAACAATGCTGATGACACGATATTAAACACAATGTATTTAAGCGATTCCCGCAGCTGAATTTTTGTGCCGCCTAATACAATCAGCATATAAGAAGCGATAAGCAGAAGCTCGAAAAATACGTACATATTAAATAAATCGCCTGTTAAAAACGCTCCGCTTACACCAGCCAGCAAAAACTGCACGCCGGAATAATAAAAGGCACGTTCCCGTTTTTCACCGATAGAACGGAAGGAATAAAGCACAACCAATAAGCCGATGACTGCTGTGGTGAGAACAAGCAGGCTGGCAAATTGATCTGCAACAAGCACAATTCCGTAGGGGGCTTTCCAGCCGCCCAAACTCAGTGTCTGAATGCCGTTTGTAAAAACGGTCTGTACGAGTAAAACGCTGATCACAATCCCGAGTGCGGATGCAGCAGTGCTGAAAATCCGCATGAGCATGATGTGTTTGTTCATGAAAATCAGCAGAATGGCCGACAACAGCGGGATCAGGATTGGCAATATAACAAAATTATTCATGTTGATCATTTCCCCTCATTTGATCCAAATCGTCCGATTTCAATTCCTGATAGGCCCGAAACGCCATGACGAGGATGAAGGATGTAACTCCAAATGAAATGACAATAGCCGTCAAAATCAGGGCTTGCGGAAGCGGATCGACAAATGACTTGGCATGCTCGCTCAAAATCGGAGCGGCGCCTTTTTTTAATCCTCCCATAGTTAAAAGCATTAAATGAACGCCGTGGCTCAAAAGCGCTGTTCCGATAATGACCCGAAGCAGGCTTTTAGACAGCAGCAAATACGTAGCAGCCATAAAAATAATACCGGCTGTAACAGCCATTAAGATTTCCATTATTCTTCCTCTCCAATCGTTTGAATAATGGTCATCGTAATGCCTACGACAACAAGATAAACGCCTAAATCAAAAAGCGTCGCCGTGGCGAGCTCCGTTTTCCCAAAAATCGGCAGATGAAAGTAACCGAATGTGTGGGTTAAGAAGGGCGCTCCGAAGACAAAAGAGCCAACGCCTGTTAAGACAGCGAGCAGAAGACCGGCTCCCGCGACGTAAATGAAATTAACCGGCAAAATGGAACGCACGGTTTTTAAATCATAAGCCAGCAGCAGCAAAACGATGGAAGAGGATGTGATCAGCCCGCCGACAAAGCCTCCTCCAGGCGCGTTATGGCCTGATAAAAATAAATAGAAAGAGAAAAGCAATATGATAAAGGATACAAGCTTTGTCACGGTCTGCAAAATGAGGTCGTTTGTTTTTTGTTCATTCACCGCTTTTCCCCTCCTCTTTTACTTTTGTTTTAATCATGCTGAAGATGCCGAGAGCGGCAATCGTTAATACTGTAATTTCAAACATTGTATCAAAGCCCCTGAAATCAACGAGAATGACATTGACGACATTATCTCCTCCGCCAAGATCGTGGCTGTGCTTTGTAAAGAAGGAGGCGATACTGTCTTTTGTCCGCTGGCTTGAGGATGCAATACCGAGCAGGGTGACAATAATGCCGACTCCTAAAGCAATGATAAAGTTTGTCATTCGGAACGTTCTCGTTTTCTTTTTCAGCCGCAGTTTCGGCAAATGATAGAAACAAAGCAGAAACAGGGCGACGGAAATCGTCTCAATGACCAGCTGGGTCAAAGCCAAATCGGGCGCTCTGAAAATAACAAAAAACAATGCAAGCGTATAACCGACAACACCAAGTGAAATAATCGCCGTCAGTCTGGATCGGGCGAATACAGTCGCCGCTGTCGCGCTGATCATGACAAGTGTCAGAATCATTTCGTATATGCCGATTTTCGCCATACCCTCAGTTGTAAAGGAAAATCCGCCTTTCAAAACGAGAGCCCCGCTCATCAGAATGATAAATCCAGCGAAGATATACAGAAGATAGTCCCGTAAAAATCCGGTCATATATTGTTTTGTCACTCGATAAGAGCCTTTTTCCATGATGGTCAGGAGCTTCTCGTATAACCGATTGAGCGTGAGTTTCGATGGAAACAGCTTATAGATCCCTTTCCACTTGTTTATCGTCAAGTATCCGATCGTACCGACAGCGATAATGCCCAGTGTCATCAGAACTTCGGCTGTAAACCCGTGCCACTGCGAAATATGAACATGAAACTTCTCATGGCTGTCCAGCAGTGTCGGATAGATTGAATTCATCGCAGGCTCTATCAAGCTGTAGGACAATATATTCGGGAAAAAGAAGAGACTGACAGCGAGCGCAACAAGAA
The DNA here is from genome assembly GCF_002289525.1 of Bacillus sp. 7705b. Taxonomy (NCBI): domain Bacteria; kingdom Bacillati; phylum Bacillota; class Bacilli; order Caryophanales; family Bacillaceae; genus Bacillus; species Bacillus sp. 7705b. The sequence goes on along the minus strand of NZ_NSDH01000033.1, from coordinate 70,324 downwards.
TGACAGGTGATACGAGCATTCCGATCGGCGCTTCATGAGCCTGTTTTTCGAGTTTTTCAGGCTGGTAATTTCCTTTAAATGTTTTAAACAGCAGTTTCATGCTGTAGATAAATGTAAACACACTTCCTGCCCAAGCGAGGACAGGGAACAGCGCTCCCCACGTCTGGACGTTGAACAAATCGACATGTGTCACACGAAGCATGCTGGTGAAAAACATTTCTTTACTCAAAAATCCGTTAAACGGCGGGAGACCAGCCATTGAAAATGTGCCAATCAAGGAAATCGTAAATGTAATCGGCATGATTGCCATCAGTCCGCCGAGCTTTCTGACGTCCCGTGTGCCTGTTTCATGATCAATGATGCCGACTGCCATAAACAAGCTTCCTTTAAAGGTAGCATGATTGATGAGATGGAAAATGGCAGCCATGGCGGCAACTGTGTAATATTCTGTATGGCCGTAATGCAGGGCTGCAGCGCTGACACCAAGCATCGAGATGATCATGCCGAGCTGGCTGACGGTTGAAAACGCCAAAATGGATTTTAAGTCGGTTTGTTTGACGGCATGGAATGAACCCCAAACCATGGTGAAAATCCCGACGAGAGAAACAATCCAAAACCACTGAGCTGAAAAGGCGAAAATAGGACTGAATCTTGCAATCACATAAATTCCCGCTTTGACCATCGTGGCTGAATGGAGATACGCGCTGACAGGCGTCGGCGCTTCCATGGCGTCAGGCAGCCAAATGTAAAAAGGAAACTGGGCGGACTTTGTAAATGCGCCTAGTAAAATCAAAATCATCGCCGGAATAAATAGATCATGGCCGGCAATCAACTGAACCTGATTGATCATTTCTCTGATACTGAATGAATCTGTGATCAGATAAAGGAGAATGAATCCTCCCAGCATACACAGTCCGCCGCTTACCGTAATCAAGAGCGATTTTGCGGCGCCGTAGCGAGATTTTTCACGCTTGTACCAATATCCGATCAGCAAAAAGGACGAAAGGCTGGTAAGCTCCCAAAACATGTAGAGAACCATGACGTTGTCAACAAGAACAACACCGAGCATAGCGCCCATGAACATTAATAAATAGACATAAAAAGGCCCAAGCTGTTCTTTTTCTTTCGATAAATAAAAAATACTGTAAAGAGTGACCAACGAGCCGATCCCCGTTATCAGTAAGGCGAATAGCAGTCCGAGACCGTCTACATAAACGGTAAAGTTAATGCCTAATGAAGGAATCCACTCCAATACCGATCGTAATGTTTCTCCCGACTGAGTCATTCTGATCATTGGAAGAAAGTATATAAACAGCAAGACGGGCAGGATCAGAACAAACCAGCCCGTATGCACTCTTTTTGCGTATTTTGCCAGAAAGGGAATGATAAAAGCAAATACAAAAGGCGATAAAATAGCAAAATGTAAGAGCTGCAAAGACAAGACCTCCTTTTCTTTAATTGAAACCTGTTCTATGTATAAATAATTAGAATATACGGTCAAACGACCCAGTCCAAATTATATCGCACTTTTTTGGAAGCCGCCATGCTTCAACCTGCCGCGAATGAATTTTACAAGTTCTTTTGACCTTAAAATAAGTTTAACAAAAATCAGGTCATTTGTATATTTAAAATCGCTCCTGATCAAGCTGTATGTAAGGAGCTGATCATGGTGAAGAGAAAGGTCCTTATGTGCTCAGGTTTATTCTGCTCGATATGTGCAGGGGCATTCATGCTGAATCAATATGACGGCCGTGCCCGTGTGGCAGACAATGATGATTGGGAACTGTATTTATTGGAGCATCACCTGTCAACTAAAATGAGTGAGGCGGAATCTAAGGTTAGGCCGTTTGGGCCCAGGGAGTATATGCGGATTGTGAACAAATAAAAAAAGAGTTCCGTCTAAGACGGAACTCTTTTTCTGATTATGAAGTGAAAAAGCGAAGTAAAATCGTCGCGCAAATGACAGTTCCAGCTCCGCCAAGACGTGTAGAAATTTGGGCGAATGGCATAAGGCCCATTCTTCCTGAAGCGGACAAAATGGCGACATCTCCCGTTCCGCCGAGACCGCTGTGACAGCAGGTAACGATTGCGGATTCAACAGGATACATGTTCATCAGCTTGCCTACAAAATATCCGGAAGAAATCATGGCAACGACAACTGAAATACAAATGATGACAAACGGAATAGAAATCACAGACGCCACGTCATCTAAAGGGATAAAGAGAATCCCGAGGCCTACCATAAGCGGCCATGTAAAGCTTGAAGAAATAAACTTATAAAGCTGGTACGCGCCATCCTCCATTTTTTTCGGAAGGATATTTGCATATTTGATTGCAGCTGCTGAAATAATCATTAAAATAGCGCCCGGGATGAAGATAAATTTCTCCAGTAAACCGCCGAAAATAAAGAACGTACAAGCGAGCAGGACTCCGGCTCCCATCAGTTTAAAGTCAATTTTAGCTTCAGCCTCTTTTTGATTGAAAATATCGTTCGCTTTCTTAGATTTAACGAGACGCCCATTGCCGTTTAGGTCAGGACGTTTTTCGCCCAGTTTTTTCATTAAAGCAGCACAGATAATAGCAAAAACGTTTCCAATGATAGCGGCAGGAACCAGCTGAGACACATACACATCAGCGGAAGACCCTAATATTTGGGAATAAGCAATCGAAAGCGGCAAAATTCCTTCACCTATTCCCCCGGCAATAATCGGCACAACGACAAAGAAAAAGGAATCATAGGCACTGTAGCCGAAGATGAATCCGACGAGCACACCGGCCGCAACCGCCGCAATTGTGCCCGCTACTAAAGGAACGAACATTCTGATGAATCCCTGTATTAAAACAGTTCTGTTCATTCCAAGAATGCTTCCTACAACAAGACAAGCGATATAGAAATAAAGAAAGTTAGATGTTTTCATTAAATTGGTTACAGCATCTAATGATGATGGATTCAACACATTATAAAAAACTAAAAAAGATGGCACAAACAAAGATAAAATAGCAGGACCGCCAATATCCTTTAAAATCGGAATCCGCTGGCCGATATCGCCAAGAAAGACACCTAAAATCATAATGATGGCAAACCCGCCCAGCATGTTTGCAGGCAGCTCGTTGTAATAGGCCGCAAGAATAATAATGACAGCTAATGCTGTATATAATGGGAGAGGAATCACGCCGATTTCCCAAGTCCATATTTTCTTAAACAGGCTTTTCTCCTGTGTGTCTTTGTGCTTAGGTAAAACTTCCTCTGTTTTGTGAATTGCTCCCATTGTCATACACCCCCATGTATTGTTTGTTACAGTCTACAAGAAAGCGCTAACAAAGGATATTTTTTTAAGTTAAATAATTAATAAACAACTAAATTAATTGGGTATTTTGGAGCAGAAAAAATCCCTGAGAAGCCGCTTCCCAGGGAGATGTGGTTACCGTTTTCCTTTGATATAAGGCACACCATTTGCTTTTGGCGCATCTGCGCGTCCGATAAAGCCGGTTAAGGCGAGAATGGTTAATACGTAAGGGGCAATCAGCATATATACATTCGGTATGTCCTTAAAAAGAGGGAGCAGTGAGCCGATAATGCTTAAGCTTTGCGCGAATCCGAAAAACAGGGCAGCGCCGAGTGCGCCGATCGGATGCCATTTTCCGAATACAAGGGCGGCGAGTGCGATAAAGCCTTGCCCGGAAATGGTAGAGTGCGTAAAGTCGAGGGCAATCGTTGACGCATATACGCCGCCCCCGAGGCCGCCGAACAATCCGCTGATCATCACGCCGATATAGCGCATTTTGTAAACATTGATCCCCATAGTATCGGCCGCCATCGGATGTTCTCCGACGGAACGAATACGGAGGCCGAACGGGGTTTTAAACAAGATAAACCACGAAATAAAGGCCAGGACAATTGCGAGAATAGACGTATAATAGACATCTGAAAAGAAGATTTTTCCCAATACGGGGATGTCGCTCAAGCCGGGAATACTTGTTTTATAAAAAGGCTCGGGAATTTTGTCAGTTTGCGCTTTTCCGTAAATCAGCTTTACGATAAATAAAGTAGCCCCAAGCGCCAGCATATTAATGGCGACGCCGCTGACTGTCTGATCAGCGCGAAACGATATCGCCGCTGCCGCATGAATCAGTGAAAACAGCGCGCCGGTTGCCATAGCGGCAATGAGCGAAAGCCAAGGTGCTGCGGCTCCCAATTCAGGGCCTAAAAATAAATTGAATAAAACACTGGTGAATGCTCCGATAATCATAAGGCCTTCAAGGCCGATATTGACGACGCCTGATCTCTCGGAAAATACGCCGCCGAGAGCGGTTAAAATAAGCGGGGCTGCGTATACGAGTGTGGCAGGGACAATGATTGATACAATCTGCAGAAAGTCCACTTAGTTCGCCCCCTTTTTCTTCAATTTATCCGCGACAAAACGAATGGCATAGCTTGAAGCAACAAACAGAATGATAATGGCAATCACAATATCGACAACCTCAGAAGGTACGCCTGATTCAATTGGCATATTTAATGCCCCGATTTTGAGGCCGCCAAGCAAAGCTGCCGCAAGCACAACACCGACCGCAGTGTTCCCGCCCAGAAGAGCGACGGCAATACCGTCAAAGCCGACGCCGGTAAATGCGCCTTTGACAGCTGCGTATTCAAACGTTCCCAGACCTTCCATGGCACCTGCAAGGCCTGCAAAAGCTCCTGAAATGAGCATGGAGGTCATAATATTCTTCCGCACGCTCATACCGGCGTACTGGGACGCATGCTGGTTGAATCCGACTGCCCGAAGCTCAAAGCCTTTCGTTGTTTTGTTAATCATAAACCACATAACAACAGCTGCGAGAAGGGCGATGACGATCCCCCAGTGAAGCCTTGAATAATCCGTAATCTGCTCAAGAAACGGCGAGCGCAGTGAGGCCGATTCGTGAATTTTTTCCGTCTTATCCTGATTGTCTGTCAGGACTTTTGAAATCAAATAATTGGTCATATGCAGCGCGATATAATTCATCATAATGGTGACAATGACCTCATGAACATAGAACCGTGCTTTTAAAAAGCCGGGAATAAATCCCCATAAACCGCCTGCTACAGCCGCTGTGATCAGTGCAAGCGGCATATGAATATATGCCGGTCCGTCAAACGCCGTTCCGACCCAAACGGCAGCTGTCCAGCCTACTAGCAGCTGTCCCTCTACCCCGATATTGAAAAGCCCGGTTCGGAACGCGAAAGCAACAGCTAATCCGGATAAAATATAAGGTGTAATCTGCCGGACGGTTTCCCCGATGTAATAGATTTCTCCAAATATCCCATTCCATAAAGCGGAATAGCCGCTGATCACACTGTATCCGCTCGCAAGCATAATAAGTGCGCCGGCCAGCAAGCCAAGCATGATTGCAATGAGCGGCACGAGTAAGTGAGAGAGTCGTTTAACCATTTGCTTTCCCCGCTTCCTTTTGCGTGCTTCCCGCCATCAAGAGGCCGAGCTCTTGCTCAGTCGTATCCTGCGGATTGACGCTGGATATGATGCTGCCTTCAAAAATGACAGCGATTCTGTCACTGAGATTCATGATTTCATCCAGCTCAAACGATAGAAGAAGAACGGCTTTTCCGGCATCACGCTGTTCAATGAGTTTTTTATGGACAAATTCAATCGCTCCGACATCAAGGCCGCGAGTCGGCTGGGCGGCGATTAACAAGTCAGGATTTCGGTCAATTTCCCTTCCGATAATTGCTTTTTGCTGGTTTCCGCCTGACAATGCCCGCGCGTGTGTATATTCATCGGGGGTTCTGACATCGTACTCGCTGATCAGGCTGCGTGCTTTCTTATACATTTCGCCTTTATGTAAAACACCGAATGCTGAATAAGGCTTTTTGTAATAGCTTTGGAGCACGATATTCTCACCGATCGGAAAATCCAAAACGAGGCCGTGTTTATGGCGGTCCTGTGGAATATGCCCGATTCCGGATTCCGTTACTTTTCTCGGCGTCAGGTTTTGTATCTGTTTTCCGTTTAAGGAAATGGTTCCAGACTCCGTTTTTCGGAGTCCTGTAATCGCTTCAATCAGCTCTGACTGTCCGTTTCCGTCAACGCCGGCTATGCCGACAATTTCTCCGGCATTGACAGAAAGCGATAAATTCCTTACAGCTTCTACTCCGCGAGTATCTTTTACAGTGATTCTGTCAATCGCCAGCACTTCAGATCCCGGCTGAGCCGCTTTTTTTTCTGTTTTGAACGATACCTCGCGGCCGACCATCAGACTGGCGAGCTCGTCTTGATTTGTATCCCGGACATCCAGTGATTTGATGCCTTTTCCTTTGCGGATAATGGTAACGCGGTCACAAACCTCCATGATTTCTTTCAGTTTATGGGTAATTAAAATAATTGATTTTCCCTCATTGACGAGGTTCTTCATGATTTGAATGAGCTCTTTGATTTCATGAGGCGTCAGCACAGCTGTCGGTTCATCAAAAATCAGAATGTCAGCCCCGCGGTAGAGGGTTTTTAAAATTTCTGCACGCTGCTGCATGCCGACGGATATGTCAGCTACTTTTGCCTCGGGATTAATTTGAAGTCCGTATCGGTCGGAAATGTCCTGAACCTCTCGGACAGCCCGTTTTCGGTCAATCCGCCCGAGCTTTTTCGGCTCCTTCCCGAGAATAATGTTTTCAGCAACTGTAAATGTATCGACAAGCATAAAATGCTGATGCACCATGCCGATTCCGAGATCATTCGCTTTGTTCGGGCTGTTGATGTGCACCTTCTCACCGCGGACCCGAATTTCCCCCTTTTCTGGCTGATACAGCCCGAAAAGGACGTTCATCAAAGTTGATTTGCCCGCTCCGTTTTCACCGAGCAGCGCGTGGATTTCGCCTTTTTTGACCTGAAGATTAATGTTGTCATTTGCGACGATACCGGGAAACTCCTTGCGTATATTGAGCATTTCAATGACATATTCCACAGAATTGACCGCTCCTTTTTTCAAGATGCTTTTAAATAAGAGACTGGCAATAGAAAAGCCGCAAGGACATGTGCAGCTTTGCTCTGAAAGAAAAACAAGGGATAAGGGCTCTTCTCCTTATCCCCGCGATTCTTATTCAGCTTTGAAATTTTTCAGCTCTTTCTCTGTTCCCGGAACTTCTAATCCGTCGATGATTTTTTTCTTCCAATCATCAACTGCTTTGATTACATCATCCGATAGGTTTTGTTTAGAGGAAGAAATGCCGACTCCGTCTTGATCAAGTCCGTATGTAAGCGTTTCTCCGCCGGGGAATTTGCCTTCGCTTGCTTTCTTCGTTAAATCTTCAACTGCTGTATCAACCTTTTTGACCATGGAAGTAAGGGTGACGTTATCGTCTGTTCCTTCTACTTGGCCTTCTGCGTATTGATCTTTATCGACTCCGATCACCCAAACATCACGCTTCGGGTCTTCTTTTTTCAGGTTCTTGGCTTCTGTAAAGACACCTGTGCCGGTGGCGCCTGCGGAGTGGTAAATCACATCAACGCCTGACTTATACATGCTCTCGGCGGTTGCTTTTCCAACGTCCGCTTTATCGAATCCGCCCGCATACTTCACCTGGACAGTTGCGTCAGGTTTTACGGCCTGAACCCCTGCACGGAAGCCGACTTCGAATTTTTTGATTAACTCGGATTCCATGCCGCCCACAAAACCGATTTTTCCTGATTTGCTTGTTAAGGCTGCGGCCACTCCGACGAGAAATGAGCCTTCCTGCTCTTTAAACGTAATGCTTGCGACGTTGTCTTTATCGACGACTGCGTCAATAATCGCAAAGTTTGTATTTTTGCGCTGATCGGCGATTTCACTGATTGAATCTTCCATCAAATAACCAACGCCATAGATCAAGTCGAAATTCTCACGCGCTAATTTATTTAAGTTTGTTGTATAATCTGCATCTGATTTAGATTGCAGGTAGTCGTATCCGTTTTTTCCTTTTTCCAGGCCATTATCTTTACCGAAGGCTTGGATGCCTTCCCATGCTGATTGGTTAAAAGATTTGTCATCAACCCCGCCAATGTCGGTGACCATCGCCACACTGAATTTGTTTTTGCCCTCACTGTTTCCGCTGCTTTTTTCGCTGTTTCCGCATGCGCCTAAAATGGTGCCCGCTGCGATTACAAGTGACATCGCCAATCCGATTTTGCGTTTATTCAAGATATAACCCCCCAGAAAAATTTGGCCTAAGCTGATCCGGTCAGTCATGAGATGGGATGCCTCACTCAATTCTTAGAATCGATAAAATTTTCAGATAATAACAATTAGAATGAGCTGAGACAGTTCTGATCTTCCCTTAGTAAGTGTGGCGTGAATGTTTCCTTCGAAAGGCGGGGAAGAGAAGGATGCGGAAGGTGTTCCGGGCGGAAAACCGTGACATCTCTTTCTGAAGTGTGACTTATGACTTAGTCTAGGGATCAACTAACCACTCATAATTTATCATTTTACTTACAAGAAATAAATAGAATTACGCATTATTTTTTAAAAAATAAGTATTTTTAGAATTATATACTCAAATATACAAAAAAGTCCTTTATTATTCTTGTATAGCTTATTGGCGAAAGGTTCAAGCACCTTGGCAAGAGATGTGACAGAAAAAAACGCACTGCTCGACATGAACAGTGCGTTTTTTTATAAATATTGCTTAATTCCGTTAAGGTTGCCTGTATTGACATTGTACTGAAACACTGGTCTTCCGATCGTTCCGTACGCCATTTCGACATTCAGAACCTGTATATCCTCAAGAAATTTTAAGTATTTTCGGATGGATACTTGAGATATTTCAGTATGATTTGCCAAGTCTTCTGTCGTAAAGGACTCGTTTTCAAAGGATTGAATGCTGGACCAAATCAGCTTCAGCGTGCTTTTTGTCAGCCCTTTTGGCAGGTGCACTTTTTCTGTCGCTTCCTTCTTATGAAACAGTTCCGCGTCCAATTCTTTTTGGCTCATGTTTCGATGGGTGGAATACACTTTTTGTTTTCGTCTGTAATCAGAAAGGGCAGTCTGAAAACGTTCAAATTCAAACGGTTTGATTAAGTAATCCACAGCTCCGTAACGAAGTGTTTTTTTGATGACGTCCAGCTCGCTTGCCGCAGAGATGACAATCACGTCAACCGCTTCATTTTGGGCTCTCAATTCCGTCAGCAGCTCAAGCCCGTTTTTGCCCGGCATATAAATATCAAGCAAAATGAGATCGATGTGATGCTCTCCTAAAATATGCAGAGCGCTTTGAAAGGAAGAGGCGATTCCTTTCAGCTGAAAGCCTTCTATTTGGCTTAAATATCGTTTATTTAATTCACCCACCATGGGGTCATCTTCAACTATTAGTACATTAATCATGGTTTTCCTCCTTCGGTTCGTACGGGATGCGAAGACTGAATGTGGTTCCTTCATTTTTTTCGCTGGTGATAATCATTTGGCCCTTTAAATTCTCCATGCTTTGCTGGGTGAAATAAAGGCCGAATCCCCGGTTTTTGCCCTTTGTTGAATAGCCTTGTTCGAATACCTTGACTTGGTCTTCTTCGGACATGCCGGCTCCTGTATCGGTAATTTCGATGTCCAATATCTTGTCATGAAAACGCATGGACATCGTGATTTGTTTTTTCGGCATATTGGCAACAGCGTCCAAGGCGTTGTTGATGAGATTCCCGATAATCGTAATCAGTTCATGAATGACTGAAGGATCTGCTGCGTTTGGAATAACCCCGCTGCATTCAATATCGAGATTTGCGCCCTGCTCTCGTATGTAGCTCTGTTTTCCCAACAGAAATCCGGCCAGCACGGAGCTTTTGACATCATTTATGATTTCACTCGTTTCTGATTTTTGCTGAATGGCAATATCTTTAATATAATCTCCAAGATCGTCATACTCTTTCAGCTGGACGAGACCTAATATCACATGCAGTTTGTTCATAAATTCATGAGACTGCGCTCTCAGTGCGTTTGCATACATTTTAACACCGGAAAGCTGTTCAGCTAAATGTTTTACCTCGGTTTTGTCCCGGAATGTCGCAATCGCTCCGACGGTTTGTCCTTTCAGCTGGATGGGCACTTCATTAAATACAAGCTCTAATCCGTTAATGCGCACGTCTCTGTCTTGAAGAGGTTTTCGGGTCTCAATGACATTTTTCAGACGGCTCTTCGGCAGGATGTCATTGACATCCTGATCGACGGGATTTGTTTCTATGCCCATTTTAATGAAAAGGCGCTTTGCTTCGGCATTGGCAAGCTTGATTTTACCGTGTTCATCGACAGCGAGTATGCCTTCTTTCGTTGATTCAAGCATGGCGCTCCGTTCTTGAAGAAGTGTCGCGATTTCATACGGTTCAAGTCCGTACATGATATTTTTCACCGTGCGTGCGACGATAACAGCTCCGATGACGCCGACGAATATACTGACGCAAATAATAAAATAGAGCGGCCGTAAGCTGTGGCTGATGACTTCGTCAATTTCATTCACTGTGATGCCGACCGCAACGGCTCCGACTTGTTTTCCATTCTTAGCGTAGACAGGCACGAACGCTCTCTGCGATTTCCCAAGCGTGCCTGAGGCAGTGCTGATATGGACATGTCCTTTTAATACTTCGGCTTCATCCCCGCCCCTGAATTTTTTTCCGATTTTGCTGTGGTCCGGATGGGTTCTGCGAATGCCGTTCATATCCATGACAACGACAAATTCTGTGCCGGTAATTTTCTGGACGTCCAGCGTGTAGCTGAGCAGTTCCTTCTGGTTTTTTCCGCTCTCCAAAGCGGAGGCAGTAATCGGTGCGTCGGCAACCATTTCAGCCGTTTGCAGCGCTGTGTCTCTTTCCTGATCACGTATCCTTTTAGAGGTTTGGGCACCGACGGTAAAAAAGGTGATGAGCAGTGCGATTAACACGACGATACAGACAAATATGGTGAGTCTGGTTTGCAGTTTTAATGTTTTTTTCATATAAAACTTCCTTACGTTTTATGATTCCTGCGTACTACTTTACTCTCAAAATGCCGCTTTGTGAAGATTTGGGACCGTAATTCGTAAAAAGGAGAAAAAATGGAATAATTTATCTTGTCAATGTGTTTTAAGTCCTCCATAATAAATGAGGTAGATTACAGAAAGGGACTTTTTTATATGAAAAATACTTATTTGACAGGATACTTTCCGCTGATTGCGATCCTGCTTTTTAGTTCGTCTTTATCCATTTCAACTTCACTCTATGCATTGAAGATGCTGTCTTCATTTGGAATGTACGATGGGATGCTCGATTACTTCTCTGAGAAAGGAATCAGACTTGCGTTATTTGCGGCCTTTGCACTTTTATATTTTATGGTTCTGTCCGCTCTGAAATTAATTGCAAATACCGTGACTGAGCTGTCACTGCTGTTTTTCGCAAATGATCCGGAAGGAAAAAACCTGAAAACAGTCAGAATGGGCTCTATCATATATTTAGGCGGCGGGATCTTGTCCTTTGTGCTATTGCAAAATGTCATCTGGATTGTGATCTGGTTTGCAGTTGTTACACTTGCTTACTTTGTGTTCGTTGTTTACCGGATTTATTCAACACTTTCTATCATGTCATTGGTCGGATTCATTCTGTTGGAACTGCTGTTTTGGTTTACATTTGTTATCGGTATTCTGTTCATATTTATCAAGCTTTATAATAGCATAATGGCTAGCTTACCTGTGTAAGCTAGCCATTTTTTCGTTTATGGTAAAAATCTATTTTTTATAGAAGGGGAGGGGAGCATACATTCATTTTTTTTGCCGAACCACTTATAGCGGTTTTTGGCAATAAAAGAATAGAGTATATCTCTGACAGGTTTCGGCACTGCAAAAAACAGGACGAAGAGCCGCCATGGGCCCCGCAGATGCCTGAAAACCTTTATGGCTGCAGTTGACTTAGTGTAAACCTGGCCGTCTTCAATAAAGACAAAGCTGTCAAAATGCTCAGTCGGAAGCCCGCTTTTTTTCAGCAGGCTCTGTCCTGTTTCCGATTGAAGCGATGCAAATGAAATCAAACCGTTTGGATCACGCTTTATGATAAATTGAACGGCACCGTTGCATAAGTTGCACACACCGTCAAACAGCAATACGCGATTTGGAATTTGTTTTGATGTCACTGCAGATCCCCTCCGATTCTTTAATAAGCTGCCTGCAGCGTTCCTTTCCAGATGGAAAGCTGAGGGCTGATACTGTGAAGGTATTCAACGCTGCTCGGTGTATCTTTTCCGACCCAGACACCCATTGTGTACGTATCTGTCAGGCCGACGAACCACATATCATGATAATCATTTGAGGTTCCCGTTTTACCGCCGATATAAGGCGCTTTGAAATATGCTTTTTTCCCTGTCCCGCTTTTGACAACGGAAGACATCAGTTTTTTCAGCTGCATGTTTGTGCGGACGCTGAATATCTGTGTCGCTTTGTCATTCCATTTATAAATCGTTTTTCCTTTTAAATCCGTCACTTTTGTAATCGCGTGGCTCGGCGAGTAGCTTCCGCTGTTGCCGAATGTTGTATACGCCTTTGTCATCTCAAGAGGCGTCATGCCGTGTGTAAATCCGCCAAGCGCCGCCGGCAGAAGATAGTCGCTGTTGACAAGCTTTGAAAAATGATACGGCTCAATATAGCTGAATGCTTTTTGGATGCCAACACGGTCCAGCATTCTGATGGCCGGTGTATTATACGAGTTTTTAAACGCTGTATCGAGCGTTACTGTGCCGTATGTGCGGTTATTGTAGTTTTGCGGACAGTAGTCCCTGCTGCAAAATTTGCCGGCATCAATTGTGCTGCTTGCCGTCGCACCTGTCTGTTCAATATAAGGTCCGTAATCGAGAAGCGGCTTAATGGATGACCCTGGCTGTCTGTATGCTTGGTAGGCACGGTTAAAATCATACTTATGATAGTTTTTGCCGCCGGATAGAGCGACAACTTGATGCGTCTGGTGATTAATTACAGCCGCTCCGCCCTGTACGCCCGCATACGGAAGCTTCGAATTCATTTGTGCCACGACTTGATTTTGCATGTACGGATCAAGTGCGGTATAAATTTTTACGCCGTCTTTCAGAAGTGTGCTGACTCTGGCGGACAGCTCGTTTTCTATCTTGTCTTTTTGTTTTCCTGACGCTTTTTGAAGACGCTTATCAAAGCCTTCAGATTCAGACACTAGTTGAGTGAATTCATCATTTACGTAGGAAACGTAGTCCGGATATTTGTCTTCTTTCTCTTCGACATCCAGTTTGATTTTTTGTTTTACGGCTTTTTTCAGCTCTTTGTCCGTAATGACTCCGGCATTTTTTAACCCTTTAAGCAAGCGTTCTTGACGGCTTTTCGTGTAGTCAAAATGCTTGAGAGGATCATATAATGTAGGGTTATTAGGTATAGCGCAAATAAAAGCCATTTCTCCCAGTGTGAGAGATTTCAGCGGTTTGCTGAAATAGAATTCAGCAGCTGATCCGACGCCATAAACGCCGTTATTAAAATAAATCGTATTTAGGTAGGCTTCAAGAATCTCATTTTTCGTATACTTTTTCTCAAGCTGATAGGAGTACGCGAGCTCAGTCAGTTTGCGGCTGAAGGAGCGCTCGTGGCTCAAATACAAGTTTCTTGTAAGCTGCTGTGTGATGGTGCTGGCCCCCTGGTCAATCTTTTTGTCCTTCACGTTGGAAGCGGCCGCCCGCACCATCCCCATAAAGTCAAAGCCTTTATGTTCGTAAAAATGGCGGTCCTCGGAAGTTAAAAATATCTGTTTGACTTCTTCGGGAATCTTCTTGAAGGGAACCAGCACACGGTTCTCATCATCGCTGACGATTTCCGAGACCAGAGATCCGTCCCTGTCGTACATGTAGCTGTTTTGAACAAGGCTGATCTCTTTCAAATCAATATTCTTATCAAGCACCTGATCCAGGGACTTCATTTGTTTTACTTCTTTTCCGGAAGCGATAACTGTAAATGCAAACAATGGGATTATGCAAAGGAGCAAAATCCATCCGATAATTTTTCGTAACATGGTCACTCTCTTTTCTCCTAAATTCTAGCCATATCGTACCATTCTTTTGAGTTTACGAGAAGGTTAAATTTAGAAGACTCCTCAATTTTTGCTGAGAATCAGCTTGCTTTGGCATACGATTCTTTTTGGAATTTCTTCATGATCCAAAGCAGGCAGGCACCTGCGAAAAAGAGAAATGCTGTGACATAAAAGGCTGCAGAGATATTGAAGTGACTCGATATAATACCGCCGAGAAGAGGTCCGAGAACGTTTCCTAAAAAGCGAAAGCTGACATTGTAGCCGAGGACCTCTCCCTGGATGGAGCCGGGAGCATGAACGCGGATTGCCGCTGTGATGCATGGCAGAAGGCCGCCCATCGCCATCCCGAATAAAAACCTGAAAACAAGCAGCACACTGAATGAAGAAGCGAGTGCCTGCGGAATAAAAAATAAAGAGGCGGCGATTAAAAGCCCGATTAAGATGCGGCGGTGGCCGTAGCGGTCTCCTAAATCTCCCCATTTTCTTGCCAGAAGCAAACTGCCGAGTCCGGTTGCCGAAAATGCCATGCCGGAGAAAAAGGCCAGATTGTCAGATCCGTGCAGCTCGTTTACATATAAAGCGAGCAACGGCTGGATACTGAAATTTCCTGTTTGAATCAGCATGGTTAAAAGCATCATGACCCAAAGCGCGGGCTGGTGAAAAATATAGGAGAGCACTTCTTTTCTCGTATAAGACTGACGTTTATTTATCTTCTCTGTGAGCGGCTGTTCTTTGACCCCGAATAACACGAGAAGAACGGCTGAGAAAATCACAAAGGATGTGATAAAAAAGGTATACGTAAAGCCGAAGTGGTCAGCAAGAACGCCTCCCAAAAGCGGGCCGAACAAGCTTCCGGACACTTGCCCCATTTGGAGCGTGCCAAGCGTTTTGCCGGCTGAGCTTTTAGGCGTCTGCGCGGAAATCATTGCAAGGGATGTCGGGATAAATCCGGTTACAAGCCCCATTGCCATACGCAGAAAAAACAATTGATAAACCGACGTGACAAAGCCCATTAATAAAATGCTGACGGCAATGCCGGTTCCGGTTGTCAAAAGGATTTTCTTGTAACCGCGTTTGTCTCCGAACCGCCCCCAGAATGGGGATACCAAAAAAGCCATTAAAAATGTAATGCCGAACACATAACCGCTCCACCTTTGCACAAAGCCGTTGGAAAAGGTGCTGAGCGTCTCAATATACAAGGAGAGAAAAGGGACGATCATCGTTGTGCTGGCTGATACAAAGAAATTCGCCAGCCACACAATGACAAAGTTTTTCTTGCGGATAGAAATAACATCACCTTCTTATTATTTCGGGCTCCTTACTAATTATAAAGAAACAGTGCACCATTTAAAAGAAACAATGCGGCTGGGAAAATTCATTATTTTTAGAAAATGAAGAAATGAAGAGAAGGAGAATTGATATACTATAAAGATAGCATTCTTCTGATCGGAGGAAAGGCAGGTGTAAAAATAGTGGAGGCAGGCAACTTACTCATTATTGATTTCGAATTTACGATGCCCGAAGGAAAATACAGTCCGCAAAATTTTTTTCCGGAAATCATTGAAGCAGGAATTGTAAAGTCGGTTAATGGTGAAGTAGTTGAGACGTTTTCGAGTTATATCAGGCCGAAAAAATTCCCCAAGCTGACGAAACGCTGCAGATCATTTTTAAACATTACGCAAAACCAGGTAGATGAGGGGATGAGGTTCGAGGACTTTATCCGTAAATTAAATGAGCTTGATCCTGAAAAAAATTGCACGATCATCACATGGGGAAACATGGATATGAAAGTGCTGAAGCAAAATTGTATGTTTAACCATATTCCTTTCCCCTTTAAAGGGGAGATGAGAGATTTATCGCTTGAATATAAAAACTTTTTTGGAGACCGGACACTGACCGGCTTGTGGAAGGCCGCGGAAGAGTACGGAGATAAAGGAACCGGCACCCATCATAAGGCGCTTGACGATGCTCTTACAGCCTATAAGCTTTTTAAGCTTGTCGAGCAGGATAAGCAGTATCTTGAAAAACCAAAACCGCCGACAATCGGCGAGAGGATTGATTTATCTGAACTGTTCCGGCGCGCCACATAAAAAACCCAATCTTTTGTCAGACTGGGTTATGGCCGAGTGAAGTATTCTTTTTCTAAAACGTCCAGATTATTCAGGGAGCGCTTTGCCCATTCTGAATCATCTCCGTCCAGTTTGGCTCTCAGCTGTGCAACCGCTTCCCGCAAAGACTCGTTATAATCCGGCACTTCACTGTCATAGGGCTTCACCATATGATGAGGGATATTGGTCTGTTCGCCGAAAGCGAGCGCTCTTCTCTCATGGAAAAACGGCACATCTGCCTGTTTTGGATTGTGAAGGTCTCCTTGAGCGGGATGGGTAAGAACCGCCTTGATTTTGACTAAATAATGCTGCGGTTTGCAATCTGTTATTTCTCCTATGTATACACCTGTTTTGTAAAACCCTTTTACGATAGAGCCTTTCTCAAATGTACTCATCTGTTATCACCTCGCATTCATTCTATAAAAGTTCCAATTGATTTGCTAGTGAGGAAGGTCGGCAGGGAGCTTGATCGTCACAATGGTTCCTCTTTGAAAGCTGCTGCTGAACGAAATGGTTCCGTGATGGTGTTCAATGATGGAAAACGTCACAGTCAGTCCAAGTCCCGTTCCGTTCGTTTTTAAAGAGTAATAAGGTTCACCCAGCTTCTGCATTTGGTGATCCGTCATGCCGACACCGTTATCTGAGATTTTGATTACGATCATATGGCCGCTTCTTTTGGCTGAAACTTGGATGACCCCTTTACCCGGGGGAACGGCTTCAATGCTGTTTTTCATGAGGTTGATCACAGCCTGCTTCAGCTTTGTTGCATCCCCGTATACCAAAAGGTCCGGCTCGGCGTCCGCCTCTACTGTCACAGATTTGTAATTGGCATACGAAATCATGAGGGAGCTCGTCTCTCTGATAAGAGAAGATAAATCAAAAATCTCTTTTTCATATAATTGCTGTTTGGCGATATCAAGATAATTTGTAATAATGCCCTGAGCCCGGTCAAGCTCTGACAGCACAAGCTTTTTATAATCCGCACTGGATTTGTTTTGAAAGGATTCATCATTAAAAAGCAGCTGGACAAATCCCCGGACAACTGTCAGCGGATTTCTAACTTCATGAGCCACACTTGCCGCAAGTTCACTCACAATCTCCATTTTTTCCGAATGAATAAGCTGGGAACGCAGGGCGATATTTTCTGCGATGCTTTCTATAATATAAATGCTTAAAAGAAGAACGATGCAGCGGAACAAACCTGATACAGCTGCCTCATAATATAAGGATTCTGAATTTTGAAAATTTAAAATATTCACGGCGGAAAAAACCAAGATGGAGGCGAAAAATAAGAAGATCTCCAAGCAACCGATGAATAAAGACAGCAGCAGTTTTCTCGCTTTGGACATGAATGGCCACTTTTTTTGAAGCAAAATTGGGATGATGATATGAAAAGGCAGCAAAGTAAAAACAAAAATGGCGGAAGGCTCAAAAAACAGCAGTTCAAAACATAAGACGGATGCGGCGACTGTTAGCCCGGAAGCAGGGTTTATGTAAAATAAACAAATGATGACAGGAATGATTTGAAGACCGTATTGGATGTAGTCCATTTCCTGTATAGGGAAGATAATGCATAAAACGGAGGCGCCGCATGCAAATAACGTGACCAATCCGTTGTTGATTTTTGGTACAAGGATCGACGGTTTTCCAAGCCAAAACACTTGGTAAAGAAGAATGGGAAACAAAATAAAGCAAATATGCAGGAGATAGTCTTTTAGAATTTCCATTCGAGTGAAATCCTTTCGTATAAAATATGAATCTATTATAACACTTATCATTAGAAGTAAAATACAAAATTTCTTTATAAAGAACGCCTTTACGATTGATGCGTAAAGGCGTTTGTGACGAATATTTACTCCAACGCTGTTTTTATTCGGCGCAGTCCGTCCTGCAAGGTTGCCAGAGGGCATCCTGCATTCAAACGCATAAATCCTTCTCCGCCAGGGCCGTATTTCGTGCCGGGCTCCAAAATAATTTTCCCTTTGTGCAGCATCTTTTGCTGCAGCTCTGCATCGGACAGGCCGTATGCGCGGAAATCGAGCCAGATCAGGTAAGACGCATCAGGCTTCATCATCTTGACGTTCGGGAGCTCGCTGGTCAAAAAGGCTGCCGCCTCATCCATATTTTTCTCAAGATATGAAATCAGTTCATCAAGCCACGGCCCGCCTTTTGAGTAAGCCGCTTCGATTGCGCTCACGGCAAACGCGTTTAATCCGCCTAAACCGTTTCGCTGCAGGCTTGCTGAAAATTTGGCGCGCTTCAGCCGGTCTGGAATAATGATTGCTGACGCCTGCAAACCCGCGATGTTAAACGTTTTGCTCGGTGCTGCGCAAGTCACAGAAATCTCAGCGAAATCGTCAGAAAGAGAGGCAAACGGTGTATGGGTATTTCCGTAGAGCATCAAATCGGAATGAATTTCATCTGAAACGACTGTAACGCCGTGTTCCAGGCATAATTCGCCGAGCTTCAGCAAATCTTCCCGGCCCCAGGCACGCCCTGAAGGGTTATGCGGATTGCATAAAATAAACATTTTGACGCTCGGATCACTGATTTTTGTCTCCAAATCTTCAAAATCCATTACATATGTTCCGCCTTTTTCTTTAAGCGGATTATGTAAAATACGCCGGCCGTTTTTCTCAATCATATGGTAAAAAGGCGTGTAAACAGGGGATTGGACAATCACTTGATCCTTTGGTTCTGTAAAAGCCTGAACCGCCATGCCTAAAGCTGTGACAACACCGGGACTGAATGTAATGCTTTCCGGGTTCACCTTCCAGCTGTGCCGGTTATGCATCCATGCACACACTGCATCTTTTGTTTTCTGATCTGGAGCTGTATATCCGAAAATCCCTTGTTCTAGGCGCTGTTTTAATGCTTCTGTTATGGCTTCCGGCGCACGAAAATCCATATCCGCCACCCACATCGGGAGTGCGTCTGTCACGCCGAACAATTCGCCTGCCTTGTCCCATTTGACGGATTGGGTGCCGAGGCGCTGTTCTTGTTTATCAAAATTCATTCTGTTCCACCTCTTATGTATGTTTATTTTTCTTAGCGTAACTATGATAAAATAGATCTGCAAATTTTATTATAAGCGGTGATGAAAATGGAAGAAAGTCAAGCGGTCAGGGAAATGATCAATGTCATTGCCAAATGGGACCCGTTTAAATATGGTGAAGATTTTTATGAAACGGAGGCTGTTGATGTCGTACAGGCCGTCTATGATGAAGACGATCCTGAAGTGTTAGCGAAAAGCATACAGCATATTTTCGAAGCTTCTTTTGAACAAACACTTCCGATCGACAGCTGCCGGAATGTGGCTGGCCAGCTGCTGTTCATTAAAGACAGCAGCTCTTGCACGCCTTGAAAAAACCGGTATACAAACCGGTTTTTTTATTCTGTGATAAACTCTGCAATTCGTTCGGAAACGAATTCAGGGCGTTCCTCCGGCACCAAATGCCCTGTTTCCCGCAATGAATACAGTTTGGAATCCGGCAGGTCACGGTGCAGGCGTTCGCCGATTTTCAACGGAACCACCTTGTCCTCCTCGCCCCAAATCAATAAAGCGGGTTTGTTGATTTTTTTCAATTCCTCACACTGTAAATCTCCTTCTCTGTGCCGGATGAACCTCGTCATTGCTTTGAAAATCTGTTCATCTTGAAAAGGTTTGCCGTAGCCGTCAATCATCGCCTCGTCTATCAGCGATTTGTTGTGAACGACATTTAATAAGTTTTTCATCACGCCTTCTTTGGAAAGCCAGCGTTTGATATAAAGATGAAAATATGGGAGGTGAGTCCCGAAGATAATCGTCGGGTGCGAGCGTTTTAAATAACCTGAACTGCAAAGAAGCACAATCTTCGAGAAGAGCTCAGGCTTTAATAGAGCAGCCGACAGCGATATCTGTCCTCCCATCGAATGCCCGACAAGCGCCGCCTGTTTGACTTGCAAGTGCTCCAGGAGTCCGATGATAAGCATGGCGAGGTTTTGATAGGTATATATAAATGTCCTTGATTTTTCTGATTGGCCGAAAGGAGGCAAATCGAGCGCGATGATGTCATACTGGTCCCGAAGCAAGGGGATTAATTTTCTGAAGCTGAAAGCAGAAGATAAAAAACCGTGTACGCAGACAATTGTTTGTTTGCCTGGATTTTGATAGTGCTCATAATATACATGTACTCCTCCGACTTTAACACGCCTTATTGGTGTAACCGCCTCCATTTTGCCGTCACTCCCTTCATAGGATGTCCTGTATTATGCCCTGAAATTGTCAGTTCTAGCGGAAGTTTCTCCTCGTTTTTTCTTAGCATTCGTCAAAAAACGTGATATAATGTCATGAGATTTCTTGACATTGCAAAGGTGTGAATTGAATGAAATTGACCGAGAAAGAAACAGAAATATTAGAAATTTTAGACGAAAACAGCCGCGCTGATCTAGAAACAATCGCAAAGATGGCCGGTATCCCTGTAAATGAAGTAAAAGCGATCATTGACAAATTGGAAAAAGAAAAGGTTATCATCGATTATTCCGCTATGATCGACTGGCGGAAGGTGGACGGCCATGAAGGCGTAACAGCCATGATTGATGTTAAAGTCACTCCGAAGCGCGGAGTCGGTTTTGACGAAGTGGCGGAGCGGATTTACCGATTCCAGGAGGTAGAATCAGTCTACCTGATGTCAGGCGTATACGACCTGTCTGTCGTGATCCGCGGCAATTCAATGTCTGACGTTGCGCGTTTCGTATCTGATAAACTGTCAACTCTTGATTCAGTTGTGTCTACGACAACACATTTTATCCTGAAAAAATACAAGCATGACGGCAAAGTATTTGAAACGGGAGACGACGACAAAAGAATCGTGGTGTCACCGTAAATGACTTCTTATTTATCCGATTATGTACAACAAATAAAACCATCCGGCATCCGCAGATTCTTTGATTTGGCGGCAACGATGGAAGGGGTTATTTCTTTAGGAGTCGGAGAACCTGACTTTGTAACGGCTTGGAATGTCCGTGAAGCAAGCATTCTTTCCCTTGAACAAGGGTATACGTCATATACCGCTAATGCAGGTTTATACTCATTGCGGGAGGAAATCAGCCGTTATGTCAGCAGCCGGTTTGGTCTTACATACTCTCCTGACGATGAACTGATTGTGACGGTAGGGGCGAGTCAGGCTTTGGATATTGCGATCCGCGCCATTGTAAATCCCGGTGAGGAAGTGATTATTCCTGAGCCGTGTTTTGTGGCGTATGAATCGCTTGTGTCTTTGACAGGCGGCGTCCCTGTTCATGTCCATACGACGGCTGATAAAGGTTTTAAAGCGACTGCTGAGGATTTTGAAGCGGCAGTGACCGAAAAAACAAAGGCCATTCTCATTTGTTCGCCTTCGAATCCGACCGGCTCGGTTTACTCAAAGAAAGAGTTACATGAAATTGCTGAGTTTGCCAAAACACATGATTTGATCGTACTGAGCGACGAGATTTACGCAGAACTGACATACGATGAGGAATTTACAAGCATAGCAGCATTCCCGGGGATGAAAGAGCGGACGGTTGTCATTTCGGGATTTTCAAAGGCGTTTGCCATGACAGGCTGGAGACTCGGTTTTGCCGCGGCGCCTTCAGAAATTCGCAACGCGATGCTTAAAATCCACCAGTATGCGATGATGTGCGCGCCTGCAATGGCGCAATATGCAGCGCTTGAAGGATTAAAAAACGGAATAGAAGACGTAGAAAAGATGAAAAAGAGCTACCGAAGAAGGCGTAATTTGTTTGTCGAAACGCTAAATGAAATCGGTCTCAGCTGCCACCATCCGAGCGGTGCTTTCTATGCTTTCCCATCCATCAAAAGCACTGGGATGAGCTCAGAACAGTTTGCTGAGGAGCTCCTGATGCAGGAAAAAGTAGCCGTTGTTCCCGGTAATGTGTTTGGGCCGAGCGGAGAAGGATATATCCGCTGTTCGTATGCGACATCAATTGAACAGCTGCAAGAAGCATTGGTCAGAATGAAGCGCTTCTTACACAAAACAACATAAAAAAAGATACGAACCTTTTGTTCGCATCCAATAAAAGGGGGAATACTAGAAAGCCTTTGGTATTTGCAGTATGCCCTCTTTTTGATATGCTTAAACCTGATATCATATTAAAAAAAGTTTCCTTTGCGGAAATGAGACATGTATGATATAATTTTAAATTGCGTATAAACAGATATTTAATTTAACTTAGGAGTTGTTATGAATGGCAGCAAAATTTGAAGTGGGCAGTGTTTACACTGGTAAAGTTACAGGATTACAAGCGTATGGTGCGTTTGTTGCATTAGATGAAGAAACTCAAGGTTTAGTACACATTTCTGAAGTGACTCACGGTTTCGTAAAAGACATCAACGAGCACCTTTCAGTTGGCGACGAAGTACAAGTAAAAGTACTTGCTGTTGATGAAGAAAAAGGAAAAATCAGCCTTTCTATTCGTGCGACACAAGCTGCGCCTGAGAAAAAAGAAAGCAAACCAAGAAAACCTAAAGCTGCGCAAGTAAGCGAAGAAGCTTCTGCACCACAAGGTTTCAACACATTAAAAGATAAGCTTGAAGAGTGGATTGAAATGTCCAACCGTAAAGACCTTATCAAAAAATAAGCATGAAAAAAGCACCGGACAGGAATGTTCGGTGCTTTTTTTTATCCTATCGCATTTCAGGATTTGCTGCCTCTTCACGTGATCTTTCCTCGTTTGGTTTAAACAGCAGACCGAGGTTGATTAAGCCGGCGATTCCGACAAGACCGTAAATAATACGGGAAAGAGCTGACCCTTGGCCGCCGAAGATGGCCGCTACTAAATCAAATTGGAAAAATCCGATCAGTCCCCAGTTAATAGCGCCAATGATTGTTAATACAAGGCAAATTCTCTGAATTGTACTCATGTTTTGCAACCTCCTCCATGAATTATTAAAACAGTTATAGATTGTGACAAATTGGAGAATCTATACATGCATTCTCCATATTGAGAGTAGCCGGACGAAACGGCCCAAACTCAGCTTGTATCTGTTCCTTTCCCAGCATCTTGCAAATGAAAACTGCCCGATACGCTGAAAACGGAAAGAGCTGATTGCTTTACATGGAGCGCAGGCATTCTGCATAATGAAAATCTAAGGAGGAGATGTCATGCAAAACTTTACATATTGGAATCCGACGAAATTAATTTTCGGCCGCGGAGAAGTTGAAAAACTCCCGGAGGAACTGAAACCTTACGGAAAAAATGTATTGTTAGTCTACGGAGGCGGAAGCATTAAACGCAGCGGCCTTTATGATCAAGTGATGGAACAGCTGAATAAAGCCGGTGTCACGGTGCATGAATTAGCAGGCGTAGAGCCGAACCCGCGTGTGTCGACTGTTAATAAAGGTGTTGCGATCTGCAAAGAAAACAACATTGATTTCTTATTGGCTGTCGGCGGCGGAAGTGTCATCGACTGTACAAAGGCGATTGCTGCGGGGGCAAAGTATGATGGTGATGCGTGGGATATCGTAACGAAAAAACACCAGCCGAAGGAAGCTTTACCGTTCGGAACTGTATTGACTCTCGCCGCAACTGGCTCTGAAATGAACGCAGGTTCAGTTATTACCAACTGGGAAACAAAAGAGAAATATGGCTGGGGCAGCCCGCTCGTGTTCCCTAAATTCTCTATTTTGGACCCAGTGAACACATTTACTGTTCCTAAAAACCACACGATCTACGGAATGGTTGATATGATGAGCCACGTGTTTGAACAATACTTCCACCATGTATCAAACACACCTTACCAGGATCGCATGTGCGAATCTCTTTTACGCACAGTCATCGAAACAGCGCCTAAGCTGATCAATGATCTTGAAAATTACGAACTGCGTGAAACGATTCTTTATACAGGGACAATCGCTTTAAACGGTATGCTGTCAATGGGCGCAAGAGGGGATTGGGCAACTCATAATATCGAACATGCCGTTTCAGCCGTTTACGATATTCCGCATGCCGGCGGACTTGCGATTCTCTTCCCGAACTGGATGAGACATACATTATCAGAAAACCCGGCCCGCATGAAGCAGCTTGCGGTGCGTGTGTTTGATGTAGAAGAAGATGGAAAATCAGATGAGGAAATCGCGCTGGAAGGCATCGACAAGCTGTCTGCTTTCTGGACAAGCCTAGGCGCTCCAAACCGTCTGGCTGACTACGATATAAATGACGAACAGCTCGGCACAATTGCCGACAAGGCAATGGCCAACGGTACGTTCGGCCAGTTTAAATCACTTAACAAAGAAGATGTACTCGCTATTTTAAAAGCATCTCTATAACAAAAGGGGGAAATAGCCGATCCGGCTGCTTCCCTTTTTCTTTGGACTTATGTTACAATTGTTAATCTGTTTTTTGATACAGCAATATTTGGAGGTTTTACAATGGAAAATTTCACTTATTATAACCCGACGAAGCTGATCTTCGGAAAAGGCCAGCTTGAACAATTAAGAAAAGAATTAAAGCAATACGGTAAAAGTGTTCTGCTTGTCTACGGAGGCGGAAGCATTAAACGTAATGGCCTTTATGACCAAGTAACAGGCATATTAAAAGAAGAAGGTGCCGCTGTCTATGAACTGCCAGGGGTAGAGCCGAACCCGCGTCTTGCGACTGTGGAAAAAGGCATTGACCTATGCAGACAGCATGATATTGATTTTCTGCTTGCTGTGGGCGGCGGAAGTGTCATTGACTGCACAAAAGCGATCGCTGCGGGAGTAAAATACGACGGAGACGCTTGGGACATTTTCAGCAAGAAAGTAACAGCCGAAGATGCACTGCCGTTCGGTACCATTCTAACCCTTGCTGCTACAGGTTCTGAAATGAACCCTGACTCTGTGATTACAAACTGGGAAACAAACGAGAAATTTGTATGGGGAAGCAATGTAACTCATCCGCGGTTCTCGATTTTAGACCCTGAAAATACGTTTACAGTGCCTGAAAATCAAACGGTTTACGGCATGGTTGACATGATGAGCCACGTGTTTGAACAATACTTCCATAATGTCGAAAACACACCGCTGCAAGACAGAATGTGCTTTGCCGTTCTGCAGACGGTAATCGAAACAGCTCCAAAACTATTGGAGGATCTGGAAAATTACAAACATCGTGAAACGATTTTATATGCAGGCACAATCGCTCTGAATGGCACGCTTCAAATGGGCTACTTCGGCGACTGGGCTTCTCACACTATGGAGCATGCCGTATCAGCTGTTTACGATATTCCGCATGCCGGCGGACTCGCGATCCTGTTCCCGAACTGGATGAGATACACGCTTGATACAAATGTCGGCCGCTTTAAAAACCTTATGCTCAATATGTTTGACATTGATACAGAAGGCAAAACGGATAAAGAAATCGTGCTTGAAGGAATCGACAAGCTGTCTGCGTTCTGGACAAGTCTGGGTGCGCCTTCCCGTTTATCCGACTATGATATCGGAGAGGAAAAACTGGAACTGATTGCTGATATCGCAGCCAAAGAAATGGAGCATGGCGGCTTCGGCAACTTCCAAAAACTGAACAAAGATGACGTGCTTGCCATCCTTCGCGCGTCACTCTGATTTCTAAGGACGGAATGCAGTCATTCCGTCCTTTCTTCTTGACTTGATTTCACAGATAAGTTCATATAAAGTGAAAGATGAAAACATTATACCGTTATGGAGGGACAAGCAATGACGCATGTACGCTTTGACTACTCAAAAGCGTTGACTTTCTTCAACGAACATGAACTTACATATTTGCGCGACTTTGTAAAAACAGCACACCATAATATTCATGAAAAAACAGGCGCGGGCAGCGATTTTCTAGGCTGGGTGGACCTCCCTGAACATTATGATAAAGAAGAATTTGCGCGCATTAAAAAAAGCGCGGAAAAAATCAAATCTGACTCTGATGTATTGCTTGTTGTCGGTATCGGAGGTTCTTACCTCGGCGCGCGGGCAGCGATTGAAGCGCTTAATCACGCGTTTTACAATACACTGCCAAAAGCAAAACGAGGCAATCCGCAAGTCATTTTCATCGGAAACAACATCAGTTCATCTTATATGAGAGATGTCATGGATCTTCTCGAAGATGTTGACTTCTCCATTAACGTCATCTCTAAATCAGGTACAACAACTGAACCTGCAATCGCTTTCCGTATTTTCCGCAAGCTTCTTGAAGAGAAATACGGCAAGGAAGAAGCGAAAGCGCGGATTTACGCGACAACTGATAAAGAGCGCGGCGCGTTAAAAACACTTTCTAACGAAGAAGGCTTCGAATCATTTGTCATTCCTGATGATGTCGGCGGCCGTTATTCTGTCTTAACAGCCGTTGGTCTACTGCCGATTGCTGTCAGCGGCGTCAACATTGACGACATGATGAAAGGCGCGTTTGATGCGAGCAAGGATTTTGCCACATCAGAATTGGAAGATAACCCTGCATACCAGTATGCGGTCGTTCGCAATGTGCTTTACAATAAAGGTAAAACGATTGAAATGCTTATCAACTATGAGCCGGCGCTTCAATATTTTGCGGAGTGGTGGAAGCAGCTGTTCGGCGAAAGTGAAGGCAAAGACGAGAAGGGCATTTATCCTTCTTCTGCCAACTATTCAACAGACCTTCACTCATTAGGACAGTACGTACAGGAAGGCCGCAGAGACTTGTTCGAAACGGTGCTGAATGTCGAAAAACCTAAACACGAGCTGACAATCGAAGAAGCGGATAACGATCTTGACGGCTTAAACTATTTAGCCGGAAAAACTGTAGACTTCGTTAACAAAAAAGCATTCCAAGGTACAATGCTGGCACATACAGACGGAAATGTTCCGAACTTAATCGTCAACATTCCTGAGCTGAATGCATATACTTTTGGATACCTTGTTTATTTCTTCGAAAAAGCCTGCGCGATGAGCGGTTATCTCCTCGGCGTCAATCCGTTTGACCAGCCTGGAGTAGAAGCATATAAAGTCAATATGTTTGCATTGCTTGGCAAACCTGGCTTTGAAGAGAAAAAAGCTGAGCTTGAAAAACGTCTCGAAGATTAATGTACGAAAGCTGACTGGCATTTGCCGGTCGGCTTTTTATAAAATCAGAAAGGTGCTGATGTTCATGAAACAAGTGGTCAAACATCTCATCATTGCGGGTTTTTCTGCAGCTGTTTTAGTTATTCTCATATCCTTTGATGCCGTGAATACAGAGTTTTCTTCCAACCTTGGCGGCACACTCTCACACTTTTTTATCCACACCTTTCTTCTGATCGGGCTGCCGCTTGCCATTTTTACCGATGCGGTGCACCATTTTCTGAAATTGAACAGATCTCACACCCTTTTAACAAAGTTAGGACTCTATACAGCTGTTGTCTATGTTTCATGGGAATCTGCAGCGGGGATTGCTGCAGCGATGACTGTTTACTTCTTAATTGAATGCGCTTTCTTTTCGGTTGGCCGTGCAAAGGAAAAAACGGTTTCCATGTAATCAGCCTTTGAATGAAGTCTTGTTCTGCAGGACAGGATAAATGAAAAAAGGGGCAGTTTGATGATTACGATACCTTCCGCGATAGATGGACAGCCTTTCTTGCTTCAAGAGCTGGAACAAGTCATGAAGCCGCTCGGTTATGTGGTAAACGGCGGCTGGGAGTACGACCACGGCTATTTTGATTATAAAATTGATGATAGAGACGGATATTTATTTTTAAGAATTCCCGTCAATGCCATACAAGGCAGTCTGGATGAACGCGGGGCAGCTGTCCGTATCGGAACTCCGTTTATGCTGAGGCAGGTGTTCCAGGCAGGCCTTGATGATCATGCTGAAGGAGGGCCGTTTCAATCGCTGTTTAATCAATTTTCTGAGCCCGAGAGACGGGACGCAGAGATTGATCCGGCGTATTTGGATATCGGCGCCTCCCTTGTCAAAGAGCTGGAGGATGTTTTGTTGGGTTAAAGCGCAAGGAATTGATCCGTTTCAAGCACTTTATATGAAAGAGGAGGGGTAATCATAGGCCCTTCCTCTTTTTGTATGCCGATAATAGTGGTGTTGTGATCAAGAAAATAGAGGACGCATGTTTTATAAGCGGCACCATGCAGTTCAGAAGGAACCGAAATCAGCCTCACTTTTTTATCGAGTGTCAGCTCGATTAAGCTTTGCGGTTTAGACAGCTGCAATTTGACCCGGTAATGTTCCAGCATCACGCGGCTTAAGAGCTGAGACGTCCCGATAATTTTATTAGCGCCCGCCCGTTCTGCATTGGTGACAAAGCGGTCTGTCAGAATTTCGACAATACAGTATGCCAGCGGATTCAATCCTTTGACTGATAACAGAATCAGCACCGACAGCATATCCGCTTCCGCTTCACTTTTATATTGGTCGGCAGTGACCATAACTGTGTCCGCCTCAGTAATATTGGCTCGTTTCAGCGTTTCATCATCAGCGGCGTGTCCGCGTATGAAATGGACATTTTCAATGAGCGGCCCTTCTTTTAACGATTCATCAATCAGAACGACTGTCTTGGAGGGCGCCGCCAGCTGAAGCTCTCTCAAAAGGCGATTTGATTTTTCATTCCAGCCGATAATAATCACATGGCCCCGTCCTTTGTAAGCGACCTTTCCCTCTATGTAGCGGTGCTGTTTACTGAAAGCGGCAGCGGATAAGGTGGCAAAGTAAGCAGTGACAAAGCTTGCGCCGATGAATATCAGCAGCATTCCGGCTGCTTGACCAAGCGGCGTGTGCGGCACATAGTCTCCGTAGCCCACTGTTGAGATGGTAACCACGGCCCACCAAATACCTTCGAAGACGGAAGTAAACTGCTCGGGCTCAAGTAAATAAATGATTTGTCCGAACAAAAGAATCAGAAAAAGAATGATCAGCCCGATTCGGATAAATAACGGCCATCTCAGCCAAGAAATAAAGATCCGGTTTGACTTCATTCTTTTTCCCCTTCTTCAGATAATGAAATAGATAAAATCTGTTTAATAATCGTATTCAGCTTCTCATTTAGCTTTTCCTGACCGTACAGATCGCGGGCCTGCTTCATGAGATCAGCTGTATCGTCTTCAAGCTGAATGAGCGGTTCGTCGATTTCGGATTCATTATAAAACTGGATAAATACGTCCAGCCCTTCATTCATTCGGTCAATCGCTGTACTCAGCTGTTCCTTTTCCTCGCTCGTCACTTTCATGTTCATCACACCCGTGCTCTTTTTATAACAGTATGTCCCACTTCCGGCATTGTTTTTCAAAAAATGAACAAAACATATAAAACCGGATTTCTCCATAAACTAAAATAAATAGGCGAAAAAAGGATGGAACAGATGACGATCATTCAAAGAACCGTCGTGGTTTTGATCGGTACCCAGCTTGCGGCATCCGCAGTGATTTTGTTTATTTTCGACTTGAATTCGTATAATCACTTCTCCGATAGCTTCTCATGGCATCATTTTTTGAAAGAGCTGATTGGAGGCTTTTCTTTTTATTTGTTTTCGGCCGGCTTGTTCCTTTTGCTTATCGGAATGTGTGCGCCTAGACGGAAGAAGAAGCGCTTTTCTGTACACGAGAAAGAAAACTCATTAAAATAATCGTAATAAAGAAACATACGATCTTTAAAAAAGGATGATGAAACATGCTGTTTATATTTTTAACAATAGCCGCATTGGGATTGTCGTTTTGGGCACAATTTAAAGTAAAGAGCAACTTTGAAAAATATTCAAAAGTGGAAGCCTCAAGCGGTCGAACAGGGGCAGAAACGGCAAGACGGATTCTAGATATAAACGGTCTTTACGACGTGCCGGTCGAACCGGTAAGAGGCGCTTTAACAGACCATTACGACCCGACAAGACGGGTGGTGCGTTTATCTGAGCCGGTCTATTATGGCCGCTCAATTTCCGCCATCTCCGTAGCTTCCCATGAAGTCGGACATGCCTTGCAGCATCAGGAGTCATATGGTGCGCTTGTGCTGAGACATAAAATCTTCCCAGTCGTGAATTTTGCATCCGGTGTAGCTCCTTTGCTTTTCTTAGGAGGCATGCTTCTCGGCAGCCTGAATTTGATTGGGCTTGGCATCATTCTGTTTTCAGCCGCTGTCTTTTTCCAGCTGATCACACTGCCTGTCGAATTCAATGCAAGTTCACGTGCGAAGCAAATTATTGTGTCAGAAGGATTCATCCGGAACAATGAAGAGAATGGGGTAAATAAAGTGCTGAGCGCCGCCGCCTTAACGTATGTGGCCGCCGCCCTGGTTTCCCTGTTTGAACTTCTTCGCTTTGTGATGATCTTCTTAAACGGTCGTAATGAGAATTAACGTTAAGGAGGTGGCCCCTTACCATTTATGGTAAGGGCTTTTTTTGCTTATATTACAATTGATCGCCATTTTTGTTTTGATTGGCATTACGGCTGTTTTCGTTGCAGCCGAATTTGCAATCGTCAAAATCAGAGGTTCAAAAATCAATCAGCTCATCGAAAGCGGAGACAGCCGGGCGCTTGCCGCACATAAAATCATCTCCAATCTTGACGAGTATTTATCAGCCTGCCAGCTCGGGATTACAATTACAGCCCTCGGCCTTGGATGGCTTGGTGAACCGACATTTGAACGCATTCTTCATCCCTTATTTACAGCGGCAGGCATACCGGAACCGTTTAACCACATTGTCACATTTGTAATTGCATTTATCATCGTCACTTTTTTGCATGTGGTAATGGGTGAGCTTGCTCCGAAAACGGTTTCCATTCAAAAGGCTGAAGCTGTCAGTTTATGGATTGCAAAGCCGCTGATCTGGTTTTATAAAATCACATATCCGTTTATCAAAGCATTGAACGGCTCTGCAAGTTTTCTTGTGAAATTGTTTGGCTTTCATTCAGTCAAGGAGCATGAGGTTGTCATCAGCGAGGAGGAACTGAGGCTGATCCTGTCAGAAAGCTATGAAAAGGGAGAAATCAACCAGTCCGAATTTCGCTATGTGAATAAGATTTTTGAATTCGACAACCGCGTGGCGAGAGAAATTATGATTCCGCGTACAGAAATCGCTGTCATTTCTCTGGAGCAGTCGCTTGAAGAAGCGATTCATCTCATCATTAACGAACGGTATACACGGTATCCTGTCATCAAAGAAGATAAGGATCATATTTTAGGGATTATCAACAGCAAAGATATGTTTAAAGCATATTTTCTCGGCCAGCCGATTAAGCTGAAGCAAATTATGAGACCTGTCATCAGGGTCATTGAAAGCATTCCTGTTCAGCAGCTTTTAATCCGCATGCAGAAGGAACGGATTCATATGGCGATTCTCGTAGATGAATACGGGGGAACGGCGGGGCTTGTCACTGTCGAGGATATTATCGAAGAAATTGTCGGGGAAATCCGTGATGAATATGATCAGGATGAAACGCCGCATATTTTGAAAAAAGGCGAGCACCATTATGTGATGGATGGCAAAGCGCTAATAGATGAAGTGAACGACCTGCTCGACATTGCCATTGAGAATGAAGAAATTGATACGATTGCAGGCTGGCTTCTGACGCAAAAAATGGAGCTGGAAGCAGGAGATGTGATACAGGCGGAGGGCTGCGAGTTTAAAATCCTCGACGCTGAAGACCATCACATTCGATTTGTCGAAATCAAAAAAACAGAGTTTTAATCAAAAACAGCCGGGCTGGATCGCGGCTGTTTTTTGAGCTCAAAGAAAATCAGGACCAGAGGCTTCTGAAAAATTGATCAGTCTCTTGTCATCGGCAAGAGGCTTTTTTTCTGAAAAAATGAATGCTTCAAAGGCTTTTTTCTACATAAGATATAAAAACCGCACACGCAGGAAGGAGTGGCTGTATGAAAAAGGCTTGGTGGAAGGAAGCGGTGGTCTACCAAATTTATCCCCGCAGCTTCAAGGATTCAAACAGCGATGGAATCGGGGATATTCAAGGAATCAGGTCCAAGCTTCCGTACATAAAAGAACTTGGTGCCGATGTGATTTGGATTTGTCCTTTGTACGACTCACCCAATGCGGATAACGGCTATGATATAAGAGATTACAAAAACATATTGAGCGATTTCGGCACAATGGCAGATTTCGATCAGCTGCTTCATGATATTCATGAGCTTGGCATGAAGCTCATTATGGATCTTGTCGTGAATCATACAAGTGATGAACATCCATGGTTCATTGAATCACGTGCATCTTTACAATCCCAAAAACGCGACTGGTATATTTGGAAGGACGGGAAAGACGGAAAAGAGCCAAACAATTGGGAAAGCATTTTCGGAGGATCGGCTTGGCAGTATGATCAGCAGACAAGCCAGTATTATCTCCACCTTTTTGATAAAAAGCAGCCAGACCTGAACTGGGAAAATCAAGAGGTAAGAAACGCCGTTTATGACATGGTCAATTGGTGGCTCGATAAAGGCATAGACGGATTTCGGGTGGATGCCATTTCTCATATTAAGAAAAAAGAAGGGCTGCCTGATCTGCCGAATCCGAAAGGGCTGTCCTATGTTCCTTCTTTTCCTTATCATATGAATGCTGAGGGCATATTGGATTTTTTAACAGAGCTGAAGGAAAACACATTTTCCCGCTACCCGATCATGACGGTCGGAGAGGCAAACGGTGTCGCGGCAAAGGAGGCGGCTGAGTGGGCGGGGGAGGAATCCGGCATTTTCAGCATGATTTTTCAATTTGAACATCTCGGCCTGTGGGATATAGAGATAAATGGAAGCATCGATATCGTTGCATTCAAACGGATTTTAACAGAGTGGCAGAACAGTTTGGAGGGAATCGGCTGGAATGCTTTGTTTATGGAAAACCATGATCAGCCCCGTTCTGTTTCTGTATGGGGAAACGAGGGGAATTCCTTAAAGGAAAGTGCAAAAGCACTCGCCGTTGTTTATTTTCTGATGAAAGGCACGCCGTTTATTTATCAGGGACAGGAAATCGGCATGACCAATGTGGCGTTTCCTTCGATTGAGGATTATGATGATGTCGCGATGAAGCGGCTGTATGACATAGAGACCGCAAAAGGCGCTTCTCACGAGGAAGTGATGAAGATTGTCTGGAAAAAGGGAAGAGACAATTCTCGAACACCAATGCAATGGAATGCATCTCCTCACGCTGGGTTTTCCGATGCCAAGCCATGGATTGGGGTTAATGACAATTACACATGGCTGAACGCCGAGGCGCAAATAAACGATAACACATCTGTCTATCACTTTTATAAAAGCTTGATCAAACTCCGCCAAACATATGATGTATTTATTTATGGCC
Organism: Bacillus sp. 7705b; assembly: GCF_002289525.1. Taxonomy (NCBI): domain Bacteria; kingdom Bacillati; phylum Bacillota; class Bacilli; order Caryophanales; family Bacillaceae; genus Bacillus; species Bacillus sp. 7705b. The sequence goes on along the minus strand of NZ_NSDH01000033.1, from coordinate 36,962 downwards.
AATACGAGCTGATTTTGCCGGAAGATCAGCAAATCTTTGCATACCTTCGCAAAAACGAGAGCCAAACTGCGCTAATTGCGGCAAATCTGACGGGTGCGCCGGCGTTCTGCAGATATCCCGCATTGCCGTTATCTTCTGACAAACTCCTATTGTCGAATATGGAAACAGAACCGCACAAGCATACGACATCACTGCTGTTAAAACCTTATGAAGCCAGAGTATATCTATGGCAATAAAACTCCAGAAACAAGCTGGAGTTTTTGTTTTCTTCAGGTTTATGAGCCTGATTTAACAGGAAAAAAAGAACACAGAACGAATATGCAAAGAGAAGGGGAATTGGAAGGAGAAACAAATGCTGAAAACTCTGCAAATCAAAACAAACAAAAGAGATGAAATGGTTGAAATCACTCACGAGGTCGAAGCGTTTCTTCAAGAAACAGGAGTGGCAAGCGGGGCAGCGCTGATTTACTGTCCGCATACGACGGCGGGCATTACAATTAATGAAAATGCCGATCCCGATGTGAAAAGAGATATGCTCCGAAGATTTGATGAGATGTATCCATGGGACCATGAGCTGGACCGCCATATGGAAGGCAATACAGCTGCACACATGAAGTCCAGTACGGTAGGCGCTTCACAGCATGTCATCATTGAAAACGGGCGTCTCATTCTCGGGACGTGGCAAGGTATTTATTTCTGCGAATTTGACGGCCCGCGTCATCGAACTTGCCATATCAAAATCATGGAATAACAGGAGGTGCTTCTATGACTCAATGGATGAAAGCACTATCATTATCAAAGCCTGTCATTCAGGCGCCGATGGCAGGCGGCCTGGTCACACCCCGACTGGCAGCCGCTGTGTCGAATGAAGGCGCGCTCGGAAGTCTCGCTTCCGGATATCTCAGTCCAGCTACGCTTGAAAAACAAATCATCGAGATGCAGGAATTGACCGGCAGCGCTTTTCAGGTAAATGTGTTTGTGCCGGAAAAAAGGAAGACACCGGACGATAAAACGGTTCACACATGGAAACAGAACATTCCGTTTGCGGAACAGGCGGCTGCTTTTCCTTTAGAGGAGGAAGAGTGGGAGGATTTTCATCAAAAAATAAATCTGATTCTTACATACAATGTAAGAGCCTGTTCATTTACGTTCGGCATTCCGCCTGATGAAAGCATTCATTTATTAAAGAAAAATGGCTGCTGTCTTATCGGAACGGCTACGTCGCCGCAAGAAGCCGTCCTGCTGGAAGAGCGCGGAATGGATATCATCGTGCTGCAAGGCAGTGAAGCAGGCGGCCACCGCGGTTCTTTTCTGCCGATCAGCGGAGAGTCTTCTATTGGCTTAATGTCACTGGTTCCCCAAGCTGCAGACGCTGTTTCAGTACCTGTAATTGCGGCAGGCGGAATTGCAGACCGCCGCGGCGTCCAAGCTGCTCACTGTCTCGGAGCGCAAGGTGTACAGGTCGGGACCCCATTTCTTATGTGTGAGGAAAGCAAAGTCTCTGAAACGTACAGACAGGAATTAAAAGAAGCGCATGGAACAGACACGCGCCTTACCGCATTGTTTTCGGGAAAGCCTGCAAGGGGTATAGTCAACCAATGGATGAAAGAGCAACAAGCTGAAGAGGCAAATACACTTCCTTATCCATTGCAAAACACGTTAACAAAACCAATGAGAAAACATGCCGCTGCAGCCAAAGATTCCGGTCACATGTCTCTGTGGGCGGGGCAATCAGTCGGATTGCTCAATGGGCCCTCTGACGTGAAAACGCTGATAGCTGAGCTTTGCCAATCGTAACGTAACTAACAGAGGTGACAGACGATGAACATTCTTCAATATTCTTATAAAAAGAAAGGGAAAATTGAGTTTGTATTTGAAGACTGGCCTCATTCAAAAGTTACAATGGCTCCCATCAAAGGGTATTATTTTGTCCGGTTTATCAAGTGGAGCAGCCAAGATCCCATCGTGACGAGAAATGACCTTGAAAAAATGGAATGGGCTGCGAACCAGTATGTCGGCACAGCTCCTTTCTATCGAAAACGAAAAGCATTTGAAACCCCATCGTCCCCAAAATAGACGGTGGGGTTTTTAGCGGGTGATGGGATAGAGTGACGGAATATCAAGCCTGGTCGCTTGTGAAAGGAGATAAGCTGACTGTACGGCTCCTTTTCGTCTGAAAGAATTCAGCTTATCAATAATTTGCTGAGCGTTTAAAATTCCCAGGCCGTGAGCAAAATATTTGTCCTTTTCTAATAAAATCACATTTTCGCCTCTCCACTGCGCTTTCTGCGGATCAAATTCAGGATTTTTAAAATACAAACAGTCTCCAAGGAAAAAGTGATGTCCCGTTTCCGTATATATCGGCAATTTCTCATAATGCCAGTCATATAAAATAATTCTGTCAAAGGCTGCGTCGAATTTTTCTTCTCCGATGGTTTTAAGCAATGCTAAGTAATAAATCACAACGATTGCCGTCGCGCATTCAAACGCGTAAAACGGGCCGTTTTCTGCAATATCCCGAATCGCCTTTGAAGGCGGCATTTTATACTTAAGCTCCAGAGCCCCTTCCGGTGAAACCCGCCAATACGCTGTATTCCCGTATGTTTTTACAAAGGTGGCGAACTTCGCTCCGCTTTTATGCAGCGCTTTTGCCGATTCAACGATATTCATGCGCAAATGAAGCTCAAACATCAGTTCAGCGATCGAATGATAATCAAACTGAACGGGTGTTTCAATCATTTCTTTTAGCAGCGGATTCAAGTTCTTGTCAATTTGCCAGTTTTCAATGTCTTGGGGACGGAGCCATTGTCCGGATACAATAATCATCTGAAGCCCCCCTTGTTTTTTATAAACTATGCACAAGGCTTGGGCAATGAAAGCTAAAAAGACAGAGAAATGTTGAAAAGGAAACTTCTTCTATTTTAAAAACTTTTTAAAGCAGCCGATATATACTGTATCAAACCTGAAGGAGAAGCTGGATATGAAGACTTTTATCAATTGGCTGACAAAACCGTCAATTTCTAGAAAACTAATGATTTCATTTGTTGTGATTTTAATTATTCCGATTCTTATATTGGAATTCAGTTCTTACCGCTCAGCAAGCGGAAAACTGGATCAGGAAATCATGGGAAATGCGAAAAATAGTGTCGATTCATTTAATACAACAGTTACAAATGATTTAGGAGCAAAAGCGAAAGGCATCAGCTTTTTCAGTGAATCACTGAAAAGCTCCGCGTTTAAAGGAAAATCCAAACAGGAAGAGCTTAAAGCCAAGTTTTCGCAATATGTTTCCATTAACCAAGACGTAGCCAGAATTTACGGAGGGGCAGAAAACGGCACATATGTACAGGCACCGAAAGAAAAATTGCCGGATGGCTACGATCCGAGAAAACGAGCTTGGTACCAGGATGCAATGAAGGCCGGCGGTGACATCATAGTGACCGATCCTTATGTGGCAGCCAATGACGGAAGCATGGTCATAACGATTGCTCAGGAATTGAAGGATGGTTCAGGCGTCGTCGCCATGGATATCACAATTGATAAGCTGTTGGAACAGATGAAACAAATTAAAGTCGGAAAAGAGGGCTATGTTTTCATCGCGACGAAAAACAAAACATATGTCGCCCATCAAAACCATAAGGCTGGTGAAAAGCTGTCTGGCGACTGGGTTGCCAAAATGTATGACAAGGACAGCGGCGAGCTGCAGTATACCCTGAATCATGAAGATAAAAAGATGACATATACGACAAATCAACTGACTGGCTGGAAAATTGCCGGCACCATGTATATGAGTGAAATCAAGGAATCCTCAAAATCTGTCCTGACAACAGGCATGATCGTGCTGATTGCTTCAATACTGGCAGGCGGAATGTTAATCCTGTTTATCGTTGGTTCGATCACAAAACCGTTAAAACGTCTGGTTCAATCATCAAAAATGATCAGCAGCGGGGATCTGACAGAAACCATCGAGATCCGTTCGAAAGATGAACTGGGAGAGCTTGGCGAAAGCTTCAACGAAATGGGACAATCCTTGCGTTCGCTTATCAGCGCCATTCAAGACTCGGTTAATAATGTTGCCGCATCATCCGAACAGCTGACTGCATCCGCCGGGCAAACGAGCAAGGCGACGGAGCATATTACAATGGCAATTGAGCAGTTCTCAAACGGAAACGAAGAGCAGAGCGAAAAAGTGGAGTCCAGCTCTCATCAGCTGAACATGATGAATGAAGGGCTCCAGCAAGTCTCGCAAACATCATCAGACATTACAAAGGCGTCTATCCAATCAACGGAAATCGCGGGTACAGGCGAGAAGTTTGTCCAGCAGACAGTCGGGCAGATGAATTCAATTAATGAGTCGGTTCAGCAGGCTGAAGCAGTGGTGAAAGGGTTAGAAGAAAAATCAAAAGATATCACGAGTATTTTACGAGTCATCAATGGGATTGCTGATCAAACAAACCTGCTGGCATTAAATGCAGCCATTGAAGCGGCGCGGGCCGGGGAATCTGGACGAGGCTTCTCTGTTGTAGCGGAGGAAGTGCGTAAGCTGGCCGTTCAATCTGCAGATTCATCTAAAGAAATCGAGAATCTGATCCAGGAAATCGTTGCAGAAATCGAAACTTCTCTTCACATGTTTAAAGCCGTTAATCAAGAAGTGCAATCAGGGCTAGTTGTCACAGACAATACAAAGGAAAGCTTCCAAAGTATTTTCAGCATGACAAATGAGATTGCAGACAAATTGCAGACGATGAATACAACCGTAGAACAGCTGTCAGGCCGTTCAGAGCATGTATCGGCAGCAGTGAGCGGAATTGCCGATGTTTCAAGAGAAAGCTCGGCAAGCATTCAAGACATTGCTGCATCGGCCGAGGAGCAGCTTGCTTCTATGGAAGAAATCAGTTCATCAGCCACGACCCTGGCGCAGATGGCAGAAGAGCTCCGTGATCTGACGAAGAAATTTAAAATTGAATAAGAGCAAAAAACAGCGCTTATAAAGCGCTGTTTTTCTGTATAAGAAATAATAAAAAAGACCTGTCTACACCGGTGAGTTTTGAACTATTTTTCATTTTTTCCTTCATTTTCAATGTAAGATAAAGGAATATCAGCCGATATAATTTGTAAATTATTGAAAGAAGGTTCAAGAGGAATGAAAAAAACACTCACCACCATTCGCAGATCATCAATTGCCAGGAGACTCATTATTTCTTTCCTGCTGATCTTAATTGTCCCGATTACGGCACTATCGGTTAGCGCTTATCAATCAGCCGTTGCATCTCTTGACGTACAGATGACGCAAAGCGCAAAGGAAAACGTTCAAATATTAGATAACATTATTGATGGCAAAATCAAAACGACTGAAAAAAGCCTCGCGTTTTTCAGCGATTGGGCGACAGCAGACAAGTTGAAAGACAAGAAAAAAACGGAGCTCAAACAAGAATTTAAACAATTTATTCAAATGAATGACAATGTCGCTGCGGTGTTTTCAAGCAGCAAAGACGGGACATTCACACGCTATCCGCACGCAGACATGCCGAGTGACTTTAATGCTTTAGAACGTGACTGGTACACAGAAGCCATGGCTAATAAAGGAAAGACAATTGTGACCGAACCTTACGAATCCATTTCATCAGGAAAAATGGTTGTCACCATTGCACGCCAGACAAAGGATGGATCAGGCGTTGTCGCCATGGATATGAAAATCGATGACCTTGTGGCAACAGCAAAAGAAATCAGTATTGGCAAAGAAGGCTATGCCTTTATCCTCAGCCAAAATAAAGAAGTCATCGCCTACTCCGGTGAAAAAGCGGGTACGCAGTTAGAAGGGGAGTGGATAGACAAACTTTACAAAGACAAAAGCGGCGACTTTGAATATACGCACAAAGGAAAGAAGAAGAAAATGGCGTTCGCCACAAGCGAAACAACAGGCTGGAAAATCAGCGGCACGATGTATGCCGACGAGATCCATGATGCCGCAAGCAGGGTTCTTGTTATGGCATCAGTTGTTCTTGCCATTGCCATTGCAGCCGGAATAACGGCGATTTATTTTGTCATCCGGTCGATTACAAGGCCTTTGAAACGCATCGTTGCGTCAGCTGAAAAAATCAGCAAAGGCGATTTAACAGAAACGATAGAAATCAAATCAAAAGACGAACTCGGGGTTCTGAGCCAAAGCTTCAACAATATGGCGCACTCTCTCCGCTCGCTGATATACGGCATTAAAGAATCTGTTGAACATGTCGCCTCATCGTCAGAAGAGCTGACAGCTTCTGCAGATCAGACAAGCAAGGCCACTGAACACATTACAATGGCGATCGAACAATTTTCAAACGGAAGCGAAAACCAGAGCGACCGAATCGAGACGACAACAGAACAAATTAACGAAATGAACGACGGACTTGCTGAGCTGGCCCGGGCGGCGGCAGTCATTACAGAAACCTCTGCAGACTCCACCGAAGTGTCAAGCACAGGGGAAACACTTGTTCAGAGAACAGCCGGCCAAATGAATACAATTGATCATTCTGTGAAAGAAGCGGAGCAAGTGGTCAAAGGCCTGGAAATCAAATCAAAGGATATCACAAATATTTTACGTGTTATCAACGGCATCGCGGATCAAACCAATCTTTTAGCATTAAATGCCGCCATTGAAGCGGCAAGAGCAGGCGAGTACGGACGAGGCTTTTCTGTAGTCGCTGAAGAAGTGAGAAAACTTGCGGTACAGTCGGCGGATTCAGCTAAGGAAATTGAATCGCTGATCAGCGAAATCGTAAAAGAGATCCATACATCATTAAACGTTCTTCAATCCGTAAATAAAGAAGTGGAAACAGGTCTGGTCATGACAGACGAAACAAAACAAAGCTTTAAACATATATCAAAAATGACGAATCAAATTGCCGCAGAATTGCAAAACATGAATGCGACGGTTGAACAGCTGTCGGCAGGGTCTCAGGAAATTTCCGCTGCTTCTATAGATATCGCCGCTATTTTTAAAGAAAGTTCAGACGGCATTCAAGATATCGCAGCTTCAGCCGAGGAGCAGCTTGCCTCCATGGAAGAAATCAGCACATCAGCACAGACGCTTGAAAAAATGTCCGAAGAGCTGCGGGATTTGACAAAACGATTTAAATTGGATGATTAATAGGTCTAAATCACTAATTTTTAATAGGGATTTAGTTATTTTTCTTGAATTTCTTCTTTTTTAATGTATATATTTACCCATTTTCAGCCGATATGAAGGGTAGCATAAAAAAGGAGAAATGAACTGATGAAAAAAATACTCCAACTTATTAAACAGAGATCAATTACACGGAAGCTTCTGGTTTCCTTTCTATCGATTCTCATCATACCGGTTGCCATAGTAGCGGCGATTGCTTATGGATCTGCCAGCAGCTCGCTCGACAGACAGATGATGGGAAGCGCCTTAGAAAATGTACAGCAACTAAACGAAATCATTAACACCAGCATCGGAGAAAAAGAAAACAGCGCCGAATACTTCAGCGAATGGCTGACACAAAAGAAATATAAAGCAAAGAGCAATGCCAGCATTGAAGAGAAATTCTCACAATATATTAAAATCAATAAAGACGTGGAATCTATTTATACAAGTGACAAAGACGGGCGCTTTACCCGTTACCCGGATCTGCCGATGCCAAGCGATTATAATCCCGTTGAACGGGACTGGTACAAAAAAGCGGTTGCCAATAATGGCAAAGCCGTCGTAACAGATCCATACAAAACAGCATCTACGAACACAATGGTTGTGACAATTGCCCAGCAGACAAAAGACGGATCAGGCGTTATCGCAATCAACATGACGATCGATAACCTGCTGAAAACGACGAAACAAGTGAACATCGGCACAGAAGGCTATGCTTTTATTATGACGAACGACAAAAAGGTCGTTGCGCATCCTGACGAGGCTTCAGGGACCGAATTGAAAGGCGACTGGCTTGAACAGATGCTGTCTGCCGATAAAGGCGATTTTCAATACAGCATGAACGGCGATAAGAAAAAAATGGCCTTTGATACGAACAAGCTAACGGGATGGAAGATAGGCGGAACGATGTATCTGGACGAGATTCATGATGCGGCTAAGCCTGTGCTTCACCTTGCATCAATTGTCCTGATTGCAGCCATTCTCGTCGGTATCATCGTGATGACATTGGTTATTCGATCAATCACGACACCGCTGAAACAGCTTGTCGGTTCATCTAAGCGGATCAGTGAGGGAGATTTAACGGAAACGATTGATATCCGTTCAAAAGATGAACTGGGCGAACTGGGCAAAAGCTTTAACAATATGGCGTCTTCACTTCGCTCTCTCATACACGCCATTCAGGATTCGGTAGACAATGTTGCCGCTTCCTCCGAGGAATTGACGGCATCTGCCGCGCAAACAAGCAAAGCGACCGAGCATATTACATTGGCGATTGAACAATTTTCAAACGGCAATGAAAAACAAAATGAAAACATCGAAACAGCGGCGGAGCATATTTATCAGATGAATGACGGATTGACGAATATGGCTCAAGCTTCTGAAGTCATTACAGATTCATCTGTTCAATCGACAGAAATCGCGAGTGCGGGCGGACAGCTTGTTCATCAGACTGTCGGCCAAATGAACGTGATAGACAAGTCCGTGAAAGAAGCGGAACAAGTTGTTCGCGGATTGGAAACCAAATCAAAAGACATCACAAACATTCTGCGCGTGATTAACGGTATTGCTGACCAGACGAACCTGCTTGCACTAAACGCTGCCATTGAAGCGGCGCGCGCAGGCGAATACGGGCGCGGCTTCTCAGTCGTAGCGGAAGAAGTCAGAAAGCTGGCTGTACAGTCCGCTGATTCAGCTAAAGAGATTGAAGCACTCATCATTGAAATCGTGAAAGAAATCAACACATCTCTCGGCATGTTCCAGTCTGTGAACCAAGAGGTGCAAACAGGCCTTGACATCACAGATCAAACTGAGACAAGCTTTAAACGAATCTCTGAAATGACAAACCAGATAGCCGGAGAACTGCAAAACATGAGTGCGACGGTTCAGCAGCTTTCTGCCAGCTCTGAAGAGGTATCGGGAGCGTCTGAGCATATTGCATCGATTTCAAAAGAAAGCTCAGCCCACATTCAAGATATCGCGGCATCAGCCGAAGAGCAGCTTGCTTCTATGGAAGAAATCAGCTCATCAGCAGAAACACTTTCAAGCATGGCTGAAGAGCTTCGCGATATGACAAAACGATTCAAAATCGAATAATAAGTCAAAACACCCAAGGTTCTGCACTTGGGTGTTTTTTTTAGTTTTTTTATTAAAGCTTTTATCCTAGCTTGACGATATTATTTTTAGCTTAAAGGAGGAATTATCGAGAATGGGAAAATTCATACATTGGATCAAACAGCCATCAATCAGCAAACCGCTCATCGCTGCGTTTCTGACAGTGCTCATTTTGCCGATTGGGGTATTAGCATATTTCAGTTATCAATCAGCTTGGAACGCACTGGACAGGGAACTCACAAATAGTGCAATAGGAAACGTTGAAGAACTCAACAGCACACTTGAAAACAAATTGAATCATAAAGTAAAAGCAATTGATTATTACAGTGAGACGATTGATAAGGACATATTACAAGGCAAAAATAAAACCTTACTGAATGAAAAATTTAAGCAGTACACAACACTAAATGCCGATGTAGGAGCAATCTATGCGGCTTCAGAAAATAAAAAGCTTTACAAATATCCGGAAAGCGGCGTTCCTAAAGGTTTCGATCCGACAGAACGTGACTGGTACAAACAAGCCGTTGCGAAAAAAGGACAGGCTGTATTCTCAGAGCCGTATACTGACGAAGCGACAGGAGATATCGTTGTTACGATTTCCAAACAATTAAAAGATGGCTCAGGGGTCATAGCGCTTGATTTAAATCTGGATGAAGTGCTGGCAGCTTCACAGAAAATAAAAATCGGTAAAAACGGCTTTGCATTTATTACAACAGGCAGCAAAAAATATATCGCCCATCCGACGATTAAGCCTGGAACAACTGGATCCGGCGACTGGACAAAAGAGGTATATTCAAAAGCAGACGGCTCATTTGAATATACCTTCGAAGGCAAAGAAAAGAAAATGGCATTTACGACAAATAAATTGACAGGGTGGAAAATCGCGGGTACGTACTTTGTCAGTGAATTGCAAGACGCTTCAAGTCCGGTACTGAACACTGCCGTTATCATTCTATGTGTGTCAATTGTGATCGGCGGCATACTCATTCTCTTTATTATACGCGCCATCACCAAACCGTTAAGAAAACTGGTTTTAACATCTGCGAAAATCAGCAGCGGAGATTTAACGGAAGTGATTGATATTCAGTCGAAAAATGAGTTTGGCCAGCTAGGAGAAAGCTTTAACGAAATGTCTGAATCATTGCGTTCTGTCATCGGTGTTATTCAAACATCTGTAGAAAATGTGGCATCATCTTCCGAAGAACTGACGGCAAGTGCAGCCCAAACGAGCAAGGCGACTGAACACATTACGCTGGCAATCGAACAATTTTCAAATGGCAACGAGGCGCAAAGTGAGAAATTGGAAACAAGCTCAGATCATCTTTCTCAAATGAACCATGGCATATCAAAAGTGGCTCAGGCTTCATCAACCATTACGAAGTCTTCGATCCAGTCCTCTGAGGCAGCCGGAAGCGGAGAAAAACTGGTAGAGCACACAGTCGGCCAAATGAAGACAATCGATGAATCCGTTCAAAAAGCTGAAGCCGTCGTCAAAGGCCTTGAAACAAAATCTCAGGACATTACCAGCATCTTAAATGTAATTAACGGCATTGCAGATCAAACGAACTTGTTGGCTCTAAATGCAGCAATTGAGGCAGCCAGAGCCGGAGAATACGGCAGAGGCTTCTCTGTTGTAGCGGAAGAGGTCAGAAAACTTGCTGTGCAATCAGCACATTCTGCGAAGGAAATTGAAGGATTAATTCAAGAGATTGTCAGAGAAATCAGCACGTCGCTCTCTATGTTCCAATCCGTGAATCATGAAGTTAAAGAAGGCTTGCAAATTACAGACCAAACAGCTGAAAGCTTTAAGCAAATCTACGAGATGACATCGCAAATATCCGGTGAATTACAAAATCTGAATGCAACGGTTGAACAGCTGTCAGTCGGATCACAGGAAGTATCAAGTGCGGTTGAGGAAATTTCCGAAGTAGCGAAAGAAAGCTCAGCGGGCATTCAAGATATCGCAGCTTCGGCGGAAGAGCAGCTTGCGTCTATGGAGGAAATCAGTTCTTCAGCTGAAACATTGGCGAACATGGCGGAAGAACTTCAAGACATTACGAAAAAATTTAAAATTGAATCTTAATAGAAAAAGAAAGCGGCATATCTTTGCTGCTTTCTTTTTTTGTTTCTTGATAAAAACAAAAATAAACAAAAGGTATTCAAAAACAAACAAACATCATATATAATGAAAGCGGATACAAATAAAAGGGACGGAGGAAGACGAAAATGGTGAAACATGTATGGGAATCAGAACATGCCGCCCAGCTGCCAAAGGGTGTTGAAGAATTGGTGTATCGGTCCAATTTAATCGGAGCAGACCGCACTGTATGCAACTGGGGCGGCGGCAATACGTCGATGAAAACAACGGAGAAGGATTTCAGAGGCCGCGAAACAGAAGTGATGTGGGTAAAAGGAAGCGGCTCAGACTTGGCAACAATGAAAGCGCATAACTTTACCGGCCTGAGATTAGATGACATCCGTCCGCTGATTGAAAGAGACCAGATGTCAGATGAAGAAATGGTAGATTACTTGTCTCATTGTATGATAGACAGCAAACATCCCCGCCCTTCCATTGAAACACTCTTACACGCATTTTTGCCATACAATCATGTTGACCATACCCATCCGGATGCAATTATCAGCATTTGCTGCGCTGATAATGGAAAACAAATTGCCGAAGATATTTATGGCAGCCGGTTTGTATGGGTGCCATACGTTCGCCCGGGATTTACTCTGTCTAAAATGATCGCAGACGGCGTGGCAAACAATCCAAATGCCGAGCTTGTCTTAATGGAAAAACACGGCTTAGTCACTTGGGGAGATACGTCAGAGAAGTGTTATGAGAAAACGATCTCCATTATTCAAGAAGCTGAGCAGTACATTCATGAACGCATCAACCAAAAACAGCGATTCGGCGGCAGGCGATACGAGTCACTGCCAGCAGATAAGCGGAAACAAATTCTGGCGGGTATCATGCCTGTTATCCGAGGAGCTGTAAGCGATGAAAAGAAAATGATCCTCTCCTATGACGATCATGAAGAGGTATTAGAATTTGTAAACAGCGTGCAAGCGCCGGAGCTTTCTCAAATTGGCGCTGCGTGTCCGGATCACCTTGTTCATACAAAGCGTGTCCCGCTGTACATTGAATGGAATCCGGAAACGCAAGATGCACAGGAGCTGGAGGACCTTCTGAAGTCAGGGATCGAGCGCTTCAAAGCAGAGTATCAAGCTTACTTTGCACGCAATCAGCAGGAAGGGGATCAAATCTTTGAATCAGCGCCGCGTGTCATATTGATTCCTGGCATTGGAATGGTCAATACGGGAAAAAGCCTTGCCATGTCAAAAGTTAGCGGTGCTTTATACCAGAGAGCTATTGCTGTAATGAAAGGCTCTGCCTCACTCGGACGATTTGTTTCATTAAACGAAAATGAATCCTATCATGTTGAATACTGGCCGCTGGAATTATATAAACTCACGCTGGCCCCGCCGGAAGCAGAATTTTCTCGAAAAGTAGCATTGATAACAGGTGGCGCCGGCGGAATCGGAAGTGCAGCCTGCCGGCACTTTGCAGCAGAAGGCGGACACGTGATCGCGGCTGACCTGAATGTAGAAGGCGCACAAAAAATTGCCGAGGAAATAAACGAAACGTACGGAGAAGGACGCGCAATGGCTGTCAAAATGGATGTGACAAATGAAGATGAGGTACAGTCTGCCTTTGAACAAGCAGCGCTTACCTACGGCGGCATTGACATTGTCGTTAATAATGCCGGGCTGGCAACATCAAGCCCTTTTGACGAAACAAGTTTAAAAGAATGGAATCTCAATATCAATGTATTGGGAACCGGCTATTTTCTCGTGGCCCGGGAAGCGTTTAAGCAAATGAAACAGCAAAACATAGGCGGAAGCATGGTGTTTGTGGGATCGAAAAACGCTGTCTATGCGGGAAAAAACGCTTCAGCCTACAGTTCGGTAAAAGCACTTGAAACCCATTTGGCTCGATGTATTGCAGCAGAAGGAGGAGAATACGGCATTCGTGTAAACTCAGTTTTGCCTGACGCGGTTCTCCAAGGCTCAGCGATTTGGGGGTCAAGCTGGCGGGAGGAACGGGCTGCGGCATATGGAATAGAGCCGGATCAGCTAGAGGAACATTATCGGAAACGCACAACGCTTTTGGTTAATATTTACCCGCAGGATATTGCCGAATCAATCTCGTTTTTGGCTTCTTCTAAAGCTGAAAAGACGACAGGGTGTATGATTACAGTAGACGGCGGCGTCCCGGCAGCTTTTACGCGTTAGAAGTATGCTATGATATGGGAAAAGCAAGACGGATATTAATGAGGAAGGACGTTACCGATGTTAGTAGCAGAACGGCAGAAAAAAATAGTCGAACTAGTGAATAAGCGTTTAAGCATCCGCGTATCCGAATTGAGTGACATATTTTCTGTCACAGAAGAAACGATTCGGCGGGACCTTGAGAAGCTTGAGAAAGAGCATAAGCTGAGCCGCAGCCACGGAGGTGCGGTCAGCATTCAGCAGCAGGAGTCGGAAATTCATTTTTCTGAACGTGAAATTACAAATGTAATAGAGAAAAAAGCCATTGCTCACGAAGCGGCCAAATATGTAAAAAGCGGTGACCGAATCATTCTCGATGCAAGCACCACTGCATGGTACATGGCGAAAATACTCCCTGATATTGAGCTCACCGTCATTACAAACTCAATGAAGGCAGCCATTGAACTGAGCAAAAAACAAAAGATATCAGTTATTTCAACCGGCGGTATCTTGCTGACAAAATCATTATCATTTGCGGGACCGTTAGCTGAGCGTTCACTTGAAACCTATCATGTAAATAAAACTTTTCTGTCCTGCCAAGGGTTTGATATGGAACATGGAATGAGCGACTCAAATGAGTGGCAGGCACTGCTTAAAATACGGATGATTGAAAGATCTGATCAGACCATTTTGATGGCCGATTCAAGCAAATGGGGGAACCGTGAGTTTTCACATATCGCCTCTTTGCAGGATGTCAGCTGCATCATTACCGATTCCAGACTTGATCCGGTATCAGTAAAAGCCCTTGAAGAAAAGAATGTGAAAGTGACAGCCGTCCCCCTTCCTAAAGAAAGGGTGAAAGGATGATATATGCTGCTGTTGATATAGGGGCATCAAGCGGGAGAGTCATAATAGGCGAACTCCAGGAAGGAAAGCTTGCAGTACAAGAGATTCACCGATTCGCAAACGGCTTCATGCAAAGAGACGGACATGGCTATTGGGATATTGATCATTTGCTAGAGCAAATCCTGCAAGGGCTGCAAAAGGTGAAAGCTCTTGGCTATGACTGCTGCACCGTCGGCATTGATACATGGGCCGTTGATTACGTCTTGCTGGATGAGAAAGGCAGCCGTTTACGAGAAGTCATATCATACCGGGATAAAAGAACAGAGAACACAATGGAGAAGCTTGCGCAAACGATATCAAAAGAAACAATCTATCAAAAAACAGGCATTCAGTTTCTGCCTTTTAACACAATCTATCAATTATATGAAGAAGACCAGGAGCTGCTGAGAAAAACAGAGCAGATTTTAATGGTGCCGGATTATTTAGGCTATTGCTTAACCGGCAAAGCAGCAGCGGAAATCACAAATGCGTCCACGACACAGCTCTTAAATGCCTTAACCGGAAAGTTTGATCCCGAATTGCTCGAAGCCGTGTCTGTTAAGGAACAGCAACTTCCGCCGCTGACTGAACCGGGACAGGAACTCGGCATGTTAAGAAATGATTGGTTTCCAGGCTATGATCTGCCGGCTTGCAGGGTGATTACCGTCGCAACACATGATACTGCTTCAGCTGTCCTCGCCGCACCAGGCATAAACAATGATTGGGCGTATATCAGCAGCGGAACATGGTCGCTAATCGGAATTGAGAACGAAACGCCGATTATAAATAAACTCGCATTGAAAAACAATTATACAAATGAACGCGGCGCAAACAACACCATTCGTTTCCTGAAAAACATCATTGGCATGTGGATGATACAAGAAGTCCGAAAACAATTACGAGAAGATTACAATTTTCAGCAACTGGCAGAAGAAGCTGGAAAAACAAAACCGTTTCAGCAGTTTATCAACTTAAATGATGATCGTTTTCTGTATCCGCATGACATGATAAAGGAAATACAACATTATTGCAGAGAAACCTTCCAACAGATTCCTCACACCGCAGGCGAACTTGCCTGCTGTATCTACAGCAATTTAGCCATCACCTATGCGATAGCCATCTCAGAACTAGAAACCATTACAGGGAAAAACATTCAACAGCTTCATATTATCGGAGGAGGCGCCCAAAACGACTTCTTAAATCAATTAACCGCTGATATGAGCGGAAAAACGGTATACGCCGGACCTGCTGAGGCGACAGCCATCGGAAATCTGCTGATGCAAATGATTGCTGCCAAAGAAATAAAGGACGTAAACCAGGCCCGCAAGACCGTCAGAAACTCCTTTCCCATTAAAGTGTTTATCCCTAAAGATACTGACAGAAGCGCCATCATTCAGTCCTATCATCAAACTGTTTTGAAAGCGCTATCTAAATAAAAAGAGGTGATCAGCTTGAAAAGAAAAGCGAGTATCATGTTCGTCCATAAAGATAAATTCAAGGAATACAAACAGAGGCATGATGACATTTGGCCAGAAATGGCGGAAGCGCTTAAAGCCCATGGGGCGCATCACTATTCTATTTTTTTAGACGAAGAGACAGGCCGGTTATTTGCTTATTTAGAGATAGAGGATGAGGAAAAGTGGAAGAAGATGGCGGACACAGAGGTGTGCCGCAGATGGTGGAAATCAATGGCGCCATTAATGAAAACAAACGCCGATGACAGTCCCGTTTCAATCGATCTGAAGGAAGTCTTTTATTTCGAATAAAAGGGAGAGAGCCGTATGACGATAAAAGCGAATTATGACAGCGCAAAACAAGAATATGAAAAATGGGGAATTGATGTTGAAGCTGTGTTCCGGCAATTGCAGCAAGTTCCGATCTCAATCCACTGCTGGCAGGGTGATGACATTGAAGGGTTTGAAGTGAATAAGGGCGAGCTTTCCGGCGGCATTGACGTCACAGGCAATTATCCCGGAAAAGCGCAAACCCCGGAAGAATTAAGAAGAGATCTGGAGAAAGCTCTGTCTCTCATTCCGGGAAAGCATCGGGTAAACCTGCACGCTATATACGCAGAAACAAACGGAGAAGTTGTAGAACGTGATCAGCTGAAGCCGCATCACTTTGAAAATTGGGTGAAGTGGGCAAAGGGTCTTGGTATCGGATTAGATTTCAATCCGACACTGTTTTCACATGAGAAAGCGGATGACGGGCTTACACTCGCACACCCTGATCCATCCATCCGGGAGTTTTGGATTCATCACTGCATCGCGTGCCGCCGCATCGGAGCGTATTTCGGCAAAGAATTAGGCACGCCTTGCTTGACGAATATTTGGATTCCGGACGGCTATAAGGATATTCCGAGTGACAGGCTGACGCCGCGCAAAAGATTAAAAGAATCATTGGATCGGATATTCCGCGAGGAAATCAGTGAAGATTACAATGTTGATTCGGTCGAGAGCAAGCTGTTCGGACTTGGATCAGAATCATATGTCGTCGGGTCTCATGAGTTTTATTTAGCCTATGCTTTAACGAACCATAAGTTATGCTTGCTCGATACGGGACATTTTCACCCGACAGAAACGGTATCAAACAAGATCTCGGCGATGCTGCTTTACACAGACAAACTCGCCTTGCACGTATCCCGGCCCGTTCGCTGGGACAGTGACCATGTCGTGATGTTAGACGATGAATTGAGAGAAATCGCCCTTGAGATCGTCCGTAATCAGGCATTAGAGAAAGTCGCCATCGGTCTGGATTTTTTCGATGCCAGCATTAACCGTGTCGCCGCTTGGACTATCGGAACGAGAAATATGATGAAAGCTTTAATGTACGCTTTGCTTCTTCCGAATGACCATTTAAAACAATTGCAGGATGAGGGGCGCTTTACAGAAAGGCTGGCGCTGATGGAGGAATTTAAAACCTATCCTTTCGGTGCCATCTGGGATTATTACTGTGAGCAAATGGGAGTGCCGGTAAAAGAGGCTTGGCTTGATGATATCAAAGAATATGAACAAAACGTGCTTTTCAAAAGGCAGGCATCCTCACCGATCGTTTAAAAAAATCCGCCCGCGTGCAACATGCCGCGGGCGGATTTTTTTAGGCTTGATCAGCAGGGTACACAATACCCATCTGTTTTCTTGCTTCCTCCATGATGTTAGCAGTGATCAAGGAGCGTTCATATGTATTTTCTTCAGATTCCTGTTTCTTCTCTTTCACGAGCGAAACAAATTCAGCCGCTTCGTAAAACATTGCCGGTTTAGGATCAGAGAGCGAAATGTTTTCCAGGCGGCCGTCACGATAGCGGATTTCCACTCGTTCAGGACGATGGATCGTATCCAATACAATTGTCCCGTCTTCTCCTTGGATTTCAGCAGGCGCGTAGGAAGTTGAGATTTTAGAATGCATCAGTACGGCCTCAAACCCGTCATATGAGAGAATGACGGTACCTTCTCCATCAACGCCGGAAGATAAAGTGTATCCGTTCGCTTTCACGGCTTTCGGCTCTCCAAACAGCACAACGGCAGGGTAAATACAATAGATGCCGATATCCATCAATGAGCCGTTAGACAGCTCAGGCTGAAACGCGTTCAAAACAGTTCCGTTTCTAAACGCATCATACCTTGAAGAGTACTGACAGTAGCTTGCGGTAAATCTGCGGATTGTGCCGATTTTGTGGAAGTGTTTTTTCAGCTCTTTAAAATTAGGCAGGAATGTGGTCTTCATTGCTTCCATGAGGACAACACCATTCGCTCTGGCCGCTGAAATCATCTCTTCTGTTTCTCTGGTATTTGAAGCAAGCGGTTTCTCGCATAGCACATGTTTGCCATGTTTCATAAAGAGGATCGCCTGCTCCTTGTGAAGAGCATTCGGGCTGGCGAGATATACAGCATCAAAGCCATCGCTTGCCGCCATTTCCTGAAGGTCGGAGAAGGTATGTGCAGCCCCATGCCGAGCGGCAAACTCAGCGGCGCGTTCAGGTGTTCTTGAATAAACGGCTGTGAGCTGGAAATCTTCAACTTCTGAAGCTGCTTCTAGAAAGCGGTCTGTAATCCAGTTGGTTCCTACTATTGCAAATCGTATCACGCATATCGCTCCTTTTGTATGATATAGCTAAATTATAGCTTAAAAAGATGAAAAGCACATGATAGATCAAATCACATTTTTTAGATAAGGAAGTTTTTCCAGCAATTAGCGGTTTTTATTTTTCATTATAGGTACGATAGTGTACAATTTACTTAAACTATGTATGACGGAGGAACGATAGTGGAGACGTTGCAAACATGGAGCGGCAGATTCAAGCGATTCTTCTTGGACAACAAGTTTGTTTTATTCCTGCTTGTTCTGCTGCTGATTGGTTTAAATATTCTCGTATTTACAAAAACATCATTTATTTTCACCCCGATCATTGTTCTGCTCAAAACGATATCGCTTCCGATTATTTTAACAGGCATTGTTTTTTATCTGTTAAACCCTGTCGTTGATTTCCTTGAGAGAAGAAGAATCAGAAGAATCTATTCCATTTTGCTGTTATATCTGTTGATTATCGGGCTGATCACGATCACAATCGTGTCGATTATCCCCTTTTTAAAAGAGCAAATTATGAGTTTGATTGACAACATCCCGAGATATGTGGATGTTGTTGAGAATCAGACAAAAGAACTGATCGGCAGTAACTTTGTCAATCAGGCGCAGCAAACGATGAACATTAATATATCTGATCTCGCGACAAAGGTGTCAGATCAGGCAGCGACGATTGTAAACAGCACCTTTACCGGCGTTGGGAATTTCATCGGCGCCTTAACTGAGATTATCATTTCGATCGTGACAGTTCCATTTATTCTTTTCTATCTGTTAAAGGACGGAAAGAAATTGCCGATCTACATACTGAAGTTTGTGCCGACACAATTAAAAGAGCAGACATACACAGTCTTAAGCGAAATGAATCATCGGCTAAGTTCTTATATCAGAGGACAGATCATTGTCAGCTTCTGCATTGGATTTTTGCTGTTTATCGGCTATTTGATCATCGGACTGGATTACGCTTCGCTACTTGCCGTTATTGCGGCTTGTACAAGCATCGTGCCGTATTTAGGTCCGACAATCGCCATTACGCCTGCGATCATTATCGCTATTGTGACATCGCCTCTGATGCTGCTCAAGCTTGTGATCGTCTGGACAATTGTTCAGCTTATTGAAGGGAAACTGATCTCCCCGCAAATTATGGGGAAAAACCTTCATATCCACCCAATCACCATTATTTTTCTGCTGTTAACCGCCGGCAAGCTGTTTGGTGTTATCGGAATTATTCTTGCGATTCCGGGCTATGCGGTTGCCAAAGTCATTACGACACATTTATTTGACTGGTTTAAAATGCAGTCGCATCTATACGATGAAGAAAAAAATGAAAATACAAAGAGTCATAAAGCATAAATTTCATTTATAGTTATATAAGACGGGCTTTCCATTTATGGAAGGCTCCCGTTATGTAAAAAATAAATGTCTAATGGGGAGAATTAAAATCATGACTCTATGGGAATTGTTTGTAGCTGCTATTTTAGGAATCGTAGAAGGATTAACAGAGTACGCACCGGTTTCTTCGACAGGACATATGATTATAGTAGACGATATCTGGCTTAAATCAGGCAGTCTCATGTCTGAAGAAGCAGCCAACTCATTTAAAGTTGTCATTCAGCTTGGCTCTATTTTAGCGGTTGCGATTGTGTTTAAAGACAGGATTTTGAATTTGCTTGGCTTGAAAAAAAATATCACGAGTGACCAAGAGCATGGTCACAAATTAAGCATTGCCCAAATCGCAGTAGGGCTTGTGCCCGCCGCGGTTCTCGGCTTTTTGTTTGAGGATTATATTGATGAATATTTATTTTCAGTCCGCACCGTGGCCATTGGCTTAATTGCCGGGGCAGTTTTAATGCTTGCAGCCGATTGGATTAATAAACGGAAAGAAACGACAGACACCCTAGACCGTATTTCATATAAGCAGGCAATCGGCGTCGGTTTATTCCAATGTCTTGCTCTTTGGCCGGGTTTTTCACGCTCCGGCTCAACGATTTCCGGCGGCGTTATTCTCGGGTTGAATCACCGTGCGGCAGCCGATTTCACATTCATAATGGCAATGCCGATTATGATGGGAGCCAGCACCTTAAGCCTAGTGAAACACTGGGACAGCTTAAGCTCCGATTTAATGCCGTTTTTTATCGTCGGCTTTATCTGTGCCTTTGTTGTTGCGCTGTTTGTGGTCCGTTTCTTCCTAAGACTGATTAACAAAATCAAACTTGTTCCGTTTGCAATCTACCGAATCATTCTCGGCGTGATTTTACTTTTGTTTATGATGTAAATCGAAAAATAAGGCTCCGGAAAGGGCCTTATTTTTTCTGTCAATTAGAAAGGAACAGCTTGTTTTTCAAAAAAAAATCATCTATAATAAACATGACGTTACATACGGGGCCATAGCTCAGCTGGGAGAGCGCTACGCTGGCAGCGTAGAGGTCAGGGGTTCGAGCCCCCTTGGCTCCATACCTGTAAACCCTTATTCTATAAGGGTTTTTTTGTTTTTAATAGATAGGATTCATTCGCTGAACCCTTCTGTTGATCCGAAATCATATGTCCTCAGGAGCATTTCATAAACCAATGATAAAGTCAGATATTCCTTCATTAGGCTCCTGCGTTTGAAAAATGACATATAACAAACTAATCAAGTAAAGTAGTTCAGGCTGTAAATCATGAATTTTCCAATACACCACTTTGTTCTTCAAAGACCGTCATGTCTTCCAAAGGGGGTGAGTAAACATGAAGAGACACCATTCGTTCGGAAGTCGGATTGGACATTTTGTGAATTAAACCTTTGGTTGATATAAGACATTCTCCTTTGTGGACAAAATATGAATTGGAGAGTTCTGTATGATCGCCGGTTGAGCGATAAATAGAATTAAGAAGTTTTCCTTCTAACACCATTGCACTACCAATGGATTGACCATGATCGTGGACTGCTGTCTCCTTGTTTGGGGGAATGTTAATCACGATAATTTCTAATTCATTGTTTCTATAGATGGCATTTCGGCCGTAAGCGTACTGGTCTGGTTCCTTTATATATGGTTGACTCAATTCTGCCACGTTTGGAATTTGTTTTAAAGAAGCTGCCAAATCTTTAACCGATGGATTTTTCAAGCCGCCAAAAATTTCTTCGATACACTTATACAGTTCCATTCGTTTTTACCTCCCGGATCATTTAAAATTGCCTAGCATTGGTATTTCGCAGATTAGTTCATGATATTTACCCATAGACAATTTAGAGGCGGCAAACGCCTAGTGAACACAAAAAAATGTGCGGTCAACATGTTGTTCTTATCACCAACTTATTCGGGTTGATTAGTTTGAATTTTGATGAAAACAGTGAATTGAAAGGTGCCGTCATTACCCAAGCGAAGACCGATAGGATTAATTTTAAAACGGCCTGCTTTAAATCGCTTGAGGGAGCAGGCAGGGACTCATAAGTCACGATATCGGGCAAAAGCCGTTTAGGTGTTTGATTTGTGCTTGAAATTTGCGCCATTGACAAAACACAATCGGTTTGGAATAATGTTTGAGTATATGCTCATTTTTTCACATATTATCATAAAATAATATCATTTCCCATGATGGGGAGAGAATCCGAATGAAAGCTAATGGCATGCAAAATCTATTAGCTTCTTTTGTTTTCAAAAAATGATGTGTTTCGTATGTATTCATATAGGAAGGAATGACAACATGAAGACAAAACACTATTGGGTGATTTCTTTGCTCGCTGTTTTAGCGGTCGGGCCGGGATTGATGTCTAACACGGCATTGTCGTCAGTTCAAGGCCTTGTTCAGAAGACGGTTGGAACAAGTGACTTCACATCAGTAAATCCAATATTGATCGGCAATATGGCCTTCGCTTTATTAGTTCCGGCAGGACCGCTGCTAAGGAAAAAATTCGGTGCCCGTCCGATCTATCTGGCTTCATTACCCGTTTTTATACTTGGCTCACTGCTCTTCGCATTTTCAAGCGATATTGCCTGGATGGCGGCAGGACGCTTTTTACAGGGAGCGGCTACAGGTGTCATGCTGATGATTATGATTCCGATGCTAGTCCTGTCATTTCCGATTGACCGGCGGAATTACGCACTACTGGTGCTTATCGGCGGGTTCTATGGCTCTGTTATTATCGGTTCGATTTTAGGAACGATCGCGTTGAGCTACGGCCACTGGAGATGGCTGTTTTTTACCTTTGGCACATTGTCTTTGATCGGCGTCGCAGTGAGTTATTTCTTTCTCTATGATGAGCATCATGGGGGATCAGAAAAGGAACAGTCATCACTCGACAGAGCAGGGATCATTTTATCTGTATGCGTGGCCGCAGCCTCAGCGTTTACATTCATTTTTCTGCAAAAATGGGGCTTTTCATCAGGTTATGTACGGGCTGGTTTTGGGGTTGCTTTATGTTTGCTCCTCATTCTGTTATTTGTAGAATATAAGGTGAAAAACCCTTTCATCTCTATTAAACAGATGCTGCTGCCTAAACCTGTGCTCGGTTTATTTATCATAGCGGCAGGAACGATTACGGTAGCTGTCAGTCTGGCAGCTTTTCAAGGCTTGCTTCGTCAAATGTATGATATATCCCGAGATCATCTCATTCTTTTAAACATGACTCTATTGATTGGAGTGGCCATCGCAGCTATTGCGAGTGCTCTGTTATATGATAAAGTCGGACCAGGGATGCTGGGGATTATAGGTTCTCTCATTCTCGTTTTTGTGAATTTTCAATGGCTTCATATGCAATATCAATCGTCTCTCTATGTGTTTGCGGCGCTGTTCATCATGCTGGCAGCAGGAACCGGCCTGACGGTCGCAGCAGGACTAATGGGAGCCGCTATGGGCGGCCCGCTTCCTGATCTGGTCAAAAGAATGACAGCTGTTCAGTTTTTAAGATTGTTTGTCTATATGGGTGTGCCTATCCTGATCGGCTATTTCACGAAAAAGGATGCTGCCAGACAAAACGGATCGATGCAGGATGCTATGATGACTGCCTATCATGATCTGTTTTTGATTTCTTTTATCCTGAGCGTGCTGCTCGTTTGTTTATCGTTTTGTATGAACGCCACCGGAATGGGGCACAAGCTGGCTCATAAGCCTCATGATAAAGGAAAATCCGCTCCGGAAAAACCGGCTGTTTCTGCACATGGACTGACAAAGGCTGCCGTAAAATCTCATAAAGTCATACATGATCAAGAATATCGTGATGCGCTCAGACATTTTAAACAGCACAGTCTTACAAAAATAGATACATGATCACTGCCTTTCCCTTGATGGGAAAGGCTTTTTGTGTGTTCTCTCTCAAACTTTATCCCTAAAGAATTGAAAAATATTAGAAGTACAAGTAAAATTCTTAAAGGTAGATTCTTTTACACTCGTAATCTTTTAAATCGAAGGAAGGTTTTCATGGCCCGTAAAAAACTGAAAAAACGTAGACTCTTCATCTCTCTATTTTTCGTTGTATCGATTCCGCTAGCCTTGTTTGTTTTAGCGACAACTCTTTCAAAGCCAATTGAAACATCCAAAGAACCTGAAGAAATTGATGAACAGCAAGTATTTATTGACAGCCTTTCCGGACATGCTCAAATTTTATATGAAAAATATCATGTCCTTCCCAGCATAACGATAGCTCAGGCCATACTCGAATCTGACTGGGGAAACAGCGAGCTTGCCTCTAAAGCCAACAACCTGTTTGGCGTAAAAGGAAATTATAAAGGACATCACGTCACCATGGATACAGATGAATTTGAAAAAGGAAAAAGAAAAACGATTCGCGCGAAATTCCGCAAATACAGCACGTTTTTTGAATCAATGGATGATCACGCCAAATTATTTGTCCAAGGCACATCGTGGAATAAAAAGAAGTATAAGCCGGTGCTTGAAGCTGAGGATTATAAAGAAGCAGCAGGCGCTCTTCAAACATCAGGCTATGCCACAGACCCGGAATATGCTGACAAAATCAGCGCCATTGTGGAAAAGTACGATTTAGATGAATACGATGAGGTGAATCCATCTCTGAAAGCTGTGGATTTAAAAGGCTCCATCAAAGACAGCGCCGTTCAAGATGTATGGTCTAAGCCTTCTACTGATGATCAATCCATTAAGCTGACCTCTGCGCAATCTTACGTTGGCAAGGATATAAAGGTTGTATCTAAAAAACAGAAAGGCCAGTCCGTATGGTACCAATTCCAAGTCAATAATAAACTGGTCGGCTGGATTGATGACTCAGCTGTTGAAATAAAGGAAGCAATCTGAGCCGTTTTTCCTGGTATTTTTATTTTTTTGTTCCATTCAGGGGAATTTGAGGTATAATATTCCACGGAAGTTATCACTTAATAACTATGCTTCAGGAGGGAACAAAGGTGCAGAAATATAGACGGAGAAACACGGTTGCCTTTACTGTATTAGCTTATTTCACTTTTTTTGCGGGAGTATTTTTGTTTTGTATCGGACTCTATAACGCTGATAATCTCGAACTCAATGAAAAAGGCTACTACATTGCAGTGATGATCCTTGTAGCGGTCGGCGCGATCCTTACACAAAAAGTGACGCGTGATAACGCAGAAGATAATGATATCATCGCGGAGCAGGAAAAAAGACAAAGTCAATCTCATATTGAATCATAAAAAATCCGGCATGTAATATGCCGGATTTTTTACATTACCCAGTAAACACCTCACCGTCAGGGTAACGAATATTTGATTTTTCTGTTTTAGCAAATGAAAAAACAAACGTCAACGGTCCAATTCTTCCGATGAACATAATCGCAATAATGATACATTTCCCCGCTGTTGTCAGTTCGGGTGTCAGCCCCATTGTCAGTCCGACCGTTCCGAAAGCTGAAAAAGTTTCAAAAACAACCTGTATAAACGGCGCTTCTTCTGTAATGGTCAAGGCGAAAATCCCTATAAAGACGATGAACAAACTGATAACACTGACTGCTAAGGCCTTAATAATGATCGGATATTTTATGGTCCGGCGGAAAATAACAGTTTCTTTATGCCCTCTTAAATAAGCGATAACAGACATCAAAATCACAAGAAAAGTAGTCAGCTTAATACCGCTCGCCGTTGAAGCGCTGCCCGCTCCGATAAACATCAACAGCAGGACAAATACAATGGTGCCTTCTCTCATGCTGCCAAAATCCACAGAGTTGAAGCCCGCGGTTCTCGGCGTCACTGCCTGAAAATACGAAGCCCACAGTTTATCTGGCAAATGCAAGGAACCAAGCGTGCCGGGGTTGCTGTACTCTAAAATAAAAATAATCAGTGTGGCAGCAATATTCAAAACGAACGTTCCCGCTAGCATCAGTTTTGTATGTAATGAAAAGGCTTTGAAACGCCGATTTTTCAGGATGTCAAATAGCACCGTAAACCCGATGCCCCCTGTGATAAATAAGATAGTAATGACAAGATTGACTGCAGGATCACCAACGTAGCTCATTAAATTATCCGGCCATAAAGAAAAACCGGCATTGTTAAAAGCCGATATTGCATGAAACACGCTGGCAAACAATCCGGATGCCCAGCCATACTGGGGCACAAGCCGGATGGATAAGATCAGGGCGGCGATCAATTCGATACTGATTGAAAATAGAAACAGGACTTTGACAAGGCCTATCACGCCGCCGATTGTCGGCTGGTTTAAGGCTTCCCGGACCAGCATTCGTTCTTTCAATCCGATTTTTTTTCCTAAAATCATGACGATCAGAACAGCAAATGTCATAAAGCCAAGCCCGCCGACTTGAATCAGACCCATGATGACAGTTTGCCCGAACATCGTAAATTCTGTCCCAGTGTCAACAACTGCAAGCCCGGTAACAGTTGTAGCAGAAGCCGCTGTAAAAAGGGCATCTATCCATGACAACGGCTTCGCAGTAGAAATCGGGAGCTTTAACAAAAGAGAGCCAATAATAATAGTAAGAAAAAAACCAATCGCGAGCACTTGCGGGGGAGAAAAACGAACCCACTTGATTACAGTTTCCTTATGAAGTCCCACCTTTGTCTACATCCCTTCGTTTTCGAAGCGTTTAATATCCTTTTTGTGACCCATCATCACCAGGCAGTCTTGTTCGTAAATCACCTCTTCCGGTGCAGGAGAAAGGCGAACATCTCCATTATGTTTAATTGCCAGGATGGTACATCCGTACTTTGCTCTAACATTCAGATCATGAATGGATTTGGAATTCAGTTTTCGTGTTGCCAGCAGCTCAACAATGCTGTAATCATCAGATAAGTCGATATAATTCAAGACATTTTCATCAGAGAGACTTTGTGCGATTTTGACGCCCATATCCTTTTCCGGATGAATAATGCGGTCGGCGCCGATTTTTTCCAGAACCTTATGGTGATAATAATTTTGAGCTTTCACCCAAATATTTGGAATGTGAAGCTCTTTCAATAGCAAAGTGGTCAGTGTGCTCGCTTGAATATTCGCCCCTATAGCCACGACGACATATTCAAAATTACGAATTCCCAGTGAAAGCAATTCGTTTTCTTCAGTGGCATTGGCAATGACCGCATGGGTTGCGTAGGAAGCGAAGGCATTGACCTTTTCTTCGTTAATATCAATGGCAAGGACCTCATGGCCCATTCTGTGCAGCTCTTTGCAAATGCTTCCGCCGAACCGTCCAAGCCCGATGACTGCAAATTGCTTGTTTTTTATTCTTCCCAATGTTCAAGACTCCCTTAATAAAATTAGCGTTTTGAAGTAAAAAAGACCATTACAAAGAATGGTCAAAATAGACCTCCTCTCTGTATACGCCTACGAGGTTAGCTGTCGGATTAGGGATTCAGAGTACCCCTTCTTACTAAGTAAGATTCACCCCAAGGCCGTTTTGTGAAACAGCCAATCATTGGTTTCCCCGTTCGTGTTTGATTAAGCGGTAAAAGAGACTTTATGAAATTGAACACTCAAGAATTTACTCCTGTTTCTAGTGTTTGTCAATTTAAATTTAATACAAGTGAAAAGGTAACTGGAAATAGAGGGAAAAGGGAGAGGAAAAGGAGTCAAAAAACGTAAAAAAGACCGGCGTTAAGCCGGCCCTCTGTGATTATTTACAGCCGCATGGCTGAGTCGGAGGTGTGCTGCGCTTAGCCACTTCGATGCTGGCTTCCGCGTAAAATTTATTTCCGATGCTCAGTGATTTGTTCTCTGCACGGAAAGTATATGTACCAGCGGCAGGAAGCGTTTTGTTATTCAGTTTTAACTTGAATTCACCAGCGCCTAATAAATCAAGAGCCAGAGGTACTCTTACTGTTTTCCCGTTATTGAGGATCTGTGTTTCGCGCAATGCATTTCCGTTCATCGTATCTTTTGTATTTGCTGTAAATCCGCTTGGCAATGTAAATTCCATCACGCCAAGGCTGAGAAGCGTGTTTGGACGGTATGTCAATTCGATATCAGAGAAAGACCATTCTGTTTTGCTCGCTCCTGTAATTGTTGCAAACAATGAAGCTGTTGATTGAGCTCTCATCGTAGACTCAGTATGAGCAGAAGATGACTTAGATTCAGCTGCAAAAGAAGCTGAAGGTGCAGAAACGAGTAAACCGAGACTTAATACACTGATGGCCAAAGAAGATATTAACTTGCGTTTCATAACAAAAATTCCCCCTAATAAGTGATAAAGATTAAAGGCCTGCCTCTGCTTTCCACCTCCTCTTAAAGGCCAAATACAAATTTTACCTACATAAAATTACCATCAAATAAAATGGAAGTAAATGGGGTGTTTTTCCCGTATTTTTCAAATTTGTAGTAAATATAGTGAAAAAACAAAAAAACGTCCGGTTTTCCAGACGTTTTTCGATTATTTTGTTTCAATTGGTATAAATTTAAAAATCTCTCCGCTCTGCACCGATTCAGCGAGACGTTTCAGCCAATCGTAGTAGGCTTTGGAACTTTCCAGCTGCTCGTATAAACGCTGCGCTTCATTTTTCAATTCCTCACTGAGCTCATCCTTATGCAATACCTCTTGTAAATCAGCCTGAGCCTCCTCAATTGCTGCTACATTCACCTGAACTTCCCGTTCCCATTTTGGCGGAAAGAAATTTGTGAAAAATTTAAAGAAATCTTTTTCGGCTACAAATGTGTGCTTACGGATGCCTCGGTGAAATGTCTTTTTCACGACATTTAAATCCTGAAGCTTTTTGACACCTGTGCTCATGCTGGGCTTGCTCATTTGCAGCTCCTCCCGCATTTCGTCAAGCGTCATCTCGTCCCGCATGTACATCGTTCCATATAATATCCCGACACTTCGGGTAATTCCGTAAAGATCCATTGTTTCAGCAATGGAGTCAATAACAAGATCCCGTGCCTGTTCTATAGCTGCAAATTCTGGATTTTCATCCATACTGACCCTCTTTTCCTTTAGAAAATTAAATTTGTTAAGTCATTTCTTTATGTTCTTTATCTTAACGAAACCTAGAGAAAAGTCAAAATGAAAATCACAATTAGGGCTTTGACAGTTTAAAAACCATATGTTAGATTAAGGTTGTTAAAAACATTAAATTTTTATTTAACAAACTTTATTTTCGTCAAGGAGGACTTAGATGAGTCAAACATTATACATTGACGGTGAATGGATCAGTGCCGAAAAAGGGCAGGTCCGCAGTATTATTAATCCATTTAATCAAGAAGAAATTGCAACAGTTAGCGAGGGCGGACGTGAGGATGCCGTTAAAGCAATCGCTGCTGCACGAAGAGCTTTTGATGCAGGAGAGTGGCCTTCTCTTTCAGGGCTTGAACGCGGAAAAATAGTTCTGAAAATTGCGGAATTAATCAGACGCGATCTAGACGAGCTGGCCGAGCTCGAATCCCTTGATACGGGAAAAACACTTGAGGAAAGCAAAGCCGATATGGACGATATCGCCAATGTTTTTCAGTATTATGCTGGTCTGGCAGATAAAGATGGAGGAGAGATCATCTCATCTCCAATCCCTGACTCAGAAAGCAAAATCATCAGAGAGCCAATTGGCGTATGCGGACAAATCACGCCGTGGAATTATCCGCTTCTGCAAGCAAGCTGGAAAATCGCCCCGGCTTTAGCGGCAGGCAATACAATTGTCATGAAGCCGAGTGAAATCACACCGCTGACGACAATGAAAGTCTTTAAGCTGATGGAGGAAGCCGGGGTTCCAAAAGGTGTCGCAAACCTTGTGTTGGGACCGGGCGCCACAGTGGGTGACGAGCTTGCTGTAAACAAAGACGTTGACTTGATTTCGTTTACAGGCGGAATTGAAACAGGCAAAAAAATCATGCGGGCGGCAAGCGGCAACGTTAAAAAAATTGCGCTTGAGCTTGGAGGGAAAAATCCAAATATCGTCTTCAAAGACGCAGACCTGGAAGTCGCGGTTGATCAGGCGCTAAACGCCGTATTTTTCCACGCCGGCCAAGTATGCTCCGCCGGGTCCCGATTGCTTGTAGAAGAAGATATTCATGACCGATTTTTAGCAGAGCTTGTCAAGCGGGCGAAACGCATTAAACTCGGAAACGGTTTTCACGAAGAGACAGAAAGCGGTCCGCTTATCTCCGCGGAGCATAGAGCAAAGGTTGAAAAATATGTAGAGATCGGACTGGAAGAAGGTGCAAAACTGGAGACTGGCGGCAAACGTCCGGAAGATCCAGCACTTCAAAACGGTTTTTTCTATGAACCTACCATTTTCTCAAACTGTAAATCTGACATGAGAATTGTTCAGGAAGAAGTATTTGGGCCAGTATTAACAGTCGAAACATTCAGTTCTGAGGAAGAAGTAATCTCACTAGCGAATGATACGATTTACGGATTGGCCGGAGCTGTATGGTCGAAAGATATTGAAAAGTGTGAACGTGTAGCAGCCCGTTTGAGAATGGGAACGGTTTGGATTAACGATTTCCATCCGTACTTTGCGCAGGCGCCATGGGGCGGCTATAAGCAATCCGGGTTCGGACGGGAACTTGGAAAAATAGGGCTTGAAGAGTACACAGAAGTCAAACATGTCTATCGCAACACAAAACCGGCAGCGGTTAATTGGTTCAATTCATAAGAAGGGGAGATTGATTATGACATTAAATATGAAAGTAGAAAGCATGCATAAATTTCACACATTTGAAATTCCGACTGTGATTAAGCACGGAATTGGCGCCGTCAACCATGTAGGAAAAGAAGTAGCTGGACTGGGTGTTTCAAAAGCATTGCTTGTTACAGACCCTGGAATTTATAAAGCCGGCGTCGCAGATCCTGTCATCGAGTCATTAAAAGGGGCAGGCATTGAAGTGGTGCTCTTTAATAAAGTTGAGCCAAACCCTCCTGTACGGCTTGTAAATGAAGGTTCTGAGCTTTACAAAAAAGAGAACTGCAACGGCTTGGTGGCAGTCGGAGGCGGAAGCTCCATGGATACAGCGAAGGCCATCGGGGTAGAAGCGACTCACGAGGGAAGCGTACTTGATTATGAAGCAGCCGAAGGAAAGAAACCGCTGGAGAACCGCATTCCTCCGCTTACGACAATTCCGACAACGGCTGGAACAGGCTCAGAGGTGACGCAATGGGCGGTTATTACAGATGAAGAAAGAGAATTCAAATTTAACACAGGCGGTCCGCTGATTGCTGCGCATTTGACTGTGATTGACCCAGAGCTTCACGTCTCAATGCCGCCGCACGTAACAGCAATGACGGGGATTGATGCTCTCGCTCACGCCATTGAGTGCTACACAATGAAATTTGCGCAGCCGATTACAGACGCAGTGGCGTTGATGGCGATTGAATATGCCGCTCACTACATTAAGAGAGCATTTGCTGACGGAGAAGATCTCGAAGCCAGATACGGAATGGCGCAAGCTGCTATGCTTGCCGGTCTTTCTTACGGCAGTGAATCAGCGGGTGCTGCTCACGCCATGAGCCAAACACTCGGCGGTATCATCCCGGTTGCTCACGGTCAATGTGTAGCGGCAATGATGGGCCCTGTTATGGAATACAACTGGAAGGGCTATCCGGAGAAATTTGCCCGTATCGCAAAAGCGTTCGGCATTGATACAAGCAATATGACAACAGAAGAAGCTGCAAAAGCATCTGTCAACTGGATGTACGATCTTGTGAAAGAGTTAGAAGTACCGACTTTAGAAGAACAAGGGGTATCGCCGGACATGATCGAGCGCTTGTCAAAAGAAGCAATGAAAGATCCGCAAACCTTCGGAAATCCTAGAGATTTAAATGAGAAAGCATATAACTGGATCTACAAACGCTGCTTTAATCTTACGCCAAAAACTGTATAATGCGATGATCCCGCTCCTTTACAGAGCGGGATTTTTTTGGATAATTGAACATAAGTGACAATCCTAGAGATGAAGGACGGTGCAAGCTTATGTGGAAACGCATGACCGCAAAAACGGAAGGCTTATATGTTGCAGATACAGAAAGCTTTGTAACAAAACAAATGGACAAGCTCGATTTTGATTATGGCGGCATTCCCGGCGACTTACATTTCGGCCTGACAAAAAAAGCTGGGGCCCGAGAGCCAATGTTTTCAAGAGGAACAGAAATTTTTAACCGCAGACAAATTTCAATTGTTTCAACAGAAGAATGTGACGAAATTGCTTTGAAAATGGGAGTCCCGAGTATTTTTCCCGAATGGCTCGGTGCAAATGTTGCAATTAGCGGTATACCTGATTTCACAACATTAAAAGAAGGAAGCCGGCTTATATTTCCGAGCGGCGCCGCTTTACTGTGTGAGGGAGAAAATGATCCGTGTATCCAGCCGGGTGAAGTCATCCAGTCTTATTATCCGGACAAGCCAAAGCTTGCACCGGCTTTTGTCCGCCATGCGTTGGGGATAAGGGGCATTGTATGTATTGTCGAGAGACCCGGTGCCGTGTATGCGGGTGACGAAATAATCGTTTATTCATACCAGCGGAACATCAAACAAAAAGCAGAAAGAGTCTGAATAAATCAGACTCTTTCTATTTTCTCTTTAATTTCTTTGATCTGGCTGAGGTGGCGTTTTTCGTGATGGCCGATAAATTCGATCCATTGTCTGACGGTCAGCTCTTGAAACAAGGGATGCGGCAATACTCTCTCAAAATCTTCTTCTTTAAGAGAGGCAATAACAGCTGTCAGCTGCTCCCTTACAACATCAAGCTCCCGTTTCATTTGGCTGCCTGAAATAAAATCATGATCCGGTTCAAGATGGGCCGGCGCTTTCCGTTTATTGCTTCTATCCTGTGCGGCCGTAAGCGGTTTTTCCCCAATTTCCTTAACAGGCGCTTCCTTTACTCGTTCTTTCAGCATGTTTTGGGCGATCATATCAATTTTCTTCAAATGATCAAGAACTTCCCGTATACTCCATTCATTAGAAGAAGGCTTCTGATTCAGCTTTTCATCGGAAAGTCCTTTTACTTCATTCCATGTTTCTAATCTGGCTTCATTAAAGATACTCATCATATCTCCTCCTGAAAAAACATTACCATATATAAGGGCATTTATCATGTATAAAGCACTGTGTCGGGAACATTTATCGAAACATTTTGAAACCTTTCCTTGTGTGTCTCGTATAAAAGGTAACGATGGCCGTCGGTTAAAGTAGCAGCTTAGAAAGGATGAGAAAATTGGAGTTATACGGTATTCCTGTTCAAACGATTTACCTTTACACCCTTATCATAGCCGGAAGCCTCACGCTGCTATTTTTATTTTTCGGAGATGTGTTTGAAGGGCTGTCCGAAGCTATTCCGTTATTACACCCGACATTGGTGCTCTCATTTTTCACATTTTTCTCTGCATCTGGATATATAGGTGAAACAGTTTTCCCCCTCTCCAGCCTGATTATTGCTCTATTATCCTGTCTTCTTTCAGTGCTGCTGGTGATATTGCTCCATTTATTTGTGCTTGTCCCTTTATCATCGGCAGAAGAATCATTGACTTATCGGGAAGATGATCTTAGAGGCAGACTCGGAAAAGTCATAACCGCTGTTCCGGTTGATGGATTTGGAGAAGTACTGATTGAAGGGATAGGCGGTACGATTTCAAAATCAGCGATCAGCTTTGAAAATGAACAGATCAGTTACGGAACAGTCGTCTTAGTTGTGGATGTCAAAAACGGAGTTCTTTCAGTTACTCCGCATGAACCTTTATAAAACAAGGAGGAATGTCATATGACAATGCCGATTATCATCGTCATCGCAGTTGTATTCTTTTTACTCATCGCACTTATAGCGGTATTTATTACAAAATATCGTACGGCAGGGCCTGATGAAGCGTTAATTGTTACAGGAAGTTATCTTGGAAATAAAAATGTTCACGTTGATGAGGGAGGCAACCGCCTGAAGATTGTTCGCGGAGGAGGAACCTTTGTTCTTCCGGTTTTTCAGCAGGCTGAGCCGCTAAGTCTGTTATCAAGCAAACTCGATGTATCGACACCTGAAGTGTATACCGAGCAAGGTGTGCCTGTAATGGCAGACGGAACTGCAATTATTAAAATCGGCGGCTCTATTGGAGAAATCGCCACAGCAGCCGAACAATTTTTAGGAAAGTCAAAAGAAGACCGTGAGCAGGAGGCCCGTGAGGTACTGGAAGGCCACCTCCGTTCCATTCTCGGGTCTATGACAGTAGAAGAAATTTATAAAAACCGCGAAAAATTCTCTCAAGAAGTGCAGCGTGTCGCTTCACAGGATCTTGCGAAGATGGGTCTTGTGATTGTCTCCTTTACCATTAAAGATGTCCGTGATAAAAACGGCTATCTTGAATCACTAGGTAAACCGAGAATTGCGCAGGTTAAACGTGATGCTGACATTGCAACCGCAGAGGCCGATAAAGAAACAAGAATTAAGAGGGCGGAAGCCGATAAAGAAGCCAAAAAATCAGAGCTTGAACGAGCGACGGAAATTGCCGAAGCTGAAAAAATCAATCAGCTTAAAATGGCTGAATACCGGCGAGATCAAGATACAGCAAAAGCCAACGCTGACCAGGCATACGATTTGGAAACAGCCAAAGCACGCCAGCAGGTGACTGAGCAGGAAATGCAGGTCAAGATTATAGAACGCCAAAAACAAATTGAATTAGAAGAAAAAGAAATTCTCCGCCGTGAACGCCAGTATGATTCTGAAGTGAAGAAAAAAGCCGATGCAGACCGCTATTCAGTTGAGCAATCTGCCGCTGCTGAAAAAGCCAAACAGCTAGCCCAAGCCGATGCCAAGAAATACAGCATAGAAGCGATGGCGAAGGCTGAAGCTGAAAGGGTCAGAATTGACGGCCTTGCAAAAGCAGAAGCTGAAAAAGCAAAAGGTGAGACAGAGGCCGAGGTTATTCGCTTAAAAGGTCTTGCGGAAGCGGAAGCGAAAGAAAAAATTGCCGTTGCCTTTGAGCAGTACGGTCAGGCTGCGATTTTCGATATGATTGTCAAAATGCTTCCAGAATACGCGAAACAGGTATCAGCACCGCTTTCAAATATTGATAAGATCACCGTTGTTGATACAGGAGGAAACGGTGATTCAAGCGGCGCCAACAAAGTCACAAGCTATGCGACAAATTTAATGTCCAGTCTGCAAGAAAGCTTAAAAGCGTCTTCGGGAATCGACGTAAAAGAAATGATTGAGAACTTTTCAGGAAAAGGCAATATCAAACAGAGCATCAACGAACTGACAAATGAATTAAAAGAAACAAAACCTGTTCAAAAATCTGAATAACCATTGTGGATCTGAATAACCATTGTGGAAAGGATTAGAGAATGAATGGTGACTATAAGAGAAGCACGACTAGATGATATAAAGGCCATCGCAAAAGTGCATGTTGACAGCTGGGTGACAACATACAGCGGCATTGTCTCCGCTGAATACTTAAATGGTTTGAACTACAAGGATTTTCAAGACAAATGGAAAAGCCGTTCATTAAAGGGGGTTTTTGTGGCAGAAGATGAAAAAGGCTCGGTATTCGAATTTGCATCTTTTGGTCCAATTCGTGCAGAGCAGAGCGGCTATGACGGAGAGTTGTATGCCATTTACCTTTTAGAAGAAAAACAGCGGCAAGGTGCAGGCAGAGCGCTTTTGACAAAGGGAACAGATTTTTTGCTTGATCATGGCTTTACGAGCATGTTTGTTTGGGTCGTAGAAGAGAATCCTTCGATTAATTTTTATCATTCGTTTTCACCTGAAAGAGCAGCCGAGGATAGTTTTGAAATCGCAGGAGAAAGCATGAAAGAAATAGGATTCGGCTGGCCGGATCTTGCTTCATTAAAAAATCTGCTTAACGGAAGATAAAAAACAACCCCCAGCGGAACGGCCGCTGGGGGTTGTTAGATTAAGCTTTTTCAGTTTTCAGCAAGCGCGGAGCTGTCATGAACAATAAACAAAGGACAATCGCACAGATGATGAATGACGGAACCATATAAGTAGCATTATAAGTTAATGAGTAAATCCATACCGGCGTTCCTTTTGGTGCAAAGCTGCCGAAAAATACAGCCCCTGAAATCACGTGTGCAGCATAACGCAGAAAACTTCCGATAAAAACTGCGCAAATAATTGATACGATCAATTTCCCTTTTGCTTTTGATAAGGCGGATTTGCGGACAGCGGAAGCGAAAAAGCCGCTTATGCCGACAGCAGCGAACGCTGCAATGTAATCAAGCAACAGCTGAACAGGGTGCTGAAGAAATAGATTTCCGATCGCAATTTGAACGAGACCTGTCAATAGACCGGTTGTAAGCCCCGCTTTAACTCCCCAGCGAAAAGAAATCAAAAAAATCGGAATCATCATGATGGATACCGACCCTCCTTGAGGCATACGGAGGAACATTCCGGAAACGATGTCTAAAATGACAGCAGCAGCAGTCATGATTGCAATTTCAATAAGACGTACCAGTTGTCTTGATTGAGCCATAAAAATCCCCTTCCATCGATAGACAATCCAAAAGGACAACAAAAAAGCAGCACGCGGAAGGATGAGGAAAGTTCCACGCACTGCTTTACAATCTGCAATTCATTTGACTTTGCCACATCCCTACGCCAGCGTTAACTAACAGGTTCAAAGGGTCAGAACGAAACCGCTCACTCTCAGCTTTTATGCTCCCCTTGTGGTCATCGGATATTTAGTTCGTTTCTACTATACAAGAAAAAGGTTAAAACAACAAGATGACATTGCCTGTAGTAAATGTTCTTTAATAGATAAATGTTTTATAAAGCATTACAAGTTAGATAGAATAAAGATGATTACAGTTTTATTGTTTTATAGATTTTTTTAAAAAACTATTGCAATAAATAATTATAGGTGTTATATTATTAAACGTCGCTGATGAACAGCAGACAAAACAAGAAGCTTTAAACAACTTTTAAAAAAGTTGTTGACAATTAAGAAGCTGAGTGTTATATTAGTAAAGCTGCTTCATTGAGAGCGGTGATGATCTTTGAAAACTAAACAAGACAAAACGTACCTGTTAATTCAAGTTTTATTATAAATCGCACAGCAATGTGCGTAGTCAGTCAAACTGAGGTCTGCACGATGTAGATCACGCAGATGTTG
>NZ_NSDH01000032.1:0-25749 GCF_002289525.1 Bacillus sp. 7705b | reverse complement strand
GCATTGGAAGCTTACGAACACCAGGATTATCCGTTCGAAGAGCTTGTCGATAAGCTCGGCGTAACAAGGGATATGAGCCGAAATCCAGTGTTTGATGCCATGTTAGTCGTTCAAAATACAGAGCAACAGTCTTTGGAGCTGGATGACATACAACTCCAGCCGGCCGGCGTTTCTCATCATGTTTCTAAGTTTGATATCACATTGCAGGCTTCTGAGGGTGACGAGCAAATTCATTTGCAATTTGAATATTCGACTGCACTTTTTCAAAAAGCAACGATAAAACAATGGACATATCACCTGACAAATTTGCTGAGTCATATTGTCAAAAATCCGAACACACTTCTTAACAATATCGACATTCTGACTCATGAAGAGCGAAACAAACTGCTGAATGAGTTTAACAGCGGGCAAGAAAATGAACATAAAGTGCAAACAATCGATCAGCTGTTTGAAAAACAAGCAACGCTGACTCCGAATGCTCCTGCACTCGTCAGCAAAGAAAACACGCTCACCTATCAGGAACTGGACGAATGGTCCAATGGCATTGCATGGGCCCTGCGAGACCGCGGGGTTAAGCCGGACACACCAGTCGGAATTATGATGCCTCGTTCATTCAGCATGATTGCAGCCATTCTGGGCGTTTGGAAAGCCGGCGGCTGTTATGTCCCGATTGATCCGGAATACCCGGCGGAACGGAAACGCTATATACTCGGCGACAGCCGAACCAAACTGCTCATCACTTTACCTGCTGCGGACCAAGAAGCACTTGAAGATTTTGAAGGTGAGATATTCGCCATAGAGAACGCGGAGACATACGACGGATCACCGCTTCCGCAAGTTTCACGCCCTCAGCATTTGGCTTATATCATTTACACTTCAGGAACGACAGGCCAGCCAAAAGGCGTGATGGTCGAGCATAAAGGAATAGCCAACACCCTGCAGTGGCGGCGAAATGCTTATGCTTTGAATGAGACAGACACAGTCCTTCAGCTCTTTTCTTTTTCGTTTGACGGCTTTTTAACAAGTATGTTCACACCGCTTTTGTCAGGTGCAAAGACAGTGCTGCCTGGTGAAAACGAAGCGAAAGATATTTTGTCCATTAAGCATGATCTATCTCATCATCGGATTACACATATGATTATCGTCCCTGTTTTATATCGGGCACTTTTGGACGTCATACAGCCGGAAGATGCGAAGACGCTTAGAGTAGTCACGCTTGCAGGAGAAGCAGCTGACCGGGAATTGATAGACCGCAGCATGGCAATATGCCCGAATACAGAGCTAGCAAATGAATATGGGCCGACAGAAAACAGTGTGGCAACCACAGCCATGAGACATATGGAACGGCAAAAAAACGTATGCATCGGCCGGCCGATCGACAATACTGAAGTGCTGATTTTAAACGGGGATCAGCTTCAGCCAATCGGCGTTGCCGGCGAGCTTTGTATAGCAGGAACAGGGCTTGCGAGAGGATACGTCAATCTTCCGGAACTGACAGCAAAAACGTTCGTTCAGCACCCATTCCAGCCCGAAAAACGCATGTACCGAACAGGTGACGCAGCCAGATGGATGGCAGACGGTACAATCGAATACTTAGGACGAATGGACGATCAAGTCAAAATCAGAGGCCACCGTGTAGAAACGAAAGAAATTGAATCGGTTATCCGCCGTATAAACGGAGTAAAAGAGGCTGTTGTCCTTGCTCGCGAAACAGCGCCTGCTCAAACCGAATTATGTGCTTATATTGTGGCAGAGCAAGACTTTAATACAGAAATGCTGCGTGCCGAATTAAAAAAACAGCTGCCTTTATATATGATGCCGGCGTTTATTCAAATGCTGGACTCGCTTCCTTTGTCACCAAATGGCAAGCTGGATCGCCGGGCACTTCCAGAACCGGCATTCAATCAAGTACGTACATTTCATGCACCGAACAGCGAGATGGAACAAAAACTGGCAGATATATGGGGTGAAGTGCTCGGTGCAGAGAAAATCGGAATTGATGATTCGTTCTTTGAGCTCGGAGGAGATTCCATTAAAGCGTTACAAGTGTCAGCACGGCTTCATCGAATCGGGAAACAAATGTCGGTTAAAGATTTATTCAGTCATCCGACAATTAAAGAACTGGCAGCTTATATCCGTGATTCCGATACTAGTGCCAGCCAAGCTCCGGTTGAGGGAGAAGTACAGTGGTCACCTGTTCAGAAATGGTTCCTTTCTCAAGATATAAAAGAGAAACACCATTTTAATCAATCTGTTATGCTGCATCAGAGTACCTCCGTTCAAGAAGACGCGCTGCGCAAAACGTTAAAAGCCATCACAATCCACCACGATGCGCTGCGAATGGTGTTCACACAGTCTGAGCAAGGCAAATGGGTTCAATATAATCGGCCGGTCAGTCATTCAGACGACGCGCTGTACAGCCTTCAGATCATCAATCTTAAAGGTTCAGAAGTCAATGAATATGAATCTCTGATTAAACATCATGTACGTGACATTCAGCAGAACATAGATTTGGAAAAAGGGCCGCTATTGCAGGCCGGACTTTTCCGTACAGATGATGGAGACTTTTTGTTCCTAACGGCTCATCACTTCATCGTTGACGGCGTCTCATGGCGTGTCCTGCTGGAGGATTTGGCAACCGGATACCGTCAGGCTGTAAACGGAGAAGACATTGATTTGCCGCCTAAAACAAGCTCTTTCAAAGCATATACGGAAAAACTCGCTGACTATGCTGAAAGCCGTCAGCTTATGAAACAGCTCGCATATTGGCGCGAAGCTGAAGAGTATCAAACAGAAGCACTGCCGTTTGATCAAATGAACGCTCAAACTTTAAATGAGAGAAAACGGGATACAGTTTCATTCTCTCTAAATACAAAAGAGACGGATGCGCTTTTAAAAAGCGTCAACAGTATATATAACACAGATACGCAAGATATGCTGCTGGCTTCCGTGATTCTAGCTTTGCGGGATTGGACAAAACAATCCGCCGTCAAATTGTCATTAGAAAGCCACGGACGCGAGGATGTGTTAGACGGCATAGATGTCAGCCGCACGATTGGATGGTTTACCGCCATTTATCCATTATTCGTCAAACTAGATTCAGACTTGACCGACAAGGATCAAGAAGAATACTTGGTTCATGTGTTAAAAACAACAAAAGATACACTGAGACGCGTTCCGGACAAAGGATTCGGCTACGGTGTACTCAAATATTTGACCCCGCCTGAGAAAACTGACCTTGATTTCACCGGCACGGCGGAAATCAGCTTCAACTATCTGGGTCAATTTGAAAACAGCCGTACAACTGAAGCGCCTGATGAAAACACCTTCTCGTTTTCTCCGCTCGGGACCGGAGAAGATATCAGCACTTCTTGGAACCGTGAGCAAACGCTTGACATCAGTGCGATGGCAGCAGAAGGAAAAATGACAGTCAACATGACGTACGTAACATCCCGTTTCCAGCATAAAACAATCGCACAGCTTTGTGAGAATTGCCATCACTATTTACTGAAGCTGATTGATCACTGTCTGAACAAAACAGAAACAGAAAAAACCATCAGCGATTTTGATGATCATGAACTGACCGAGGACGCACTCCAAGAAATCGCTGATATGCTCAGTTTTCACTAATGAAACCGTATAGAAAGGTGCAGGCGATATGGTTAAAACCAAAAAAATCAAGAACATTTATCCTCTGAGTCATATGCAGGAGGGAATGCTGTTTCATTCCTTCCTCCATAAAGAGGAGGGAGCTTATGTTGAGCAGTCGCTCTTTACGATAAAAGGAAGCCTTAGCTATGAGATGTTTCAGCGCAGTATTCAAGCCATCATCGACCGCCATGATATTTTCAGAACTGTATTTCTGCCGCACGTCCCCAATCTGTCGGGGCCTCGGCAGGTCGTGATGACAGAACGGAAATTCCATTTGCACACTGAGGACATTTCCAGCCTGCAAACGAATGAGCAGAATGATTATATTGAACAGTTTAAGGAGAAAGATAAGAAAAAAGGGTTTGATTTGCAAAAAGACATGCTGATGCGGATTTCTCTGCTCAAAACAGCAGAAAATGAGCATGTCTGTGTCTGGAGCCACCATCACATCTTAATGGACGGCTGGTGTCTCGGAATCATTCTGCAGGAATTTATGCAAATCTATCAATCTATCCATACAGGAAATCACCTTGCTTTGGAGCCTGTTCGTCCCTACAGCACCTATATTTCTTGGCTGACAAAACAAGACAAAGAAACGGCAGCAGACTACTGGCGTGCTTATCTGAAAAACTACAGCACCCCCTCACAGCTGCCTCGGGTGACGGACAGAGAAGCAAAAGAAGGGTATTACCGTGAAGAATTAATTTTCACTCTAAATCAAAAGCTGACGGACAAGCTGAAAGAGACCGCCAAACAAACAGGCGTCACGCTTGCCACCTTTATTCAAACGGTCTGGGGTGTCATGCTCCAGCGCTACAACCGAACGGACGATGTCGTTTTTGGCGCGGTCGTTTCAGGCAGACCATCTGAAATTCCGGGTGTTGAGTCAATGATCGGATTGTTTATCAATACAGTTCCGGTTCGTGTTAAAACAGGCAAAGAAGAAACGTTTGCAGAACTGCTCAGCCGCTGTCAACAAGATATGCTGGACGCTGAGCCGTTTACCTGCCATCCTTTATTCGATATTCAGGCAAACACCGCCTTAAAACAGGAACTGATTGACCACATTATTGTCTTTGAAAATTATCCGTTACAGCAAAAAATGGCTGACTCAGCTGATCAGATTGATTCACCTCTGCAAATAGACAATGTAAAAGTGTCTGAACAGTCAGGATACAATTTCAACCTTGTCGTTGCTCCCGGTGATGAACTCGTCATCAAGTTCAGCTATAATGCGCACGTGTATGATGCTGCCTGGATGACCTGCATCCAAAGACAGCTGTCACAAGCGTTACAAGCTGCTGCAGATCACCCTGACATTCCCGTTGCAGACTTTTCCTTTCTTGATCCGAAAGAAAAAGAGCAGATTTTAACACAATGTAATGACACTTCGACGGAGTATCCGAAAAACAAATCAGTGATAGATATATTCCGCGAACAGGCAGTAAAAACACCGGATCAAACAGCTCTGGTTTACGGAAATAGGTCCATTTCGTATCGTGAACTCGATCAAAAATCGGATGCACTGGCCAGAACATTGTATGAAAACGGGCTGCGCCGGAACGGAACAGCCGGTATTTTGTCTGGTCATTCTCCTGAATTCATCATTAGTGTACTGGCTGTTTTAAAAACAGGGGGGACATACCTTCCTCTTGACGCGGAGCTTCCGCCTGAACGTATCAGCTATATGCTCGACGAAACAAAAGCCGCTATGCTGATTGTTCAAAAAGGACTGGAGCCAAACACAGCGTTTGCTGGAACCTTCATTTCTGCAGATGCAAAGGCGATGATTGAAGAACATACGAAACCTTTGGAAATCGTCACTGGCCCGGATGATCTCGCGTACATCATGTATACTTCCGGTTCGACAGGCCGGCCTAAAGGCGTCATGATTACCAATCGCAATGTCGTGTCCCTTGTTTGCAACAGCAATTACACATCAGCTTCTGTAAATGACCGGTTTATCCTGACAGGGTCCATCAGCTTTGACGCCGTCACCTTTGAAATGTTTGGAGCGCTTTTAAAAGGAGCAACTCTGCATATCATTGATAAATCAACAATGCTGACACCAGATCGTTTTGGCGCGTATTTAATTGAAAACAACATCACAGTGCTGTTTTTGACAACCGCTCTTTTTAATCAGCTGGCACAAGCTCAGGCTGACATGTTTCGCAGGCTTCATACGCTATATGTCGGGGGCGAAGCGCTGTCACCTGAGCTTATAAACGCTGTCAGGCGCGCGTGTCCGAAGCTTTCGCTTTATAATATCTATGGACCGACAGAAAACACGACGTTCTCAACCTTTTTTGAGATTAAAAGAGACTACGCCACTCCCATCCCGATCGGGAAACCGATCAGCAATTGTACCGCTTTCATCTTAGATGCAAAAGGATGTCTCTTGCCAATAGGCGTTCCCGGAGAGCTATGTGTCGGCGGTGACGGGGTGGCAAAAGGCTATTTAAACAGAGATGATGTAACAGCTGCCGTTTTTTCTTCTGATCCTTTCATACCTGGAGAAAGAATATACCGT
This sequence comes from Bacillus sp. 7705b, assembly GCF_002289525.1. Lineage (NCBI taxonomy): Bacteria > Bacillati > Bacillota > Bacilli > Caryophanales > Bacillaceae > Bacillus > Bacillus sp. 7705b. Next base: position 19,568 of record NZ_NSDH01000032.1, on the reverse strand, counting down.
ACCGGTGATTTGGCGCGGTGGCTGCCTGATGGGAACCTAGAATATATCAGCCGGATTGACAGACAGATTAAAATTCGCGGAAAACGGATTGAGCCCGCTGAAATTGAAGCGCGGATGTTAGAAATCGAAGGGGTACGTGAAGCGGCAGTTACTTTGCTGGAAACAGATGGAGAGGTGCAGCTATACATGCATTATGTTAGTGATGAAAGCAGAAACGAAAAGGAAATTCGCGCTGCATTAGCACGAGTGCTTCCTGACTACATGATTCCGCAGCGCTGGGTTCGAGTTGACCGTATGCCGCTTACCGGAAACGGAAAAATCAATCGCAGCGCACTCCCTGTTCCAGAAAACGAGTCTGAAAATCGTCAGGACCTCACACCGCCCAGAAACTGGGTCGAACAGGAATTGGCGCAAATTTGGAAAAGCGTACTCGGCGTTAAAACGATCGGAATACATGATGATTTCTTCGGTCTTGGCGGACATTCACTAAAAGCGCTTCAAGTGATACACATGCTTAAACATCATCAGCATATTGATATACCGATTGATGTCTTATTCGAAAATCCGACGATCGCCCAGCTTGCGGAAAAGCTTTATTCTAATCAGCTGTCAGCGGCCGGTGAACAGCATGTGATCCAACTGAACCAGCAAGGCGGAAAAAACCTGTTCTGCTTCCCGCCGATTTCAGGCTTCGGGATTTATTTTAAAGACCTGGCATTGCAGCTGAATCACAAAGCAGCCGTGTATGGCTTTCATTTTATTGAGGAAGACAGCCGCATTGAACAATACGTCAGCCGCATTACCGAAATACAGCCAGAAGGGCCGTACGTTCTATTAGGCTACTCCGCGGGCGGAAACTTGGCTTTTGAGGTCGTACAGGCTATGGAGCAGAAAGGACTAGAAGTCAGTGACTTCATTATCGTAGACGCCTACAAAAAGGATCAGTCTATAACAGCAGATACCGAAAACGACGACTCAGCCGCATACCTGCCAGAAGCAGTCAGAGAAACAGTGATGCAGAAAAAAAGGTGCTATCAGGAATATTGGGCTCAGTTAATAAATGAAGGCCGTATCAAGTCAAACATTCATTTCATTGAAGCTGGCATTCAAACCGAAACGAGCGGGGCTATGGTATTACAGAAATGGCAAGACGCCGCTGAGGAAGGCTATGCCGAATACACCGGGTACGGCGCGCACAAAGACATGCTGGAAGGTGAATTTGCTGAAAAGAATGCAAATATTATCCTCGATATTTTAGACAAGATCAATTCAGATCAAAAAGTGCTGCCAAATAAGCATTAAACAAATACTTGCCGGACAGAAGCGTATCTCTGTCCGGTTTTCTTTTTGCAAGAGAGTCGCGCATAAGAATGGATGCAAAAAAGCGGGGAATGATAACATCATCCTTTTTCTTGGAGGCTTGTCATGGAACATCTTTCTTGGCTTACTTTTTTTATGCTGATACTGGCGAGTTACAGGCTGACACACTTAATTGTATTCGACAAAATTACTGAATTCATCCGAAAACCTTTTATGAAAAAGAAAAGAACCGTTGATGCAAACGGGCATGTGAATGAAAAAAACGTGCCGGCCTCAAACTTTGGCTATATGTTAAATTGCTACTGGTGCGCGGGCGTTTGGTGTGCCATCCTGATCGGGCTTGGCTATCTTTTTTTACCTGATATCGCTGTTCCGGTGATTTTCATATTATCGATCGCAGGCGCACAGGCCATTCTTGAATCAGCTGTCGGCGTCGGCGTAAAACTCGTAGACGTGTTAAAAAGTGTCCAAATTCTCATAAATGATAAAAAGTCCTAAAGCAGGGTAAAGAGGCTTCGGGACTTTTTTACGTTCAGCCGGTTATAAATCCGGTTTCTTCAATCCGATTAAGCACCCTTTTACAGCCCGGGAATACCGTAATAACGAATAGTGAAAGCGATGTAATGGGGGAGAAGAAACAGAATGAAGGGTTGTCAAAAGCCGATTGTACGTATTCTTGTCAGCTTGCTCATCGGAACGTTAATCATATCCGTTCCGTATCTGGCCAAAGCACAAACGGACAGGGAACTGAGAGCCGTATGGATTGCATCCGTACTAAACCTTGATTGGCCGTCAAAAAAAGGCTTATCGATTGAAGCGCAAAAACAGGAGTATCTCAGCCTGCTGGATGACGTTCAGTCAATGGGAATGAATGCCGTCATCGTTCAAATTAAGCCGACGGCCGATGCCTTTTATCCGTCCGCTTACGGGCCTTGGTCTGAATATTTGACTGGGGTTCAAGGAAAAGACCCAGGTTATGATCCGCTCGCTTTTATGATTGAAGAAGCCCATAAACGAAATCTTGAATTTCACGCTTGGGTTAATCCTTACCGTATTACGATGAACCATACAGATCTCAATAAATTGTCTGATGATCACCCGGCAAGAAAGCATCCAGACTGGGTCGTGGCTTACGGAAAGCAGCTTTATTATAATCCCGGCATTCCTGAAGCGAGGGATTTTATCATCGAAGGCATTGAAGAAGTCGTAAAGCATTATGACGTTGATGCCGTTCATATGGATGATTATTTTTACCCTTATAAAATAGCCGGACAGGAATTTCCTGATACCGTACAGTATGAACAATACGGGAAAGACACGTTTCCCGTTATTGATGACTGGCGAAGAGATAATGTAAACCAGCTTGTCAGCCAAATCAATCAAACAATCAAAGCTGAAAAACCATATGTCAAATTCGGCATCAGTCCATTCGGTGTATGGAGAAACGCAGAAGACGACCCAACCGGATCGAATACCAAAGCAGGTGTCAGAAATTATGACGACCTTTATGCAGATACGAGACACTGGATCCAGCAAGGCGACATCGACTATATTGCCCCGCAAATTTACTGGAGCATCGGCTTCAACGCAGCCGCATATGACGTGCTGGCTGATTGGTGGAGCAACGAGGTCAAAAACAGACCCGTTCATTTATACATCGGGCAGGCAGCTTATAAAATCAATAACAATTTTGACCCGCCATGGTCCGACCCTGAAGAATACGCCAGACAAATCAACCTCAACCGTCAGCTGGAGCTGGTGAAAGGAAGCATGCATTTCAGCCTCAAAGACCTCAATAAAAATCCGCTCGGCATCAAAGACAGACTCATCACCGACCTGTACAGCAAGCCTGCATTGGTACCCGAAATGCCTTGGCTCGACAGCAAAGCGCCGAAAAAACCGAAACTGACCAAAGTAACCGCAGACGATAACGGAAACCTCCTGCACATACAAGACCACTCATCAAATCGAAAAACAAAGGAAACAGCCTATTATGCGATATACAGGGCTGAAGGAAAACAGGAGCAAACATTGCTGGCCACAGCAAGAAAAACAAACGACAAGCAAACCTTCCTGGATGACACGGCAGAACCAAATAAAACATATACGTATTATGTCACGTCCGCAGACCGGCTTCATAACGAAAGCAAGGCCTCGAAAAGAAAAATAAAACAATAGCCCGCAGAGACGGCTGTTTACTAGCCGTCTTTTTCAACAAATTGCGTTTTTATGAATGAGACAAGAAACGTATTGCCGGTGCTGAATTATCTGTATTGGAAACTGAGCATTTCGTATTAAAAAAGATCGAAGAGGCACACTTGCAAAATATATTTTCAATCTATGAACATGACGAAGTATTTAAAAACTGCGGCATCATTCCTAAACATAAGATAAAGACAGTACATAAAATGATTAGCCATTTTGAACGAGATTATCAGAAAAAAGTGGGGGATTTATGAGAAGTATCAAGGGACTACAATGACGTTAAAATCAGTTGCCGAACAAGCAAATGTCACGCAAGGAACCGTTTATTATCATTTTCGCACAAAAGAGAACCTGATGCTGGAGGTGGTTCGTCATGTGTGCGACAGTTCATGGGCAAACGTAAAGAACAATCAGCGTCCGCCAACCGAAAAGCTAAAATCAGCAAAAGCCCGAACGAAGGAAAATGCTTATTATCACCGGTTAATTTTAACGCTGACGTTTTAATTTTCAGACTTCTTTTGTCAGGGAATGATTCCTGAATTCACTTAATAGGATGTTACAAAGATGTGAAGGAGGAAACCAAGTGAATTTTGAGCTGACAAAAGAACAGCAAATGGTTCGTGAAATGGTAAAGGATTTTGCAAAGAGAGAAATTGCTCCTCACGCAGAACATGTAGATCAAACGGGTGAATTCCCGATACAAACGTTTCAAAAAATGGGTGATCTCGGACTGATGGGCATCCCCTTTCCTGAGGAATATGGAGGATCAGGCGGAGATACGATTTCCTATGCCTTAGCTGTTGAAGAAATCGGCAAAGCATGCGGCAGTACAGGATTAAGCTATGCAGCTGCAGTTTCACTCGGTGCAAGCCCTCTATATTACTTCGGGACAGAAGAACAAAAACGGGACCATTTGATTCCTCTGGCTTCCGGAAAAGCACTCGGATCATTCGGCCTGACAGAACCAAATGCCGGCTCTGATGCAGGAGGCACGCAAACGAAAGCGGTGATAGATGGTGATGAATATGTGATTAACGGCGAAAAATGCTGGATCACAAATGCCAGCTATGCACGTACGGTGATTGTGACGGCAGTGACAGGCAAAAATGAGAGCGGAAATAATATCATCTCCGCATTAATTGTTCCGACAGACACACCCGGCCTTACCATAACGAGCCCGTACGATAAAATGGGCGTGCGCGGATCAAATACAGCGGAAATTTTGCTTGAGGATGTCCGTGTACCCGCAAGTTACCTGCTCGGCGACCCTTCAAAAGGATTTAAACAGTTTCTTCATACCCTGGATGGCGGACGCATTTCAATTGCCGCTCTTGCAGTCGGCATTGCCCAAGCGGCACTTGAAGCCTCCTTAGCCTATGCGAAAGAACGAAAGCAGTTCGGACAGCCGATCTCTTCCTTTCAGGCCATTCAGTTTAAACTTGCCGACATGGCGATGGAAATCGATCTTGCCCGGCAAATGGTATTAAAAGCTGCCTGGCTGAAAGATCATAAGCGCCCGTTTACGAAAGAAGCGGCTTATGCCAAGCTGTTTGCCTCTGAAATGGCAACAAGGGCATGCAACCAAGCGATTCAAATCCATGGCGGTTCCGGCTACATGAGAGAATATGCGGTTGAACGGATGCTGCGGGATGCAAAATTGATGGAAATTGGAGAAGGCACATCAGAAATTCAGCGTATCGTGATCGCCAGACAGCTTCTAAAATAAAATGTAAACGCTTTCTGATCTCGTGAAAGGAGGACCGACACATGTCTGAACTCATCCATTGCACAATCGGCAGGCTGCTGGAACAAACGGCAGCAGCCTATCCTGATCAAGAAGCGGTTGTCTATCCCGACCGGAATCTCCGCTATACGTACGCGCAATTCAACAGGCTGTGCCGCCAAACCGCTAAAGGGCTCATGGGGATGGGAATTAGAAAGGGAGACCACGTGGCCATATGGGCCTCGAATATACCGGAATGGCTTGCTGCTCAATTCGCCACCGCAAAAATCGGGGCTGTGCTCGTTACCGTAAATACAAATTACCAATCCCAAGAGCTTGATTACTTGCTGAGACAATCAGATGCGGATGCACTTATCGTCATGGATTCATATCGCGGCACTTCTTATACAGAGATCCTGAACAGCTTAATTCCCGAGCTGAAGGAAGCAGAGCCCGGGCAGCTGCAATCAGAACGCTATCCGTGTTTAAAAACATTGATTTATATCGGTGAAAAACGTTTACCTGGTATGTATCATTGGGACGATACAGAGATGTTGGCACAAACAGTGTCAGATGCCGAGCTGGAAGCAAGAATGAGCAGCCTTGAAAAAGATGATGTCATTAACATGCAATACACGTCAGGAACGACAGGATTTCCTAAAGGAGTGATGCTGACTCATTTTAATGTCATCAACAACGCCGCAAATATCGCTGAATGTATGAAATTAACCTCATCTGACCGCATGTGCATTCCGGTTCCGTTTTTCCATTGCTTCGGCTGCGTGCTTGGCGTTTTGGCATGTGTGTCCGTCGGAGCAGCCATGGTACCTGTTGTAGAATTTGAACCTGCTACAGTCCTTACAACGGTTGAAAACGAGACATGCACAGCACTGCACGGTGTACCGACGATGTTTATCGCGGAGCTTCATCTTCAAGATTTTGATTCTTATGATCTGTCATCGTTGCGAACAGGCATCATGGCAGGATCATCCTGTCCGAGTGAGGTGATGAAAGCTGTCATTGAAAAAATGGGCATGACAGACATCACAATCGCCTACGGACAAACGGAAGCTTCGCCGGTGATCACACAAACAAGAGCTAATGATTCCTTCCAAAGAAGAGTGGAAACAACCGGCCGAGCCTTGCCAGAGGTCGAAGTGAAAATTGTGGAGCCCGGCACGTTTAATGAGGTTCAAAGAGGCGTACAGGGAGAGCTTTGCACCCGCGGCTATCATGTGATGAAGGGCTATTATAAAGACGAAGAAGCTACCCAAAAGGCAATCACCCCAGAAGGATGGCTATTTACCGGTGATCTCGCTGTGATGGATGAAGACGGATACTGCCGCGTCAACGGGAGATTAAAAGACATGCTCATCAGAGGCGGTGAAAACGTTTATCCGAGAGAAATAGAAGAATTTTTATACCGTCATCCTAATATTTTAGATGTACAGGTAGTTGGTGTGCCTGACGAAAAATACGGGGAGGAGGCAGCTGCCTGGATTAAGCTGAAAGAGGGAAAAACAGCTTCACCCGAAGAGCTGAAAACCTATTGCAAAGGGAAAATCGCCCGCCACAAAATTCCGCGTTATTTCATCTTTACAGACGAGTATCCTATGACGGCCTCAGGCAAAATTCAAAAATACAAGCTGCGTGAAAAAACGATTCAGCTGTTTCACTTACCATCAAGTCAATGAGGGGTGATTTCATTTGTTTACAAAAGTGCTGATTGCCAATCGCGGAGAAATCGCAATGAGAATCATACGTACGTGCAGCCGCCTTGGGATCAAAACGGCAGCGGTATATTCTGAAGCAGACAGAGATGCGCTCCATACAAAGGCAGCAACAGAGGCTTATTATATCGGAGAATCGAGAGTCAGTGAGAGCTATTTAAATATTGAGAGAATCATAGAGGCGGCGAAAAAGGCAAATGCCGACGCCATCCATCCTGGATATGGATTATTGTCTGAAAACAGCCGTTTCGCGCAACGCTGCAAAGAAGAAAACATTGTATTTATCGGTCCTTCACCCGCTGTGATTGCCAAAATGGGAAGTAAAATTGAAGCACGAAAGGCAATGGAGGAGGCAGGTGTTCCTGTAGTGCCGGGTGTTTCCGAATCCCTTGGAGATATTCAGGCAGCCTGCCTCGCCGCGAGTGAAATCGGCTACCCCGTTATGCTGAAAGCTTCAGCAGGGGGAGGAGGCATCGGAATGCAGCTCGTTCCTGACGAAGAAGCATTGATAAAGGCGTATGAAGGAAACAAAAAGCGAGCAGCAGATTTTTTCGGAGACGGGTCCATGTATATAGAAAAGGTGATTGAACACGCCCGCCACATCGAAATTCAAATTCTTGCCGATCACCACGGGCATGCCGTGCATCTGTTTGAACGTGATTGTTCTGTCCAGAGGCGCCACCAAAAGGTCATTGAAGAAGCCCCATCTCCATTTGTTGATGATGAGCTGAGAATGAAGATAGGAGAAACGGCAGTGAAAGCAGCCAAAGCGATTGGCTATGCCAATGCGGGAACGATCGAATTTTTAGTCGATGAAAATAAAAACTTTTATTTTCTGGAAATGAATACGAGATTGCAGGTAGAACATCCCGTGACTGAAGAAATTACAGGTTTAGATTTAGTTGAGCAGCAATTAAGGGTTGCGGAGGGACAGACTCTCAGATTCGCTCAGCAGGACATAAAACGAAACGGGCATGCCATAGAGGTCAGAATATATGCGGAAGATCCGAAAACCTTCTATCCGTCACCGGGAACAATCACCGCTTTTTCTCTCCCGGAACAATATGGAGTCCGACACGAATGTGCAGTAACAACAGGGAGCGCAGTTACGCCTTTTTACGATCCGATGATCGCCAAAATGATCGTCAAAGGCCAAAACAGAGAGGAAGCGATTGAGAGGCTAAAGGAGGCGCTCCGTGACTATCGGATAGAAGGGATCAAAACGAATATTCCGCTTCTCTTACAGGCTGCTTCATCAGAAGCATTCAAAAAAGGAGACGTCACAACTGATTTTTTGAAAAACAACTTATAAAGGAGGCAGCTGTCATGACGATACACATTCAAATGGCAGGGAACCTGTGGAAGGTGCATGTCAAAGCCGGAGACCACGTTGAAAAAGGCCAGGAAGTCGCCATTTTAGAATCAATGAAAATGGAAATCCCGATTGTTGCAGAGAGAAGCGGAACAGTCAAAGAAGTGAAAAAAAAGGAAGGTGATTTCGTGAATGAAGGTGATGTGCTGCTCGAACTGAACGATCCAACTCAATAATCGGGGAGGCTTACCATGTCCTATCCTAAAAAAGTCATGTTAAGAGAAGTCGGTCCGCGGGACGGCTTGCAAAACGAACCGGTGTGGCTTGCAACAGAAGACAAAATCGCTTGGATCAACCAGCTTTCCCAGACAGGACTCTCCTATATCGAAATAACATCCTTCGTTCATCCAAAATGGATTCCCGCGCTTCGAGATGCTCTAGATGTGGCAAAAGGCATCAGCCGGGTAAAAGGCATCACGTACGCAGCACTTGTCCCTAATCAAATGGGACTGGAGAATGCGCTGGAAGGGGGTATTGACGAAGCTTCTGTCTTTATGTCCGCAAGCGAAACACACAACGTAAAAAACATCAACAAATCCACTGCTGACACTCTCCAAGTTCTCAAACAAGTAACAGACGACGCAAAAAAAGCAAATCTTACAGTAAGAGCCTATCTCTCCACAGTTTTCGGCTGTCCGTATGAAAAACATGTACCGATCGAACAAGTGATTCGCCTGGCAGAATCTTTATTTGAATTCGGAATTTCTGAACTATCGCTTGGAGATACGATCGGCGCGGCAAATCCTGTACAGGTTGAAATCGTACTTGAAGCGCTTTTGAAACGATTCCCGGCAAGCCAGCTCGCACTCCACTTTCATGATACAAGGGGAACGGCTCTCGCCAACATTCTCACCGCTCTGCAAATGGGCATCACCACATTTGACGGCTCAACGGGCGGGCTTGGCGGCTGCCCATATGCTCCAGGTTCATCGGGAAATGCTGCGACAGAAGATATCGTGTATATGCTTGATCAAATGGGAATCGAAACAAACGTAAAGCTCGCCAAGTTACTTCCAGCAGCCAAATGGATCGAGGAGAAAATCGGGAAACATCTTCCGAGCCGAAATTTACAGGTGTATAAATCATCTTTATAAAAGAAAGGAAATACCAATGGGAGAATCTATTCTTTTCACTGCAAAAACAGAACACATTGCTGTTATCACCCTTAACAGGCCCCATGCGGCAAATGCCCTTTCGGCAGAAATACTTAGAGACCTGCAATCCATTCTCCAAGAAATCGAATTCAACAAGAAAATCCGCTGCGTCATCCTGACAGGCGCCGGTGAAAAAGCGTTCTGTGCGGGAGCAGACTTGAAAGAAAGAATAAAAATGAAACAAGATCAGGTTCTCAAAAGTGTATCCTTCATTCACAGAACCGCTGCTTTACTCGAAGCCTTGCCGCAGCCGGTGATAGCAGCCATAAACGGAAGTGCTTTAGGAGGCGGGCTTGAATTGGCATTGGCATGCGACATCCGAATAGCAGCCGAGAACGCTACGTTAGGCCTTCCGGAAACGGCTTTAGCTATTATCCCAGGCGCAGGAGGGACACAAAGACTTCCACGTCTGATCGGCAGAGGAAAAGCAAAAGAACTCATTTATACAGGCAGACGCATAACCGCACATGAAGCCAAAGAGATAAACCTTGTAGAGCATGTTACGGCTTCTTGTGAGCTTATGGCGAAAGCAGGGGAACTGGCAGAAGCCATTTCAGCTAACGGACCAATTGCCGTCCGCCAGGCTAAATTCGCGATCAATAAAGGATTGGAAACAAACCTTGCAACGGGATTATCAATTGAACAAAAAGCATATGAACACACGATCCCGACAAAGGACAGGACAGAGGGACTTCAAGCCTTTCAAGAAAAAAGACGTGCCGTATACACGGGAGAATAAAGATCGGAGGGAATGCCTTATGGATTATGAAAAAGAACGAACAGAACGGGCGGAAAGGATACAAAAAGGCGGAGCGGAGAAGTATCATCGCAGCAACCAAGAAAAAGGCAAGCTCTTTGTTAGAGAGCGGCTTGCCCTTTTATTTGATGATGACATCGAGCTTGAGGACGCTTTTTTTGCAGAATGTATGTCAGACGGGCTTCCCGCCGACGGAGTCGTAACCGCCATTGGTAAAATCGGCGGCCAAACCGTCTGCGCCATGGCAAATGATTCTACAGTGAAAGCAGGCTCCTGGGGAGCAAAAACAGTCGAAAAAATCATCAGAATACAAGAAACAGCAGAAAAATTAAACTGTCCGCTCATTTATTTAGTCGATTCGGCAGGCGCCAGAATCACCGACCAGATCAATGTATTTCCGGGCAGAAGAGGCGCAGGGAGAATTTTTTACAATCAGGTCAAATTGTCAGGGCGCATTCCCCAAATCTGCCTTCTATTCGGCCCGTCCGCAGCTGGGGGTGCGTATATTCCTGCCTTCTGCGATATTGTCGTCATGGTAGACGGTAACGCATCCATGTATTTAGGCTCGCCGCGGATGGCAGAAATGGTGATCGGTGAAAAGGTGTCACTTGAAGAGATGGGAGGCGCCCGCATGCATTGTTCAGTTTCCGGCTGCGGAGATATTCTCGCAGAAACTGAACAAGAAGCCGTTCACTTGGCACGCTCATATTTATCTTACTTTCCGGCAAATTATAAAGAAAAAGCGCCTGTACAAGAAAAACGGCCGCCAAAGCCCTTTGACATACCGCTTTCCGACGTTATTCCGCAAAACCAAAATGCACCTTTTAATATGTTTGAGCTGATCGATCGTGTAATAGATGAAGGCTCTTTTTTTGAAATCAAAGCTTTATTCGCACCGGAAATCATTACAGGTCTTGCGAGGATTCACGGACAGCCTGTCGGAATTATCGCGAATCAGCCAAAAGTAAAAGGCGGTGTCTTATTCCACGATTCAGCGGACAAAGCCGCTAAATTTATCACATTATGCGACGCCTTTCATATTCCTTTGCTGTTCTTAGCGGACATTCCCGGCTTTATGATCGGCACAAAGGTAGAACAGGCCGGAATTATCCGCCATGGAGCCAAAATGATTTCAGCGATGTCAGAAGCAACCGTCCCCAAGCTTTCTGTGATCGTGAGAAAAGCCTATGGAGCGGGGTTATATGCTATGGCCGGACCGGCTTTCGAACCGGATTGCTGCATAGCGCTTCCAACCGCACAAATCGCCGTAATGGGCCCTGAAGCAGCCGTAAACGCTGTCTATGCCAAAAAAATCTCCGAGCTGCCGAAAGAAGAGAGGGCTCAATTTATCAGCAGCAAACGCGAGGAGTACAAAGAGGACATCAATATATACCGCTTGGCTTCAGAGATGATCATTGACGCGGTAATCCCAGCCAATTCATTGCGCGAGGAATTGCACAAACGGCTTATGGCGTACATGACAAAGGAAGTGACATTCACCAATCGAAAACATCCGGTCTATCCAGTTTAAAAGGAAGTACCAGGAGCGTGATAAGCGCTCTTTTTATTATTTTAAATAATTTTATTATGTAAACTAATCAACTGTGCATAAAACCCTCTGTTTTTTACAATAGTAAATAAAGGCTGCCGCACACCTATAGCGGCAATCTCCAGTATGATAAAAAGGGGCCTTTATTATGTACCATTTATATTCACATAACGACTTGGACGGAGTAGGCTGCGGGATCGTTGCGAAATTGGCTTTCGGGAAAGAAGTTGAGGTCCGTTATAACTCTGTCAACGGCTTAAATGCTCAAGTCCAATACTTCTTAGAAAAAGCAAAAGAGAGCAGCAGACACGATGCCTTATTTATCACGGATCTTGCTGTCAATGAAGAAAATGAAAAGAGGCTGAACGAGTATGTCCATGCGGGCGGAAAAGTGAAACTGATTGACCACCATAAAACAGCCCTTCATTTGAATGAGCATGAGTGGGGATTTGTCCAGGTGGAATACGATGACGGACGTCTTGCATCGGCCACATCTCTTTTATACGACTATCTTGTCCAAAATGATCTGATGAAGCCGACAAACGCCTTAGATCAATTTACAGAGCTCATCCGCCAATACGACACTTGGGAATGGGAGCAGTACGATCAAAAACAGGCAAAGCGGCTCAATGACCTTTTCTTTTTGCTTTCAATCGATGAATTTGAACAAAAAATGATTCAGCGGCTTTCTGCCCATGACGAATTCTTCTTTGATGAATTTGAAGTGAAACTGCTTGATTTAGAAGAAGAGAAAATCGAGCGCTACCTTCGCAGGAAAAAAAGAGAAATGGTGCAAACCTTTGTTCACGAACACTGTGTAGGTATCGTTCACGCAGAATCGTACCATTCTGAACTCGGAAACAGACTTGGAAAAGACAATCCGCATCTTGATTACATTGCCATTTTAAGCATGGGATCAAAACGAGCCAGCTTGCGCACCATTCATGATTACATTGATGTTTCAGAAGTAGCAGGCCGGTACGGAGGCGGTGGGCATGCGAAGGCTTCAGGCTGTTCCATAACGGACGAAGTATACGATTTGTTTGTAGCTGAAGCATTCCGAATGGAACCGGTCCGCCCGGATGCATTCCGTAATTTCTATAATCTGAAAGGGTCGGCAAACGGCTCATTATACGAAAATCGCGAACAAATGAGATTCTTCCTGTTTCCTTCGGACAACGCATGGAACATTCAAATTAACGGGGAGACACAGGACGAAACCTTCGCGGCTTTTGAGGAAGCAGAATGGTTTATTAAAAGGAATTACGCGGCATCTCTTGTACGGGATGAAGTGTTTGTCGCATTTTTAGCGGAACATATGAAGCTTTCAAATCATCATCGAAAATAACAAAAAAATATGCATAGGGGAGAGTCCTCCCTATGCATATCCATTAGCTATCGTTTAAAAATGGCTGTGCGTTTTTTTATGACAAAATAAAGTGCAATGACCACTATAGCCAGTATCATAATCGGTGTTGTATAAGTGCCCGCAATGTTCTCAACGTCATCCCACTGGCTTCCGAGCTGAATGCCTAAATAAACAAACAGGATAGACCACGGAATGATAGCAAGTACAGTCAGTACCACAAATTTGAGAAACGGCATTTTGGCAATGCCTGCGGGAATTGATATCGCATGTCTGACAACCGGTATAAAACGTGCCGAGAAGACAACCCCCGTACCGTACTTTTGAAACCAGTTTTCTGACATGTCAATGTGATGCTTTTTAATCAATAAGTACTTCCCGTATTTGTCCAAAAACGGCCTGCCGCCATAGCGTCCGATCCAATAAATAAAGATCTGGGCAATGGTGCCCCCGATAACCCCCGCAATGATGGCGCCGATAAATCCAATCGTGCCTTCCGATACCATATAGCCGCCATAGGCCAATACAATTTCACTCGGTATGATTTCGATCATCAAACCAATTGCAATGCCCGCATATCCCATATTCGTCAGCCAAGTTAAAATTTCGCTTATCAAACTGCCCACATTCTTCACAACCTGTCCTTATCTTTTTCACTATTATATGACTGATTGACGAGCAAGATGGTTACAAATTTTTTTATCGCAGCACTTCTTTTGTTTCCCGTTTGAGCACTTCTTCTAAATAAGCTAAAAGCTGAGATCTCATTTCAGGACGCATTAAGCCGATTTCGGTGCTTGCTTTAAAACAGCCCAATTTATCGCCAATGTCATATCGTTTTCCTTCCAGAAGCCGCGCATGAATAGGCTGGGTACGGCAAACCTCACGAAGTGCATCTGTTAATTGAATCTCATTGCCTGCGCCTCTCCCGATCGACTTCAAAACAGGGAAGATAGAAGGATTCAGTACATATCGTCCCATCACTGCAGTTTCGGAAGGGGCTTCTTCCGGAGACGGTTTTTCAACTAAATCGTTCACTTCATACACATGGCCTTGAGAGCCTGATGTCTGAATAATGCCATATTTGCTGACATCCTCAGGGAGAACAGACTGTACGCCGACAACCTCTGTGCCATAATCGGCGTATACATCCATTAATTGCCGAAGAGCCGGCTTTTCAGACACCATAATATCATCGCCTAATAGAACGGCAAAAGACTCATCTCCGATAAAATGCTCCGCACACAGCACCGCATGACCTAAGCCGAGCGGTTCTTTCTGGCGGATATAATGAATATTGGCCAAATCGGCAATCTGCTGTATTTCCTTAAGCGTCTCCGTCTTGCCTTTTTCCCGCAGATTGAATTCCAATTCCGCCGACCGGTCAAAATGATCTTCAATCGAGCGTTTGTTTCTCCCTGTAATAATCAGTATATCCTCAATTCCTGACTCTACAGCCTCTTCTACAATGTATTAAATTGCTGGTTTGTCGACGATCGGGAGCATTTCTTTCGGCTGCGCCTTTGTCGCCGGCAGAAATCTCGTTCCTAAACCCGCTGCGGGAATGACCGCTTTTCTCACTTTTTTTCTCATTCATCTTCACTCCTGATCCTGTATGTTTTTCAGCAAATCTCCAAATACCCAGATTCGGTTTCCTATAAAATTCATCATCATTCCGCCGATAGTGGCGGCGAGCTTACTCACCAAAAGCGAACAGCCGCCTTTTTGAAACAAATAAAGCAGCAAAAAGGTGATCCCCGACGCGGCAATATTAATCATGAGAAAGCGCACGATCTCTTTTCCGTCAGCCTTACGTTTTACACGAAACGTCCAATTCCGGTTCCACACATAGCTGTTGATGATACCTGCCGAATAGGAGCAGATCTGTGCTAGCAGATAAGGGACATGACAAGCGGTGAGAAGAAAGAAGACACCAAAATCTATCAGCGTATTGCCGACGCCCACGGTGCAAAAACGGCCTAATGTTTTTATTTTTTCTCTCAACATAACGGCACCCGGTTTTGACCTCCCTTCATAAAAAATGCAGATGGCTGTCACATTTGTTGATATGGATTACTTTAGAGGACAGTGTTGAATAAACAATTACTAAAATATGAACAAAACATGAAAAAATAATGAGGCCTTGCAGATTCATCAAGTTAATAGTTTGATCGTGCAGGTTGACATATTTTACGAGGAACACTAATATCCTGCACAAGTGTTAACCTTTAATGAGTTTAGTTAACATTCATTCTCAAGGTTAGAAAGGAGGGGAATATGATGCAGGAAGAAACATATTACAGCGTCAGAATGAGAGCTTTCCAGGACGCCCCCTATGAACAAGGCGGAGAACGGGTCATCACTTACAGCGGTTTACAGGAAGGGGTGAATGGCTTATTACATAAAGGCTTCTCGCACTCGAGAGGGACAGCGACAAAGCAAAAGGCATCACAGGTCAGGCCGTAGTTATGGACGGCGGGTATACCGCAATAGTTCTTGTACTCTAAAAAAAACAGCCGCTCTGAACGGCTGTTTTTTTGCGCCTGAAAACCTTTTAAGACTGATTTTCCCACCTTATATATTCAATGAATAAATGTATCCAGTTTCTTTGTAAAACCGAACAATAATTCCTCCGAAAGTATTCTATACACATTTATTATAATCATGCTAGGATGTTAGATAAAGGGATATTTTGTATAATATTGCATCTCTATTCAATGTGATCGGAGGGAACTCTTGAAAAATCCTGCCTTTTTATTTCCTGCCAGCAGCATGCATCGGCAAGCTGTGGTACGTGTCATCAGGATGGCGGAGGAAAAGGGGGGGCTAAATATACTTATTTGAATGTCAGTGCGCTTTTCACAGTTCGATGATATGATCGGCATCCGATTTATGTGTCCTTCATGACCTGTGTGATCACCCCCCATTTTTAGAAAAAAGGAGGATGTTAAGTCATGAGTAAAAAGTGTAGCGTATGTTTATGGGTTCTTGCTTTATTATTGAGTTGCTTATTTGGGGAGTCTGCGTATGCAGCCAGTACTACAATTGCAAAACATGCAGGGAATTCAAACCCCCTTATAGACCATCATTTGGGAGCAGATCCGTTTGCGCTGACCTATAACGGAAGAGTCTACATCTATATGTCAAGTGATGACTATGAATATAATAGCAACGGAACGATTAAGGATAACTCATTTGCCAATTTGAATAGAGTATTCGTCATCTCTTCAGCGGATATGGTGAACTGGACAGACCACGGAGCCATTCCGGTAGCAGGTGCCAACGGGGCTAATGGCGGCCGGGGGATTGCGAAATGGGCAGGTGCGTCCTGGGCCCCGTCAGTCGCAGTTAAAAAGATAAATGGTAAGGATAAATTCTTCCTTTATTTCGCAAACAGCGGCGGAGGTATCGGGGTTCTCACCGCAGACAGCCCGATTGGCCCATGGACCGACCCAATCGGAAAAGCGCTCGTAACGCCAAGTACGCCAGGAATGTCCGGTGTTGTATGGCTTTTTGATCCGGCAGTATTTGTAGATGATGACGGCACCGGTTACCTGTATGCCGGGGGAGGCGTTCCTGGCGGTTCAAATCCAACGCAGGGACAATGGGCCAATCCTAAAACAGCAAGAGTCATGAAATTGGGGCCTGATATGACCAGTGTTGTTGGAAGTGCAGCTACAATTGATGCGCCTTTTATGTTTGAAGATTCGGGAATGCATAAGCATAACGGAAAATATTACTATTCCTATTGCATCAATTTCGGGGGCACGCACCCGGCCGATAAACCCCCAGGTGAGATCGGCTATATGACCAGCTCAAGTCCCATGGGTCCCTTTACATATAGAGGGCACTTCCTGAAAAATCCGGGAGCATTTTTCGGAGGTGGCGGAAACAACCACCATGCTGTTTTCAATTTAAAAAATGAGTGGTATGTGGTGTACCATGCTCAAACTGTCAGTTCCGCTCTGTTCGGGGCCGGCAAAGGATACCGTTCTCCCCATATTAATAAGCTGGCGCATAATGCAGATGGATCCATTCAAGAGGTTGCGGCAAATTATGCAGGCGTAACACAGCTTTCCAATTTGAATCCATTTAATCGGGTAGAAGCTGAAACGTTTGCCTGGAATGGACGCATTTTGACCGAGAAATCTTCAGCAACCAGCGGGCCGGTAAATAATCAAAATGTAACAAGCATTCATAACGGAGACTGGATTGCTGTAGGAAATGCAGACTTCGGGGCGGGCGGTGCCAGAACGTTTAAAGCAAATGTAGCATCCACTATAGGCGGGAAAATAGAAGTGCGTCTAGACAGTGCAAACGGTAAGCTTGCAGGAACCCTGAATGTACCTTCCACAGGCGGAGCGCAAACCTGGAGAGAAATAGAAACTGCGGTAAGCGGTGCAACCGGTGTACACAAAGTTTTCTTTGTATTTACCGGAACAGGTACAGGAAACTTGTTTAATTTTGATTACTGGCAGTTTACGCAAAGATAGCACCGTAATGGCTCCGCTTAAGAAACGAGAAGGGTGCAGAACTGACCAACGCCGGAGCAGCCCCCATTATGGATATAAGGAAAAGTTTGATATACAACCTTTTGTTTGCAATATAAAAGAAGACAGATCAGATTCTTCTAATACCGTAAAAGACATATGAAGGAGAGGAAAAAATGATTTCAAGCGTAAAAAAAACAATTTGTGTATTATTGGTATGTTTCACTATGCTGTCAGTCATGTTAGCCGGGCCAGGTGCTACTGAAGTTTTAGCAGCAAGTGATGTAACAATTAATTTATCTGCAGAAAAACAAGTGATCCGCGGTTTTGGAGGCATGAACCACCCGGCTTGGATTGGAGATTTGACAGCAGCTCAAAGAGAAACCGCTTTTGGCAATGGACAGAATCAGTTAGGTTTTTCAATCTTAAGAATTCATGTGGATGAAAATAGAAATAATTGGTACAGAGAAGTGGAGACTGCAAAGAGTGCGATCAAACATGGAGCAATCGTTTTTGCTTCTCCCTGGAATCCTCCAAGCGATATGGTTGAGACTTTCAATCGTAATGGTGACACATCAGCTAAACGGCTAAGATACGATAAGTACGCCGCATACGCGCAGCATCTTAACGATTTTGTTACCTACATGAAGAATAATGGCGTGAATCTTTATGCGATTTCTGTTCAAAACGAGCCTGATTATGCGCACGAATGGACGTGGTGGACTCCGCAAGAAATACTTCGTTTCATGAGAGAAAATGCCGGTTCCATTAATGCACGTGTCATTGCACCAGAATCTTTTCAGTACTTTAAAAATATATCGGACCCCATTTTGAACGATCCACAGGCGCTTAGGAATATGGATATTCTCGGAACTCACCTGTACGGTACTCAGGTCAGTCAGTTTCCTTATCCTCTATTCAAACAAAAAGGAGCAGGGAAAGAGCTATGGATGACGGAAGTATACTATCCAAACAGTGACAACAATTCAGCGGATCGCTGGCCCGAGGCATTAGGCGTTTCAGAGCATATTCACCATTCAATGGTGGAGGGAGATTTTCAATCTTATGTTTGGTGGTACATCCGCAGATCTTACGGTCCTATGAAAGAGGACGGTACGATCAGCAAACGCGGTTACAATATGGCTCATTTCTCGAAGTTTGTGCGTCCCGGCTATGTAAGGGTAGATGCAACGAAAAATCCTAATGCGAACGTTTACGTGTCAGCCTATAAAGGTGACAACAAGGTCGTTATTGTTGCCATTAACAAAAGCAATACAGGGGTCAACCAAAACTTTGTGTTGCAGAATGGATCTGCTTCTCAGGTATCTAGGTGGATAACAAGCGGAAGCAGCAATCTTCAACCTGGAACGAATCTCAATGTAACGGGCAATCATTTTTGGGCCCATCTTCCAGCTCAAAGCGTGACAACATTTGTCGCAAATCGTTAAGGGGACCTCAGGCAAGCGGGCCCGCGGACATGTTTTGCCAAAAATCCATATAGCAAAACCAGAGAAGAGGAATAAACTAGAGGAAGAAATTATATATTTAATTTGATGGGTTTTTTTGAATTTTTGGTAATACGATTCTGTTTCTGAAAATGACAGAGTTGTATTACCCTTTATTATTTGGGAAAGTAAAAGTAGATCCATTCTGAACGACCGATGCACTATCACTGAGATATTATGAATATTTATAGAAGGGTATTGTAGAACCTTGTCGAAATTTTATAGAAAAATCTTGTTAAAAGAGATGTGCACATGTATTCGCTCATTAACATGAAAAGAAGCAGCAAGTTTGGAAATAATTAATGGGAATTATATAGTCCTTAACTAAAAAGGAATGTTCGCTTGTTCAGTGATCTAGAATACGATTTTTGGGTTCTTGTTGAAACAGACCCTAAAA
>NZ_NSDH01000031.1:0-42035 GCF_002289525.1 Bacillus sp. 7705b | reverse complement strand
GGGAAGGATGTTTTCTCTATAGATATCAAGACCCAGTGTTACGACGACATTGCTCTCTCCGGGAAGGAAAAGCGCTATCCGGTGTTATTCTATGTTTGCTGCGGGGGCGGTTCTCCAGAATGGGGTACAGTGATCTGTACAGACTTGGCAAGCATGGGATATGGTAAGCATCGGCCATCAGAATAGCACGATGTATAAGCGTAAAGATGGGCGCCTGTTTAATGTTTCAAAGGATTTTTCGGATGTCATTATGGCGTTTTCTGAAGATCCAGAGATGCTGGCGTTGGCTGGTAAGATGGAGATGCGGCCTGACGATGAAACTGCCATTGAGATGTGCCATAACTTGCTTACACTGCCGATACTTGCCAAGTTAACAGAGTATAGTGAATTACAGGCAGAAGATGTAAGGTATGTAGCCGATTATCTTTACAAACTGGACTCTGGAGAGCTGAATTCCATCTTTAAGGGCAGATTGTTGCTTGACATCGGCATGGGCATAGTCGGACATTCTTATGGAGGGCCTACGACGGCGATTGTTTGCCGGGACGACGACCGGTTCGCCTGCGGGATTGGCTTGGATAGCGGTGCGTTCGGCCTTCTCGACAGCGACCTTAAGAAACCCTTTTTGCTACTGTTTTGTGAACCTAACTATAACATGAATGCGATAATTGGCGATAACAATAGCATGGAAACCTATTATTTCTCTGTTGATCGTGTTGCGCATTTAGATTACTGCGACATCGTGTTTACCAGTGTTAATGAGGAACTCAGAGGCGAACGGGATGCTATAGAGATGCGAAATCTTGTTACAGACTATACGAAGAACTTTTTTGATCATTACATACTGCAGAAGGCTGCAAGTGTGGAGAGTCTGGCATACGATGGCGTGGACTTGATCAAGAAGACCAGCAACAAGTGACATAACCGAATTGGGCATTGGAAGCGGCAAAACAATTAAAAAAATCAACTGACGAAATAGATTATTATTACAAGCTCAAAGGTGCAATGATTTGTCAAATTTCATTGCACCTAAACAATTTGTGGATTTACGACTTATTTTAGTTAACATAATATATATTCTAGGAAGTAATTAATTTCAAAGAAATTCTGTCTCAATAACAAAGTATACTTAAGTTAGTGAGACAGAATAAGAAAATTACTTGCAGGTTGGCCAATTTCGATTGCTTTTATTTCAAGTGTCAAATGCCTGAGCTTCAGCAAGTCTTATTAAGAAACTTTAAAATGGCGAAGTCAACCCATAATATACGGCTTCCAGCTCTTCCAATGTCATATCACCGTATGCGCATTTGATCACCGAATCAGCAAACTCATCATAATCATAATCGCTGGTAAAGCCTTGCTGCAGAAGTTTTTCGTAGGCTTCAATCTGTTCTTTTTGGTTTTGGATATCTTTTTCCTTTCCTGGATAGTCCGGTCCGTTAACCAAGTCGCTGTTTTGTTTGAACAGCAACATATACTGTTTCAATGTTTCGTCCACAGCTTGTACCTCCTTGTTCTGCCGCTGATTAGATAATGAAAACGGACACCAATTGTGATGTCCGTCAAAACAGTCACTATTTGGGTTCTGTTCCCCAAATCAGTTTTCCGTTATTATATAATGTGATTTTTTTTGTATCTTTAAACGTATTTGACTGGAAAAAAGAATAATCACCGGCTTGTGAATAATTGCTCCAGTCCTCATTGTGAAGACGAATTTGAATTTCTCCGGTGCTTGCTCCCGGTGACAGCGTCCCGTTTCTAAACCCAAGTTCCAGATAGGCATCTGCACCTTTTACAGGTTTATGTAATGTCACAAACTTGTGCGTCACATTGCTGCATCCGATCTTCGCGTAATCACAGTCGAAGTTTTGGCCTTTGTTTTTCGTGTTATACCAGTAGCGGACAGTTACATTTTTTAAGTTAACGGTGGTCTTGCTGTTGTTTTTCACATTGATCTGAGGACGGATTTGGTTGCTGTTCACACTTCCATCCCCTGTTCTGTATTGCACAGAGATGCTGTTTTCCTGTGCGGGTTTCTCTTGCTTTGGCGTCTCAGATCTGTCTTCACTCGAATTTTGGGAGCCGCGGATGTTTTCTCTTACAAATGTCCCTGAAGCGGATAAATCTGATAACGGCCAGCCGCCTGTTTTAGATGCCCCCGGCTTTAAAGCTGAGGATGATTCCTGCTTATCAGAAAGGTTCCAGTTTACCCAGCTGATTTTCTTGCTGTCGAGATAATTCAGCCATTCCCTCGACTGGTCAAGGTATACCCCTCCATTTCCGGAAGCGTCACTCGTCCCCCATTCCGTTACAAAAATCGGAGCTCCTTTGCTGAGCGCATAGTCCGCTTTATCCCTTAAAAACTGGCCGTGTGTACCGGCATAAAAATGAAGCGCGTACATGACGTTTGCATCCTTAAGCTGATCATCCGCAGCATCGTTGACATCCTGGCTCCAAGTGCCTGTTCCGGTAATAATGATGTTATCCGGGTCATTTTTACGGATAACGGAAATCACTTCTTCCGCATACGGTTTGATATCGCGCTTCCAATTTACATCACCGTTCGGTTCATTAGCAATTTCATATATAACGTTTGGTGAGCTTCCGTAAAGGCTTGACATTTCCTTAAAGAATTCTTTTGCCTTCTCTTTATTTTGATTTGGATTGCCATCATTTAAAATATGCCAGTCAATGATGACATATATTCCGAGCTCTTTTGCCGCTTCAACAGCTTCTTTGACTTTATTTTTCACAGACGGATTCTCTATATAACCGCCGTCAGCCGTGTACATTGCCGCCCGGAAGACGGTAATTCCCCAATCGTCTCTTAGCCATTTTAAAGTGTCTTTATTGACATAATCGCCGAACCACTGCAAACCGTGTGAGCTGATTCCTTTTAGCTGCACCGGTTTTCCGTTTTGATTGACTAGCTGAGTACCTTTAATGCTAAGCTGGCCATTAAGGGCTACAGGCGTTTTCGCCCCTGCTGCAGATGCTTCTGGTGCCGCGACACCGCTAATTGTTAATACTGTCATTAATAAACATGCGATAAAGATAGAGACTGAACGTTTCATATAGCATTCTCTCCTCCTTCAAATAATCATGTAAAACGTATGCCTAATAGCTGCCGCTCTCCCTCCCTTTCTTTTTTTAAACACGCACTCATTGTAAAAATCTTTCTCATGATTGTCTATCAACCTAATCTCTTGTTTTTAGGCGGCTTAAAAGCCTGTCTATTGACTCTTTTTGTGTTGCTTCCTATACAGCTGACACGTGTATATCAGGGATAAAAGTGTTTGATCAGGACTTTACACGTTATTTTTTGATGAAATCAAAAGATTCCGCTTTTTTTCCGGCAAATAAAAAGCTGCATTCAAGTCATTGAATGCAGCCGTATTCTTTATAAATTATGCTTCTTGTTTCTCATCTTCCCAAGTTTCAGCGTGTTTCAATCCTGGGATATTTTTTGCTTTAAACACAGGATCAAGTCCTTGTTTGCGCTGTTTCGCGTAATCTTTATAGACTTTGTATGCTACATTTGACAGCAGTGTGATCACAACTAAGTTAATCAGCGCCATGAGCCCCATAAAGAGATCCGCCATGTCCCAAACAAGTTGAAAGTCTGCCATACATCCGTAAACAACCATAAAAATAACCGCGATACGGTAAATATTCAGCCATAGCTTGCTAGTTTTAATAAATTCAATATTTGTCTCACCATAATAATAGTTTCCGACAACTGAACTGAATGCAAACAAGAACATTGCGATGGCTATAAATGTCGGCGTCCAGCTTCCAATATGGTGATTTAATGCAGCCTGTGTTACTTGAATACCGTCACCTTTTGGCGTTACGCTGTAAAGTAATACGATAAACGCAGTGGATGTACAGACAATAAATGTATCGAAAAATACACCCAATGTCTGAATAAGACCCTGTTTTGCCGGGTGCGAAACATGAGCTGTCGCAGCTGCATTCGGCGCGCTTCCCATTCCTGCTTCGTTAGTGAATAGTCCCCGTTTTGCGCCTGTTATAATGATGCCTCCTAAACCGCCGCCGACAATTTGTTCGAAGCCGAAAGCGTTCTTGACAATTGTTGCGATAATTCCTGGGAATGCAGAAATGTTAGTAATCACTACATATAAAGCAATAAGAATATAAATGCCTGCCATTACCGGAACAATTAATTGTGATACCGCCACAATACGTTTTAAACCGCCAAAAATAATAAACGCAGTTAAAACAGCAAGAATGATGGCTACTGCTGTTTTATTCACATGAAAAGCGCCATCTAAGGCACCCGCTATTGTGTTAGTTTGAACAGCGTTAAAGATTAAACCGAACGATACAGTAATTAAAACAGCGAATACAATGCCGAGCCATCTAGCTCCAAGCCCCTTTTGGATATAGTAGGCCGGTCCGCCGCGGAAATCCTCCCCGTCTCTCACCTTATAAAGCTGCGCTAACGTACTCTCAACAAAGCTTGAAGCCATCCCTACAGCAGCTACAACCCACATCCAAAATACAGCTCCTGGTCCGCCTGTCGCAATTGCTAAGGCCACACCAGTCAAATTTCCTGTACCAACTCGGGATGCCGCAGAAATAAAGAACGCCTGCATAGATGAAACGCCTTTATTTCCTTCAGGCTTCTCACCTACTATTCTAAACATTTCAATAAAATATCGGAATTGGATAAAACCAAAGCGAATTGTAAAAAATAATCCAAGTCCTACTAAAATATAGACTAAATAATCCCAAATAAAGGCACTTGGAATATTAATCATTTTGCTGAAAAAAGACTCCATACTTACCTCCCGTTTTTGCAATTCATGCTGAATTCATTTTTGATGTTAGATTTTTTAACACAACGAGTATTATTATATCACAATATGTCGAATTAGAAAGTTTTTTCGGAAGAATATTATGTTAGTTTGATTTTTTATTTTCTATGAATAAAATCATTAGAAATCAATAAAAAGAGTCTCCCTTTCTATTCATTCTCCGCTTGTTTCTCCCTAACCTTAGGGTGTATATCGTGATAATGTTTGAGCTGCAAACATATCTTTAAAATATGTTTTGAATCACACCCTAGATCGGGTATACATATACTAATAAAAGACATTTCACTTTAAAAAGGAACTGAAACGATATATACTTAACAAAGTGAATTTTATTTTTAAATTTAATAAATCAGGTTTACTTTTAAGATGGTCTGGGGTATCATTATAAAAATATTCAGTAATATCGAAGGGGGGAGATCATTTGAAAAAAGTAACGATACTTAAAGCGTCCATCTTATTTTTGGCGATTGCCAGTTTTCATTTGTTCTCAATTCCCCACGCCTTTGATATTGGCCATCATTATAAAGCGGTAGCCGACCAGCAGGAAATGCATGAGATGAAAGCTGGCCAAAATGCAGATGATGAAAAGAAATCCATCACCGGAGCTTTTGCGCTGACTGCCTTCTCAATGGCTGTGCTGCTGATGACCGCGGAAAACAAAGATATATGTTACTCCCGGAGACGGCAGCGAAGAAAAAGCTTTATACTGGCCAAATTTTATCAATCGTCTTATTTCGACAAACTTCATGTTCAACATCACCCGAATATATAACGAAAATATGAGGAGGCTGTTAACATGTTGTTTATCTTAAGAATGGTGATTTTAGGCTTGTTCTCTTTCACAGCGCTGAACTTATTTGTATGGCAAGGTATTGAAGTCATTCATGCCGTGACAGACTTATTCACCAGCCATGAAAGCTGATGAAAAACAAAATATACCCGCTCACGATATGTGGGCGGGTTTTTTAATGATTATTCAGTTGTAAGACGCCAGACAGCTGTGACCTTGCCTGATTCTTCTTCATCAATAAAGAATGAACCATTGCTGTATCTGTCGTTTGTTCGCAGCTCTTTAGCCTGCAGTTCTTTTCTGTCCCCTTTTTCCGTTTCTGCCATAAACCATTCATCTAGTCCGCACGCGAACAGCGAAACGACACGATGCGGATTTTTCTTCAGTTCACGCAGCATAACGACTCCCCGTTTTGCACGGGAGGTCTTTTCAAACTCAGAAAGACTCATACGTTTGACCGCTCCCCGCTGTGTAAACAATACGAGAGAATCAGACTCATTCAGAATTTCTCCTGACACGACAAAGTCTCCATCTTTCAAGTTAATTCCTTTAACGCCAGCTGCACGTGCGCCCACAACATTTACTTCATCTTCTCCAAACCATAGGCCATATCCGAGATGTGTCGCCATCAAGATCTGACTGTCACCATTTGTCACATGTACATCAATCAGCTCGTCTTCACCCTTTAGATTTAACGCCACAAGTGCTTTAGAATAACGCTGTGCTTTGTAATGGGTGAGTTCTGTCTTTTTCACCATGCCGTTTTTCGTGAAGAATAAAAGATAAGCAGATGGATCAAACTCTTTTATCGGTATGGCCTTTACAATCGTTTCGTCACGTTCAATCGTGATTATGTTAGAAAAGTGCTGGCCCATGTCCTTCCATCTGATATCAGGCAGCTGGTGAACCGGACAATAGATATAGCTTCCCTTATTCGTGAACAGCAGCAGCACATCTGTCGTATTCATTTCAAACTGGTGCAGCATCCTGTCTGTGTCCTTCATTCCAAAATCCTGTCCGTTTGAAGCGGCAAAGGAACGCTGGCTTGTGCGCTTTAAGTAGCCATCTTTTGTAACGGTCACGTATACATCCTCAGAGGCAACCATGACTTCAAGATTAATTTTGATTTCCTCAATTTTTTCTTCAATGACAGAGCGTCTCGTGTCCGCATATTTCTTTTTCAGCGCTTTTAAGCTGTTTGTAATGACCTTTAACAGCTTTTTATCATTGCTCAAAATCGATTCAAGCTCTTCAATATTTTTGCTGAGCTCTTCAGCCTCTTCCTTGAGCGCTGTGATATCGGTATTTGTTAAACGATATAGCTGCAAGGACACGATAGCTTCAGCCTGAGGCTCAGTGAATTCATATTTCGCCATTAAATTGTTTTTGGCGTCACGTTTATCGCTTGAGGAGCGAATCGTTGCGATAACTTCATCCAAGATCGATAAAGCTTTCATAAGACCTTCTACAATGTGATGTCTGTCTTTTGCTTTTTGAAGCTCGTAAACGGATCGGTTTGTCACAACTTCTTTTTGGTGGCCGATGTATGCATCTAAAATAGATGGCAGACTCATCAGCATTGGACGGCGGTTGTGGATCGCCACCATATTAAAGTTATACGTAATCTGTAAATCAGTATTTTTATATAAGTAATTCAAAATTCCCTTGGCATCTGCTTCTTTCTTTAGTTCTACGACCACTCTAAGGCCGGTTCGGTCTGTTTCGTCTCGAACCTCGGAGATGCCCTCAACCTTTTTATCAATACGGTACTCGTCCATTTTTTTCACAAGGTTGGCTTTATTGACTTCAAACGGAATTTCTGTAATCACAATTTGCTCACGTCCGCCTCTGATCGTTTCGATCTCAGCTTTTCCGCGGATAATAATTTTCCCTTTTCCGGTTTCGTAGGCTTTTCTAATGCCATCAACGCCCTGGATAATTCCGCCTGTCGGAAAGTCAGGCCCTTTGATCACTTCCATGAGATCGTCTACAGAGCATGACGGCATTTGAATGCGTTTAATAACAGCATCAATGACCTCTCCTAAATGATGAGGCGGTATATCAGTCGCGTATCCTGCAGATATACCGGTAGATCCGTTGACCAGCAAGTTAGGGAACATAGCCGGAAGTACAACAGGCTCCTTGCTTGTATCATCAAAGTTTGGGACAAATTCAACAGTATTTTTGTCAATATCCCGCAGAAGCTCTGATGCAATCGAAGACAACTTCGCTTCTGTGTAACGCATGGCCGCCGGAGGATCTCCATCTATACTTCCGTTATTCCCGTGCATTTCAATTAATACATTCCGCACTTTCCAATCCTGGCTCATCCGCACCATTGCTTCATACACCGAACTGTCACCGTGCGGATGGTAGTTACCGATGACATTACCGACCGTTTTGGCCGCTTTTCTGAAATTTTTATCAAATGTGTTTCCGTCCGTATGCATCGCATACAGAATTCTGCGCTGTACGGGCTTTAAACCGTCGCGCGCATCAGGCAGCGCCCTGTCTTGAATAATATATTTACTATAGCGTCCAAAACGGTCGCCGATCACCTCTTCTAATGGTAAATCATGAAATAATTCTGGCTGTGACAATCATTAAACCTCCTCAGCGACCGATAAGTTTTCATTTTCTAAAATATTGCTTTCTTCATCCAAGCCGAAAGCTACATTTTTCTCAATCCACTTTCTGCGCGGCTCTACTTTATCGCCCATTAATGTCGTCACGCGTCTCTCAACACGTGCCGCGTCGTCAATTTTGACCCTTACAAGCGTACGGGATTCCGGATTCATCGTCGTTTCCCACAGCTGATCTGCGTTCATCTCACCAAGACCCTTGTATCGCTGGATTGTATAGCCCTTGCCGACTTTTTTCAGTACATCATCCATCTCTTCATCAGACCATGCATATTCAATGATTTCTTTTTTCCCGCTGCCTTTGCTGACCTTATATAAAGGAGGCAGTGCAATAAATACCTTTCCATTCTCAATGAGCGGCTTCATATAGCGATAGAAAAAGGTTAAAAGCAGTACTTGAATATGAGCGCCGTCAGTATCGGCATCCGTCATAATGATGATTTTATCGTAGTTAATGTCGTCAACTGAAAAATCAGCCCCGACACCGCCGCCGATGGCATGAATGATCGTATTAATCTCTTCGTTTTTAAAGATATCAGCAAGCTTTGCTTTTTCCGTGTTAATGACTTTACCGCGCAATGGCAGAACCGCTTGGAATCTGCGGTCTCTTCCCTGCTTTGCTGAACCGCCCGCAGAGTCACCCTCAACGAGATACAATTCATTTTTTGCCGGATTTCTCGAACCCGCAGGTGTCAGCTTACCGCTTAATGTCGCTTCTGATTTTTTTCGTTTTTTGCCGCTTCTGGCTTCTTCCCGGGCTTTACGTGCCGCTTCTCGCGCCTGGCTCGCCTTTATTGCTTTTTTCACAAGAAGAGTAGCGGTGTCCCGATTTTCCTCTAAAAAGTAAGCAAGCTGTTCTGATACGATTGCGTCTACAGCAGATCTTGCTTCGCTTGTGCCGAGTTTTCCTTTTGTTTGTCCTTCAAATTGAAGAAGTTCTTCAGGAATACGGACAGAGATAATAGCTGAAAGCCCTTCCCTTATATCTGTGCCTTCCAGGTTTTTATCCTTTTCTTTCAGCAAAGCCACTTTTCTCGCATATTCATTAAAGGCTCTCGTCATCGCTGTCTTTGCACCTGACTCATGAGTTCCGCCGTCTTTTGTTCTGACGTTGTTAACAAACGACAGGATATTTTCTGAATAGCCGTCGTTAAACTGGAACGCAAAATCCACTTCGATGGAATGGTGCTCTCCTTCAAACGAGACCACTTCAGACAGGGCATCCTTTTCCTCATTTAAGTAAGCAACAAACGCTTCTATTCCGTTCTCATAATAAAAGACTTCACGCTGGCCGTTCCGCTCGTCAATCAGTTCAATTTTTAATCCTTTTAATAAAAACGCTGATTCCCGTAAGCGTTCAGAAAGCGTTTCAAAATTATAAGTTGTTGTGCTGAACATTGTCGGATCAGGCTTAAAGTGAGTAAGTGTGCCTGTCTTTTTCGTTTTGCCAATCTTTTCGAGAGATGTGACCGGTTTACCTCCGTTTTCAAAACGCTGCTGATAGACGAAGCCGTCCCGCTCAATCGTAACCGTCAGCCATTCAGATAAAGCATTCACGACAGACGCGCCGACGCCGTGAAGCCCTCCGCTCGTCTTATAACCGCCTTGACCGAATTTTCCGCCTGCGTGAAGCACCGTTAAAATGACCTCAGGGGTTGGTTTGCCGAGTTTATGCATTCCAGTCGGCATGCCGCGGCCTCTATCCTGTACAGAAATACTGTTGTCTTTATGTATTTTAACGATAATGTGATCTCCATGGCCGGCAAGTACCTCATCGACGGAGTTATCTACAATTTCATAAACCAAGTGATGCAAGCCTCTCGCGTCGGTTGAGCCAATATACATACCCGGCCTTTTCCTTACGGCTTCAAGGCCTTCCAGCACCTGTATGGCATCTTCGTTGTAATCAAATTGCTGTTTTCTAGCCAAACGTACAAACCCCTTTCAAAAAACTAACATTCTCTTTTTCATTGTTACTTGTCAATTGTATAAAAGTATTTTTCATAATCCTTGCCCCGGTGCGCTTCTGCCTTGGACTCTTCATTATAACCAATGTCATCCCATTCTCAACATACAGCTAACGAATCATTCCGTAAAACATCCAAAAGTGCTGTTTTTCCGAGATGGGAACGTATGTTTGTTTATTATATATAAAGCAGCGGACCTTCGCAAATCGAACGGCCGGAACCCAGCTTAGCAAGGCATTCAAAAAAATCTGTTCAAGCTTTATTGTATCTGTTTCACAGTAATTCGCAAACAATATCTTTACATGAAAAAGCAAAAATCCTTAAATTCACAAGGATTTTTGCAGCTTTGCACCTATTTTGTTACAGCGTGTGCCACTTTTATGCACAGATCCATGATGACCGTTCTGCCTTCTTCCTTCAGCATCTGATAAGCCTCTTCGTTTACCAGTCCTTGCTGCGCCCAAAATACCGGGGCATCTGTCTCCAGAAACTCTTTAGCGACATCAGGAAGCTGTTCTGAACGTCTGAATACATTTACGATATCAATCGGACCGTCAATTTCTTTTAACGATGATACGGCTTTTACACCAAGCGCCTCTTCGATCGTCGGATTTACTGGTATGATTTCGTATCCCGCATCTTGCATCGCTTTTGATACCATATACGATGTTCTATCGGGACGGTCTGAAAGCCCGACTACAGCAATTCTCTTACTTCCATCAAGAATTTCTTTGATTTCCGCTTTTGAAGGGTTTTGCATGATAGACCACTCCTTTTTGTTTATTCTACACGACCGAAAAGGAAGAAATCAAAATATGATGTATGGCTGATTAGATTTGTAAGCAAACTTTACAAAAAAACTTATCATCAGATCATGACATCTCATGTTAAAATAGAGATTAGGGACATTGAAAAAGGAGAAATGTAGATGTTAATTGCTTTATTGATTATTTTGGCCTACTTGATAGGCAGTATTCCATCTGGCTTAATCGTAGGTAAGCTTGCCAAGGGAATTGATATTCGGGAGCATGGAAGCGGAAACTTAGGCGCTACCAACGCGTTCCGTACACTGGGCGTAAAAGCTGGTTCGGTTGTCATAGCCGGAGATATTTTAAAAGGGACACTGGCAGCTGCATTGCCTTACCTCATGCATGTTGATATTCATCCGCTCCTTGCGGGAGTCATAGCGGTTCTTGGCCATGTGTTTCCTGTGTTCGCCAAATTTAAAGGTGGCAAAGCCGTAGCAACTTCGGGAGGCGTCTTGCTGTTTTATGCACCTCTGTTATTCATTACAATGGTTGCGGTCTTTTTCATCTTTTTATACTTGACTAAATTTGTCTCTCTGTCATCAATGTTAACAGGGATATATACTGTCATATATAGTCTCTTTGTACATGATAAGTATTTATTGATTGTCGTCACGCTGCTCACTGTTTTTGTAATATACAGGCACCGGGCGAATATTAAACGAATTATCAATAAAACAGAACCTAAAGTCAAATGGTTATAAATGTTTAAAAAACTTCTATTTTGACACGAGATAGCCTTATACGTTTATAATAGAGAAAATCAAATGATAACAAAGGGAAAAGGGGGTCCTGTTATGAATATGACAGTTAACGAAGACGCGCTGAACTGGTATAAAGAAGAGCTCGATTTACAAAACGGAGACCAAG
Source organism: Bacillus sp. 7705b (assembly GCF_002289525.1). Classification (NCBI taxonomy): domain Bacteria; kingdom Bacillati; phylum Bacillota; class Bacilli; order Caryophanales; family Bacillaceae; genus Bacillus; species Bacillus sp. 7705b. Next base: position 30,119 of record NZ_NSDH01000031.1, on the reverse strand, counting down.
TTCGATTTTTCGTCCGCTATGGCGGCTGCAGCAACGTTCAAAAAGGCTTTTCTCTCGGAGTGGCGAAAGATGCTCCTCAAGAAGCAGGAGTCACGGCAGAAGTCGGCGGCATCACCTTCTTTATTGAAGAAAGTGATCTTTGGTACTTTGACAACCATGATCTTCTCGTCAGCTATTCAGAGTCTGCTGATGAGCCTGTATTTGAATACCATTAAGAAAAAGAACGCATATTATATGCGTTCTTTTTTATAAATGAAAACGAGTGAGATGGTCGGTCAGATTTTCTTGTTCTAAGATATATTTTTGCGTCTCGCCCAAAAGATCAAAGTGGGGAAATTCGCTTTTTTTATGTATCCATTCTTCCTTCAAACCGTACGCCGCACCCCATTGAACCAGCTTATCAATATCTGCACAGCCTGCTTTTGTCACGGTTTTAGATTCCGGGAAACGGTCATCCAGCCAATAATGTGTTAAAAATGCGATTTCCCCTCTTTTGACTGCCTTCTTCCAGCGGTTAACTTCCTCCCGTTTCACGCCAAATGCCATATGTCATTCACTTCCTATTTTTTGGCCTTTTCATATGCTGCGTGCCAATCGGGGAAAGCCTTACGAAACTGAATCGGTTTAAAACTTTCTTTATCCACACAAATATGAGATGATTTCGCTTGAATAGATAGCTCACCAGCCGGATTATAAATATGGTAGCCATATATGGTTTTAAAGCCGTTGTATTCCTCAATCCATGTGTGCACCACCGCAGTTTCTCCATAATGGAGGGGTTTTTTGTAGGAAATATTGATATCAACGACTGGAGAAAGCACGCCTTTCTTTTCCATATCACTGTATAAAAAGCCTAGGTCTTTAATGAGTGCCGTCCTTCCGACCTCCATCCAAACAAGATAATTCGCATGATACACGATCCCCATTTGATCTGTTTCGGCGTAACGCACTTCTATTTCTGTTTTTGATACATGCAAGATACTCTGCTCCCTTAATCAGTTTAGCCCCATTTTACCACATCCAAATCAGAAAGAAAAAAACCAGGTTTCCCTGGTTTTTACGAACGGTATCCGTTTTCTCTCGCTTCGGATTCGTCTTGAATTTCATTGCGAAATGCTTCGATGCTCTCTTCCCGTCTTGCGTTTTTTTCTTTGATGCGCTGCTTATCTTCTCCTGAAGCAAACTCCATTGATTCCTCTGCTTCTTCTATATTTTCGATTGTATTTTGGACCATATCCTGCAGTTTCTCTACGTTGTCGGAACGGTCGTCAGGATTAGGCTGCTGATATTGATTTTGGTTTTTTGTCATTGGGATGAACCTCCTAGAATAAAATCAATCCGGCGCTACTCGCCTTTCGTCTGCATGATAATTGGCTGCTGACCAGAAGTATCGTGCATTTTTTCCCCTTTATTGCGTTTATATTTAACAGGCTTTGTACCCAAGTGGCTTGGAGCATATTGAGGCTGACCGTTTTTCTTGTTGTTTCCCATGTTTATCCCTCCTCAACAAATAGGATTCTCAAAAGGAGGGGCAAACATGAATACAAATTAAAGGTTATTTTTGCTTAAATCGCTGTTCAAGCTTTTCCTCAAGCTGATTTAAATATTCCGTATTCGTCATCAGCTCTTTTTTGTTTTCCATGACGAGCTCATGAAAAGATCGTTTTCTCATCTTCTTCACTCTTCTCACCTCCGCGTATTCTTTTATTTTTTCCAATTCTGAAAATTTGTAAGCATGTTTGCAAAATAAAAAAACTGAATCTAATGAAGATCCAGTTTTTCTTTCATCTCTTTTTTTGTCATGGTCCCGATATGTATGTCTTGAATCACGCCTTTTTCATCTAAAATATACGTAGTTGGGTATGAAAACACATTATAGTCAGCATTAATTCCTTTTTTATCAATCAAAATGGGGAAGGTTAAATGATACGTATCAGCAAAGGTTTGCACCTGTTTCTCGCTTTTCTCAGCTGAAGTGAAATTAACTGCAATAACCGCTACATCTGAGTGCTCCTTTTGCAGTTCCTCCATCGCCGGCATTTCCTGTCGGCACGGTTTGCACCAAGTTGCCCAGAAGTTAAGCAGAACTTTTTTACCTTTAACATCTGATAAAGAGGTCCTTTCTCCTGATAGCGTTTTCAGAGTGAAGTCAGGCGCTTGCTGTCCCTCTTCAATGCCTATTTCTTTTTTGCTAAATTGCTGATAGATGTTCCAGCACATGTATCCGGCAAGCCCAATCAACAGGATTCCCGCCACCCATTTTTTCAGCATAATGTCACCCCCGGAGCTATCTTATCTCATAAAAAGAAGAGAAAGCAGGGTGCCTTCTCTTCTTCATACATTATGATTGCTTCATTTTTTCGCGAAGCACCATTTGCAGAATTCCGCCATGGCGGTAATAATCAATTTCAACTTCACTATCGAAGCGCACAAGTGCTTTAAATGTTTTTACATTTCCGTCTTCATCAATTGCTCTTACTGTAACGATATCACGAGGGCGTACGCTTTCATCAACATCCACCTCGATCACTTCTTTACCGCTTAAGCCGAGTGTATCCGCATTTTCACCTTGTTTAAATTGAAGCGGGAGCACACCCATGAATACCAGGTTACTTCTGTGGATTCTTTCAAAGCTCTCAGCAATTACAGTTCTAATGCCGAGCAGGTTTGTTCCTTTTGCAGCCCAGTCACGGGAAGAACCCATACCATAATCTTTGCCCGCTAAGATGGCAAGGCCTGTTTTATCTTCTTTATATTTCATGCAGGCATCATAGATTGATGTCACTTCACCAGTCGGCCAGTACGTTGTAAATCCACCTTCTGTGCCCGGCGCGATTTGGTTTTTGATGCGGATGTTTGCAAATGTTCCTCTCATCATAACCTCATGGTTTCCGCGGCGTGAACCGTAGGAGTTAAAGTCACGAGGTGACACACCTTTTGCTTGCAAGTATTTTCCTGCAGGTGTATCTTTTCCGATTGCCCCTGCAGGAGAGATATGGTCGGTTGTGACTGAATCGCCGAATTTACCGACAACACGAAGGCCTTTTAAAGGTTCAACCTTGCCTGGTTCAACTGACATTTCTTCGAAGAATGGCGGGTTTTGGATATATGTTGACTCATTATCCCATTTGTATAGCGCTTCATCTGTTGTCTCAATCTCATTCCAGCGTTTGTTGTCATCGAATACTGTTTCGTACTCCTTGCGGAAGAGCTCCGGTGTAACAGTTTGTTTAACAAGTGAATTAATTTCGTCCATTGACGGCCAAATATCGTTGAAGTACACTTTTTGTCCGTCTTTTCCGACACCGATCGGATCCGTCTTCAGGTTAATGTTCACTGTTCCAGCCAGCGCATAAGCTACTACAAGCGGCGGAGAAGCAAGATAGTTACCTTTCACAAGCGGATGAATACGTCCTTCGAAGTTACGGTTTCCAGAAAGAACAGACGTAATCAACAGGTCATTTTTCGCAACTGCTTCTTCAATTTCCGGTGAAAGCGGACCTGAGTTTCCGATACATGTTGTACATCCGTATCCGACGAGGTTAAAACCAAGCTCTTTCATGTATGGAAGAAGGCCTGAATTAACAAGATATCCTGTAACAACCTTAGAACCCGGTGCAAGTGATGTTTTCACGTAGTTAGGCACTTTAAGTCCTAATTCAACCGCTTTTTTCGCCACAAGGCCGGCGCCGATTAAGACGTATGGGTTAGATGTATTTGTACAGCTTGTAATCGCAGCAATAGCGATTGCACCTGTTTTCATGACTGTTTCTTCGCCGTTAAGCAATTTAAATGTAATTTCTTTGTCTTCCTCTTCGGCGTTTAATCCGAATCCTTGGTTACCCGCAGGGCTGACTAAGTGCTTTTTAAACGTTTCCTGCATAGCAGAAAGCGGAATCAAATCCTGAGGACGTTTTGGACCAGAAAGGTTTGCTTCAATTTTAGACAAATCAATTTCAACGACATCAGTAAATTGCGGGTCTTCTACATCTGGAGTATAGAACAAGCCGTTGCTTCTGCAGTATGCTTCTACTACGTCAATATGTTCAGCATCGCGGCCTGTCAAACGCAGATAATTTAGAGCTTCTTCATCTACAGGGAAGAATCCGCATGTTGCACCGTATTCCGGAGCCATGTTAGCGATTGTCGCACGGTCTGCCAGCGGCAGTTCAGCAACTCCCGGTCCGAAGAACTCAACAAATTTACCGACTACGCCTTTTTCACGCAGTACTTGTGTCACTTTTAACGCCAAGTCAGTGGCTGTTGTTCCATTCGGAAGCTTTCCGACGAGTTTCGCGCCGATTACCTCAGGAACAGGGAAATAAGAAGGCTGCCCAAGCATTCCGGCTTCCGCTTCAATTCCGCCGACACCCCAGCCGAGAACACCGATTCCGTTAATCATTGTTGTATGCGAGTCGGTTCCTACCAGCGTATCAGGATACGTAATCAGTTCTCCGTCTTCTTCGACTGCGTGGACAACACTTGCCAAGAACTCAAGGTTTACCTGGTGAACGATACCTGTTGCCGGCGGTACTGCCTGGTAGTTATTAAACGCTTTCTTTGCCCAGCTTAAAAATTTGTAACGCTCTGCATTTCTTTCGAATTCCAAGTCCATATTAATAGCCAAAGCATCTTCAGTGCCCGCTTTATCAACCTGTACAGAGTGGTCGATGACAAGATCAACAGGAATCTCAGGGTTGATTTTGTCAGGATCTCCGCCGACAGCTGCCATTGCTTTACGTAATGAAGCAAGGTCAACTACTGCCGGTACCCCAGTGAAATCTTGTAAAATAACGCGAGATGGTTTAAACGGAACATCGATTTCCTTTAACTCGGCAGTTCCCCATTTTGCCAAATTTTCCACGTGTTCTTTTTTGATGACGAATCCGTCCACTTGACGCAATACAGATTCTAAAAGAACTTTAATGGAATAAGGAAGCTTCGACACATTTCCGATCCCCAAATCTTCCAATGCTTTCAAAGAGTAGTAATGATAAGTTTTCCCATTTGTAGTAAACGATTTTCTCGCTTGGAAAACGTCTTGTGCTGCAGTTTTTTGCTCGTTTGCCATTCTCCAAAATCCCCCTTCAGATCAGTTCATTCTCAGATGAACATTACATTCCATCACAATTTTCTCACAATTTCATATTAAAACAAAATCATACATAAGTAAATATCAATGTTTTTATTAAATACAATAAGATCGGCTTATCAGGGCAAAAAAGCGGGAAATTTTACTGTCTGCACTCTCTCATATTCCTCATTGAAAGAAGCCATATTATGATTGAGGTGATAATGATGGTCAAACGAAAAGCAAATCACGTAATAAATGGGATGAATGACGCGAAAAGCCAAGGCAAAGGCGCCGGCTATGTAGAAAACGATCAGCTTGTACTGACTGAAGCAGAACGCCAAAATAACAAAAAAAGAAAAACCAATCAATAACGTTGAACTCTTTTAAGGAGGTTCTCATTTTATGACCAATAAAAATACAAGTAAAGATATGCATAAAAACGCTCCTAAAGGACACAATCCGGGTCAGCCGGAACCCCTCAGCGGAAGCAAGAAAGTGAAAAACAGAAATCACACAAGACAAAAGCACAATTCAAGCCATGATATGTAATAAAAGCAGACCTTAGCGTCTGTTTTTTTATGCGTTCACCCATTTCTGACCAACTGCATAAGCTAAAGCAAGGTTGATATATGGAGGAATGCTTCCATGACCCATTCAAAACGAAACGATGCTAATGATTTCGATGGTATGGAGGAATGGCTTCGGCAATTTTTTGAAGATCCGTTCGCCTGGTACGACGAAACATTACCTATTGATCTATATGAAACAAGTCAGCAATATATTATTGAAGCAGATCTGTCGTCTATACAGCCGACACAAATCACAATTACCTTGTCCGGATGTGAGTTCATCCTGACGGTTAAATCCTCGGAACAGACTCTTGAAAAACAAATGATGCTTCCTTTTTATTTGAATGACAAGTCGATTGAGACTGAATGCGAAAATCAAATTCTCACAGTTGCCGTCAATAAAGAGACGAATGATGGCTCTTCTTTTTCTCTTCAATTCCCTCTCAGCTAAAATCAAAAGTCACTTTCATCCCCTATAATGAAAGTGACTTTTTTTCCGTCCATTTATCGTCAAATACCCTCTAGTGACTCTCCCATGGCCAAATAGCAGATTCACTATACAATAGAATATGATCTACCATCTCTTTTGACTAGACGTCTATCATTTTTTTCTATTTTTTTAAACATTGTTCTTCTATTCTTTCTTCATATACAATATGGTTAGTATAAGGGGGAATGATTGATGCTGGAAGGCTGGTTTTTGTGGTTTATTCTGTTTTGGGTGATCACGATGATTGTCTTGTTATCAATCGGCGGATTTTTTATGTTTCGAAAGTTTTTAAAGCGTTTACCAAAAGAGGACGGCAAATCTGAGCTGGATTGGCAGGATTACTATATTGAAAACAGCAGACATCTATGGAGCAATGAAAACAAACAATTTCTCGATGAATTGGTCACACCTGTTCCGGAGCTGTTCAGAGATATAGCTCGAGCAAAAATTGCCGGAAAAATCGGAGAGCTGGCATTAAAAGAAAACGCAGCAGCGATTGATCAGCGGCTTATTATCAAAGGTTATATTCTGGCTACTCCGAAAAGAGACCATACCTTTTTAAAGAAACATCTAAGAGACAAGAAAATCGATATTGAACCTTATCAGGCCCTTCTTAAATAAAAAACCTTTCCCGCAAGGAGGAAAGGTTTTTTAATTCATTTGAATGTCTGCTGACTGAAGCTCGCTTTGAAGTTTTCGGTATGACAGATACATGGCGATTCTCCACGGCACAATCATACCGAAAGCCAGAATCCAAAACATTCCGCTCAGTGCGCCGTAATCAACCGATGTGCTTAAAATTGATTTCATCACAATTCTGATCACTAAAAGGCCGACTAATATAAAGACAAATGCCTTAGAGCGTTTCATGTAAATTTCATTATTTTTAATTTCAAACTTTGAAGTTTTTATAAGAAAAATAGAGAAAATCACGCCTAAAGTGATCGCTTCTAAAAACTCTTCACCCGTTACCCAAAAAACCGGAAATAAAAACATTAACGCCCCCGTACTCATAAAAATCGGCGGGAGAATGATTTTTTTCGGTGAAACGGGCTTATCGGAAGACTTAATTCTGACCACCATCACAGCTGCAGCCATTAAAACAGCTACAATTGATGAAACTATAATCATCATACTTATCATTCCTTTGTTTTCTCGGAGTGTTGACACTATATACTATACTCCAAAACAATAAAAAAAACCATTTTGAAAAGAAATGACTATCAATTTCCCATAACGCGGTTGACAGCTTCTAATACTTTGGACTCCTCAAACGGTTTGACAATAAAATCTTTGGCCCCAAGTTCAATGGCTTCTGTAACAATTCTTTGCTGGCGCATTGCGGTACACATGATTATCTTTGCTTTAGGGTCAAAGGATATGATCTCACGGAGCGCCTTAATGCCATTTTTCACCGGCATCGTAATATCCATGGTCACTAAGTCAGGTCGAAGTTTTTTATACAGGTCAGCCGCTTGCTCGCCGTCCGCCGCCTCGCCTGCTATTATGTAATTTGCCTCTTCCAAGATCTCTCTGATTTTTACTCTCATGAACTTGGCGTCGTCTACAACTAAAACTCTTGTCATATTCCCCTCCAAAAATCGAATTCCTCAGGTAATAGTCTTATTGTACCAAAAACAAAAGGATTAGTAGTAGTGCAAAAGTAATTTAACAGTCAGAAACCTGTAAATCCACCAAAAAGATCCGACAGCAAAATAATGATCAAGTTCATCCAGTCAAAAAATAGCAAGACCCCAATAACAATCATAAGTACACCGCCCGCTTTCATGATCAAAAGCTGATTCTTCCTGATCCACTTTAGCTTCGTAATGAAGAACGACAATAATACAAACGGAACGGCAAATCCGAGAACATATAGCATCATATACGGTATCGCTGAGCCAGGATTCGTACCTGCTAATGTGATAACAGCCCCCAAAATGGGACCGGTGCAAGGCGTCCATCCGGCCGCAAAAGCCATACCGATTAAAACGGAACCGAAAAAACCGCCTGGCCTATGCTTAAAATGGACTCTGCGTTCTTTCATGATAACTTCAGGCCGAAACACGCCAAGCGTAATAAAACCGAACAGAATAATGAGCAAAGCGCCAACTTGCCGAATGGCATCATGATAATCCCTAAACAGGGTTCCAATAAAAGATGTTCCATATCCTAAAGCTATAAAAATCACTGAAAACCCCAGCAAAAAAAACAGCGTATGGGCCAAGCTTCTTTTTTGCAGCAATAGTTTCTCTGTTTTCACATCATCCATGCTGACTCCTGTAATATATGACAGGAAAGCCGGATAAAGCGGCAGGCAGCAAGGCGAAATAAATGATAAAAATCCCGCGCCGAATGTCAGAAAATAATTCACATCTCCCATGTCATCATCCCTTCATGATTTGACATTCCTTCAAGTTATGACAAAATCATTTCATTTTTTTAACACTTTCACTCGAAGGATTTCTATTTTCAAAAAAAACTTATATAATTTAATTTGACATTGAGACATTGTACTCCTTCTCATTTGAAAATTAGTATAAATATGGATATAATATAAACATTCACTTTTGAAGATCTAATGTATGAAAGGATACATCCCTGTGATTAGAGAGCATCTATTAAATGAAATTGAAAAAAAAAGAGCAGAGCTGCTGCAAATTGTCATGGCGAACGGAATGACATCTCATATTACGATAGAACTCAGTCAGGAGCTTGACCATCTTCTCATACAATATCAAAAGCAGCGCCTTCGAGCAGTAGCGGGTGATGAATGATTGCAAAATAAAAAACCCGATAAAGGGTTTTTTATTTTATAACCATGTTTCTCTATATCATAATCTTTACGTATTATTTCGTTTGATTATTCATGGCTTTCATCATTTGATTGATTTTCTTTTGAGAAGGTTTCATTCCCATTTGCATCATCATCATGCGTAACATTTGTTCATTAATAGGCGGATTCTTTTTAAGGTAGCTCATCATATATTTACGAGCAATAAAAAACCCGAGTGCAACACCTATGAGCAGTGCAACAACGCCCACTAGGATGCCAACCCATAAAGTCATTTTATTTCCTCCTTCATGTTGTCTAGTTTAAAGTGTACTAAACCAAAAGCTATTATACAACATTTACATCTCTTTTTCTTCGGTTTTAGACAAAATTTCTTTCTTTCACCGGATTTAACCACCCATACCGCTTCGTATTGAAATCCATTGCGAGAAAGCAAGGGCTTACTTTGCGAAGAACTTCAAAAAATATCGTTTCCGCCTCGTAATCTCCGTTAGCTACAATTTCAATCATGTGTTCTTTCATCATAAAAGACGCTTGTCCCTTTGCTTTTGGGAGAGATAATCTATAAATATAATCCAGCTGTGTATAGTTTGTATTGTTCAAATTCATTTTTAACCGCTGATGCATATGTAAAATCGGAATGGGTTTCGTAATATATTGAATTTGTTTCTCTGTCATTTCATACTGCTGCCTCGTCAGGCTTGTCCAATGATAGTCTTGAAACAGATCAAACATAACCGATTCCCGCCCGAAATAGTGATTGGCAAATTCCTCTTTGATCAGGTACGTATAGTAGTGACGTTCCATCTTCTCATCCCCTTTTCCAGCAGCATTTCATTTGCATTCTATTATACAAAAGAAGAGAAGAAAGAATTGTCTATTACTGTTAAACAGCCAATACTATTTTTGTCGGATAAACAAGAAAAAGAGGATGATTTGACTCATCCCCTTTGAAAAACTTATTTATTGATTAATGCTTTGACTCGATCCACAACGTTTGCAACTGAGAAGCCGTATTCATTGATAATGGTTTCGCCAGGAGCGGAGGCGCCGAATTTGTCAATGCCAAGCACGTCTCCTTCAAGCCCTGTGTATTTGCCCCAGCCAAATGATGAGCCCATTTCAATCGCAAGACGTTTTCTCACATCTGACGGAAGCACGGAGTTTTTGTATTCATCCGATTGTTTCTCAAAACGATCTACTGAAGGCATGCTGACGACAGAAACATCAATATTTTCTTTCGCCAATTCTGCCTGTGCCTCGATTGCGAGGCCAACCTCTGAGCCCGTAGCGATGAGAAGAGCGTCAGGTGTTTCGTTTTTAGACTTAGAAACAACATAAGCACCTTTTTCTACACCAGCCAATGCCTCTTCAGCTGTTTGGTCGATTGTAGGAAGGTTTTGACGTGTCAATACAAGCGCTGTTGGCTGATTTGTGCTCTGCACCGCAAGCTTCCAAGCCGCTGCTGTCTCATTACCGTCTGCAGGGCGGATTAAAGAAAGGTTAGGCATTGCGCGTAATGAAGCAAGCTGCTCAACCGGCTCGTGAGTCGGTCCATCTTCACCGACCGCGATACTGTCGTGAGTAAAGACATATGTCACAGGAAGACCCATTAATGCAGCAAGGCGAATGGCCGGACGCAAGTAATCAGAGAAGACAAAGAATGTTCCGCCGAATACACGAAGTCCGCCGTGAAGCGCCATACCATTTAAGGCTGCACCCATAGCAAATTCGCGAACACCAAACCAGAAATTTTTGCCTGAGTAATCAAGCGCTGTATAATCACCGGAATTTTTAATCGTCGTTTTGTTTGATCCTGCTAAGTCTGCAGAACCGCCGACAAAGAACGGAATTTTATTCGCAAGACCGTTCAGAACTTCACCTGAAGAGGCACGGGATGCCAGACTGCTTCCTTTTTCATAAACAGGCACCTCTTGATCCCAGTCTTTCGGAAGTTCCCCTTTGATAGCCAGCTCAAGCTGTTCAGCGAGTTCCGGGTAAATTTCTTTATATTTAGCGAATTGGTCATTCCATTCCTGTTCCTTTTTCTCGCCGGATTCTTTTACTGTTTTTGCGAAATGCTCATATACTTCTGACGGAACGTAGAAATCTTCTTCATACGTCCATGCATAAGCTTCTTTTGTTAATTTACTTTCTTCTTTACCAAGCGGAGCACCGTGAACACCGGAAGTGCCGGCACGGTTAGGAGAACCGAAACCGATTGTCGTTTTTACTTCAATCAATGTAGGTTTCTTGTCGTTTTGGCGTGCTTTTTCAATTGCCGCAGATAATTCTTCAATATTGTTTCCATCTTCAACGTAAAGAACTTCCCAATTCATCGCCTCGAAACGCTGTTTCACGTTTTCAGAGAATGAACGATCCAGATCTCCGTCCAAGGAGATGTCATTAGAATCGTATAATACGATCAGACGGCCAAGCTGAAGATGGCCTGCAAGTGAAGCGGCTTCAGAAGAAATACCTTCCATTAAATCGCCGTCACCGCAAATGCTGTATGTATAGTGATCGACTACATTGAATGAATCGCGGTTGTAAGTTTCGGCTAAATGGCGTTCTGCGATAGCCATTCCGACCGCCATTGCGATTCCTTGTCCAAGCGGCCCTGTTGTTGCATCAACACCGGCTGTATGTCCGAATTCCGGATGCCCCGGTGTTTTGCTGCCCCACTGGCGGAATCCCTTAAGATCTTCAATGCTGAGATCATACCCGCTTAAATGAAGCATGCTGTATAAAAGTGCTGATCCGTGTCCCGCAGATAAAACAAAACGGTCGCGGTTAAACCACCCAGGGTTTGCCGGATTTACATTCATAAATTTTGTCCATAGCGTATATGCCATTGGCGCTGCCCCCATAGGCATACCAGGGTGACCAGAGTTTGCTTTTTCAATAGCGTCTATTGATAGTGTGCGAATGGTAGCAACTGATTTCTTTTCAATTGTATCCATAAAAATCCCCTTCCTTATATGTTGTACCCTTTCATCATAAATGTCTGACGACTTTTTCTCAACTGTTTCAGCTTAAATTTGAGAGAAACTTGATGAATTTTGTCGCTTGAAGAAAGCGCTGTTGTTTGTAGTATATACAAAAGAGGAATACGATATTGCCGTATTCCTCTTATATTAGTGAAGTCTGTTATTATTTTTTTCTCTTTTTAACTTTTCAGGTGTTACGTCATTGCCTTCAGGATCAATGATTTTTACACTTTTTAATGTGTTTTTCATAGAAGAACGAAATCCTTTTAGGTACTCTTGACGGAGCTTTTGCTGTTCAGCTTTTTCTTCTTCTGTAATAACGCCAGCTTTAGCTTTTGCGGCAAGTTCATTGATTCTGGCAATTTTTTCGTTTGAAATCATGATAAACTCCTTTATTGCATTTTGTCTATATACTACTAAAACAAGAGGAGTTTTACAACTGATTCACTCGCCTGTCTGCTCATTCTCTATGTATTCCTGAAAACGCCGATGGACTGTCGCCTTTGACACATCATAGCCAAAACCTCTCAACGTAGCCGCGATTTCAGCAAACGTCAGTTTATTCGCTCTCAACCGGACAATCTCCGAGATCGGAACTTCTATTCTTTCTTTTCCGCTGTTTTCATGCTGGTTTTTCAGGTTCTTTTGTGGCTTAAAACCATTTTTCACTGCGCGTTTCATTCCGCGTTTAATTTTCATGTTGTGGATTTTCCGCTGGTATTCCTCCACAATGCTGACGATTTCCAGCACCATAGAGTCAGCCTCTGATAACTCCAGCTCACCTCTGTGAGCGGTCGTATATACTTTCACACCTTCCCTGTAAATACAATGAAGAAGTGCAATTTTCGCGTTTCCCCGGCCGAGTCTTGTTTCATCCTGAACTAAAATCACATCAATATTTGAATTCTTGATATGATCAAGCAAATCAAATACACCATCCCGGTCCATTTCATATCCGCTGGCTTTTTCAGAAATCACTTTGACGACTTCCATGCCGTTCTCGGCAGCAATGGCCGTAAGCTCCTCCTCCTGCCGCTTTAATGAGGTTTCTTGCTGTTCTTTATTTGTGCTTACTCGGGCATAAATGAGTGCTTTCACCTTTCTACCTTTCCTCTCTATTTAACAGTAGCCAGTTCGTATGCAGCCGGGTGTTCCTTTTTTAATGGAATCACCAATTCATCCCCCGGCTGAATCTCAGACGTCTGGAGATTATTTTTTTCAGCTACCCATTCAACAAAATCACTTTTATTTATCTTTTTTGAGTCATCCACCTGATCAGCGAGCGACCAGAGCGTATCCCCAGACTGAACTTTTATTTTAACATATTGATTAAGCTCCTGGTCGCTGCTTGTATATGATAACAGAAGGATAACCACGCTTAGAATCACAGTGAACAGGCCGACAAAAATAATAGATTCTTTATTCATGATAACAACCTCCGACAAGAATGTTTGTTCGCATTTTTATAATTTCAGTATATACGAACAAACGTTTCTGTCAATTGTTTTTTTCGAACCTATGTTTGTACTGTCAGGAAAATCATGCTATAATCTATTTAAAATCGACGTTTAGAGGTGCAAAAAATGACGAAGCTATCAAAAAGGCAACTTGATATCCTCCGTTTTATTAAAGCAGAGGTTAAATCAAAAGGATATCCGCCTTCGGTTAGAGAGATCGGAGAGGCTGTCGGCCTCGCGTCCAGTTCTACTGTCCACGGCCATTTGGCCCGTTTGGAAACAAAAGGGCTGATTAGACGCGATCCGACAAAACCAAGAGCGATAGAAATTCTGGATGAAGAAGTAGAGATTCCAAAAAGCCAAGTCGTTAATGTACCGGTAATCGGAAAAGTAACGGCGGGCTCACCTATTACAGCGGTTGAAAACATTGAAGAATACTTCCCGCTTCCTGACCGTATGGTTCCTCCGGATGAGCATGTGTTTATGCTGGAGATCATGGGTGACAGTATGATTGACGCAGGTATACTTGATAAGGACTATGTTATTGTAAAACAGCAAAACACGGCGAATAACGGTGAAATCGTAGTGGCGATGACAGAAGATGATGAAGCTACGGTAAAACGTTTCTATAAAGAGGATACACACATTCGCTTACAGCCTGAAAATCCAACCATGGCTCCGATCATACTGCAGAATGTCAGCATATTAGGAAAAGTAATTGGTGTGTTCAGAACTGTCCATTAAACTATTGAACTATCAGTTACAAAGAATAAACCCCCTCTTCCTTTGCGGAGTGGGGGTTTTGTTTTAAAAAAAAGCAGGCTCGCCCTGGCTTAGGTGCGAACCTGAATAGGAGGAAAAAGAACATCATGTTTACACCATAATTATCCATCATTCAATTGTTGAAGTCAAGAAATTTTCTTTCCTTAACGAAACTTTTTTTAAAAAAAGTGCTGTTTAAAAAATTAGACGTTCTTTTCTTATAAATGTTTCGATTTTCGGACGTGAAAAGATGAGTTATACTCTCCTCTTTTATATTGAGCGAGGCAAAAGGAAATATACTGAATATTTAGTACATAGTTTATTTAGTTAATTTATTCCGCAAAAAAAGCTCACTTCTTTTCAAAAATGTGAGCATCAATCAAAATTAAAATATTCTACACCATAGCGGCCTTTTACATGAACACTTGAACAGTTTTCTGAATGTTCTTCAGCTAATATTCGATACCGGTGATAAGGTTCAATGGAAACCTTATCGTGAGCGCTAAAGTCAAACCAATTACCGGTGAATTGTTTTGTGCTTAACGTAGTATAATCCCCTGCAAGTCCCATTCGCTGAAGCTTAATGTTAACTGAACAAGTGTTCACTCCTAATATCGTAAATTGGTATCCTAAAAAATAATCCATTGCCGGTACATCACTAATGTTTTCTACATAAAGCGCTTTTGTTCCGTCATTTAGAATAAAGTCGGTTTTATGCTCAAAATGTGAAGTTGCTGCATGAATGGTCCCGGTTCCAAAAACACATAGCAAAACAGCTGTCATGAGCAATATTTTATTTCTCAACTGCAATCCCCCTCCTTTACCATATATTAACCCCATAAGATAAATATGTATATTCCCTGTTGCTCTGTTTCCCGTACTTTTTCAATCGTGAAAATCCATGTGGGTTTTAGCTTGCTTATAATATTGAAGTCTGTCTTGAAGAGTTCCTGTATGGAATTCAAATTTATGGCCGTCAGGATCAGTGAAATAAATTGATTTTCGATCACGTACATCTCGTTCTCTCCCAGACAAAATAGTAACATGAAGGTTTTTTAATTTTGCGGACATTTCTTCAAACTTGCTTTCCTCAATTGTAAAAGCGATATGGGTATAAGAAGCGTTAATATCATTTCTGGGAATGTCACGCTCTTCGTTGAGAGCCAGCCATATGCCGTTTAAATCGAAATATGCAGTGCTCTTTCCTTTAACAAGTAGTTTAGCATCAAAGACATTTTGATAAAACTCGATGGAAGTCAGTAAATCAGAAACAGAAAATAACAAGTGATTGATCCCTTTGATCTCCACTGTGTCTCCTCCTTAGTATTTAAAGATAGATGATTAAAAACCAGTGAATAATTGATTATTTTAACAGAAGCTCACCCCACCCCTTGTGTACGGGCATTGCAGCCAGAAAGTTTCAAACGACCAGCAAAAAATACCAGTGTAAACAAAAACAATTTGTTCAAAATAAACCATATTACTTCAGAAGGGAATGACCATTATGAATGGCTACGGCCTTCATGAAACGTTGGAATTGCACGAATTGCTTACGTTTAAGAATCTTTGTTTGACAAAATCTTCAACCATGACGGGACTTGTACAAGATGAAGAATTAAAGAGTATTCTTGAGCAGGATGCTCAAAAAACAAAACAGCAGGTTGCGCGTTTGCAGGAATTGCTGTCAGTGAGAGGTGAACAAGCGTGAATGAGTTCTTTCAAAAATTAGCCGGAATGGGCAGCATGACCGAACAAGTGATCGCAACGGATTTTTTAATATCGGCAAAGACAGGCGTAAGGAATATTGCAGCTGCCATCACAGAATCTTCTTCCCCAGAAGTCAGGGAAACGCTGCAGCAATATTTACATGACGCGATGAATACCCATGAACAAATTTTTCATTATATGGCTGCAAAGGGTTTTTATCATTCTAAAGATTTAACTCAGCAAATAAGTGTCGATCTTGAGGCTGCAGATACCGCTAAAGATTTGCCACAAATATAGGTGATCAAATGAAACATATTATCGCTCTTGCTTCTAAGACAGCTTTAACTCTTGCCCTATTGTATGTGATTTTGGATAGAGTTTACCATGCTTCCTTTTTAAGTGTGCTGTTTATCGCATTTTTCTTAAGCTTTGTAACATACCTTTCCGGTGACATCCTGATCTTGCCGAGAACCAGCAATATGATAGCTTCACTGGCTGACTTCGGACTTTCACTCGTTATTCTTTGGGTCTTTCTTGAAACGCAAACTAGAAACGGTTTCTCACCGTTTGCAGCCGCTCTGATTGCGTCTGTCTGCCTTACTGTTTTTGAATATTTTTTTCACCGGTATTTACTGAAAAATGTGCTGGATGAAACATTCCGAAACGAACTGACTGTCAAAGATAACACCTTGCAATATCAAACTGAGGCATCAGATGAATTGTTTCCTGAAGCCAATGATCAGAAGGACGAAAAATAAGGAGGCGCAAAGCCTCCTTATTTTAATAGCTGTTTTCTATGAAATGGGTCATCACTTCTGTAAAATCATAAAACCTCTCATTTTGAGTCGTGGATCTGCTTTTTAAAGAAAAGATGCCAAACAAAGATTCTCTGAAACCTGTACTCATCTCTAACTGGATGCTCAAACCGGTTTTTGATTTATTCGCTATATTGTTTGGACTTACGCCTGCATGCGGATGATCCGTACCAAGCAATTCAGCCGGAAAACCGGCTTTTTGCAGTTTTGAAACTAATTCTGCCGCTCTTGATCGGTCTGTTCCGCCGATTTGTATCTGTTGGTCCTCTCCTGCATATCCATGCAATGAAATGACATACTCATGACTTGCTACAAGCTTCAGTGCCTGAGGCTCATCAAAATGTGTGCTTGTTATATGCAGTACTGAATTTCCAGACGTCTTCAAACCTTCAAACAAATACATGGAATATTCTTTGCTGAGCTCTCTCGCTAATTCACTTGTGCCGCCTTCAATACCTCCTCCGTGAATAGCTAAAACAAGCACAGAGCTGCCGGTTTCTTTTGTGGCAATGTTATAATCTGAAGGATCTTCGTGATTCTTTAGTTCCTCGAAATTCTGATAGATATCCTCTGCATATACAGAAGAAACCGGAACAAACAACAAGAAAATTAAAAACAATTTTACATTTTTTAAAGTTGATGGAAAACGTTTGACTATGTTACAATCAACATGCTTCAAGGAATGGAGCAAACGGCGGAGCAGGGATACTTTGGCCGGTTTCATCTACTCCGCCTCAAAACCAAAAACACAGGATGCTGGACTCTTTGAGGCTTTAGCACGAATTATCTCGTCCTCCTTGTTAAATTTTTGTTAAATTCACAATATTATATACCATTAGCCCGGGCGCTGTTCTTCACATTTATGAATTTATACTCCTTAGCAAAAAAGTAAGATCGCACCGGCTTTATTCTCATTCCCCCATTAAATAAAAAAATGCACTCGCCTGCTGGCTTGTGCACCTTTTACTTTCTGTTATTCCTGCGTTTCTTTACTTTATTGAGCTTATTAAGGTCTTTTTCAATTTTTCTTATTCTCTGCTTTTGCGGCATGGCTTTTATTTCACTGTAAACAGCAATAAATCCGCTTAAAGTCACTGCTGCAATATAAATGAAACGGTGTTTGATAAAACGGTCAACAAGATCATAGTCACCTGCTTCTTTTTCAAGCCTTTCGATTACATCTTTATCGAATAGCTGATCGACATAAACTTGCTTCATCCCCACTGCAAATCCCGCAGCCAGCCATACAATCAGAAACAAACTGATATAAAACATAAAAACCCTTCCTTCCCCGTCTGTATGAGGTGCAGCATGAAAATGTGCCGAACCGATTGTTTACCGGACGAGAGACTGTCAGATGAACTATTGTCTTTGTTTTATATTATTCATTTGGACGGGCAATATGTAATGTCATAATCTACAGTTAGAAATTGAATCCCAAACAGCCACATTTCGTGAACAGCTGTTAACCTGCTTGCACCCGCCGGAGCCTTTATAAGAAAGGTTTCAGATAATGGAAGCGGGCAGGTCCCGACTTTTGTTCTAAGATAAATCCCTTCATCCCCAGCACCGCTTTTTCTCCGCCTGCTGGTCAAAATCAGGTTCTCTTTGTGATGATAAGGCTTTAAAATGCCTGTCATGTTACTGAAAGGAAGCGGCAGAGAAATATTCATGTACCCTTCCCCTTTTGAGCGATATACAGAATATAGCGCGGTGAAAATGGTTTCGCTTTTTTCATTTGTTCTGATCCAGGCACGTACCTTTTTTCTTCCGTCTTTTTTTGAATGGACACCTTTTATTGTACTGTGCATCCTATACCAGTCGGGATTCGTTGACAGATGTATTTGTCCGGTTCTTTTGCTGATGTATTCATACATTTTCGCAAAGGGCTGAAACCAAGTGCTCCACGTCACTTTTGCTTTTACCTCATAATCTTTCGTCTGTTCATAAAAAGAAACAATCAACGGTGTCAAATCCTCCGGTGAAAAATCGTTTGAACGAAGGCTTCTCATATCATCCACAAGTCCGCTATATTGAATGTTATTTTCAGCGTGAATGTTGTGCAAAAAGTTCTTTCCGATTGTTCTCTTTCCGTATATACGGCTGAAAACCTTGACACTCGCATCCGATAGCTGAGGATTTTCTTTTCTCCATCCTGCAAGAGCCGGCAAAATAACACCGAATGCGTTCACGACACCGTGTATCCAAATCATTTGGCTGATGGTCAGCGTGACTTCTTGCCGGAATACACCAAAAGAGTAAATGAAAGAGAAACAGATCGTTATCATTAACACGACAGAAGACAGTCGGATAAGCACTTTTCCTGTCTTACTGCGAAAAGCTGTCTTAAATATTAAGTATGAGTTAAGATAAAGTGCCGCCATATAGATACCAACCGCCAAGATATCAAGTGTTTTTGAGTATGTTATTCCGAGTGCGATAAGGAGCGGCGACAGTAAAATAATCCATGTCACCCAACCGTACATAACCCGTTTTTCTCTATTGACTCTGCCAAGTAAACCATTAAAGATCGGGATCAGAAAAGCAGAATAGTGAAAATGAACCGCTGTGAGCAAAATAATAAGAGGACCGAAGTGCAGGATATGTAAATGCGCAGCATAGGCAAAAAACCAAAATCCCCCTCCTCCTAAATAAACGAGTCCAAATAAAATAGATGTTTCTTCGATTCTATGTATTTTTGTTTTCAAGAGCCGCAACAAACCATATAAAGCCAACAAAGCAGTGTATATCCACCAGATCAGTGCAAAATACCCCACGTCGGTCACAAGGGCTAATACCGCGAAAACAGCTGCTGCCGGATAGATGTGCATCAATAATTTTTCCGAAAATTGAATAGTCCTGTGAGCTGATTGATGAAAAACAAAAGGAAAAATTCCCGGCACAAAAAAGAGAATGGAAAACAAGACAAGCGCCTCCGCAACTGATATGTCGGGAGCTTCAGATACAAGAAACCAAATGAAACAAAGCGCACTAATGATGCCGTTTCGTTTTAACATACTTCTCCCTCTGTTTCCTGAAACGTCCCTTTATAATAAAAAAGAGTTCCCAGAATTGCATTTTCCACATGAACTTGAATAGTGAAACAGTTGTTGCTTTCATCAAAAGTTTCGCAAACAGTGGAATTACCGCCCAGCCATTTTGGCAAAGGAATTTTTTTTCGCATATTAATAGCCATTGCTTTCCTGATGTAATGTGGAGAGACCCGTCAGAGAGTGCTTCAAAAGTTAAAACGGACAGCAGAATATGAGGTTGACCGAAAAAATCAAGTATTCGTTTTTCATTTTCGTCGTATACCATAACTGCATCAAAGAAACGCTTTTTATCTTTAAAGAGAAAAGTCCGATTCCATTCAATCCCCGTATGTTCCTGCTTCGTAAGACATGTTCTGTTTTTAATTGTAAAAGGGATGTCCTTTCCTCTTTCTGAAAAGAAACATCTAAAAAACACTCCGCACTTCAGCAGCATTCTGACAAAAAAAGAACCTCCGCTTATTTCTGACATCGTTCCTCTTCCGCTGAATGTATGTGACCTGTCTAATTGATAACGTTTCTGCAGCTTGGGATGTAATAGATGATAATTTATAATTGTTTTTTTATATATTGAACTCACCATTTCACTTCTTTCTTTTTCGTTTCGTATGCCGAGCACTTGGAAGCCGGAGACTGATCAAGCCGCTTGCCGCAGTAATCACACTTAACAGTAAAGAATATATTCCAGCATCTAGAAAAGCGAAGACAGCAAAGATACAGGTCTGCACAGCATGAAGTGTCCATTTTCTCTTTAATGGACTCAGCCATAAAATGCCCAATCCTATCTTCGCAGCTCCTGCCATGTTGTTCGTTTCAAGATCTATAAACCCGTGGTAAAACCAAAACAGACTAAAAAACAAGCACGTCAGCATATAGACAAACGCATAACGGATCAATTGTTTCGGATGTTTATTTTGTTCAATCCAAAGTCTCAATGAATCAAAACTCCATGCTGTTGCCCACCCCAACAGCGGCCGAAATAATAAACGGTCAATCCATCTTCCTAGAAAGCCATATGCCGTTT
This sequence comes from Bacillus sp. 7705b, assembly GCF_002289525.1. Classification (NCBI taxonomy): domain Bacteria; kingdom Bacillati; phylum Bacillota; class Bacilli; order Caryophanales; family Bacillaceae; genus Bacillus; species Bacillus sp. 7705b. Next base: position 9,387 of record NZ_NSDH01000031.1, on the reverse strand, counting down.
CATATTGATACTGCGTCATAAATGTAAGCTTCCCGTTATCATGCTGTATGTATTTCCAATACCCGCTGCCTTTTTTAATCAGGGATAACGGATGGTTGGAGGAAAAGGCCAGGGAGGATACTCTTTGAGAGGAATGCAATTTCGTTCCCACGGTTTCACCAGCACCTGACACCTTTAATCCAAATCCAATTCTTGTCTCGTAAAGAAACCTCTGCGCTTCATTTACGCTTCTATGTAAATATGTAATGTCAGAAAACCGCAGATCCCATTCCTTATGTAGCGATGGGTTTTGCGTATATTCCCAAAGCTTGTCCAGGTCAGATATCATCTCGATTTCGACATAAATCGGCTTCTGTTTCACAGCCCCTCCTCCCTTCTTTTTCTAGCAGTTCCTATATTAGCATATTTATAGTATTAAAATATATTAACGTTAAAATTTGAGTTCAAAGCCTTCTACATCATCTGAAACCTCCACAGGTATCCCCATAATGGTTTTAGGTTTGGAAACGTAAACAAAACGCATCTCTTCTTTTAACTGCTGAAGTGTGCTTTCATTAACTACAATTTTCGCGGGTTTTCCCGGACTATTATCAATGGCCGCTTTTATTTTTCCGAGCACGCAGAACCCTCCTTCTTTACATTCTTATCACGATAGAAAAAGCAGAGATATCAGCATAATTTCATTAACTACAGCCAAAATGCCTGAGACATATGCTATGCTCTTCTTTTTTTTCAGAAAAACAGCACATTGGCCAATAACACAAAACTGATCAGTGCACAAATACCCGAAATGCTAATTGATTAAAAAGAAATCTATGTTAATAAAAGCATATTGCAGCCAGACAAATCATCAAGATCGTGAAATTTATAGAATGAAACACTTGCCGACAACAGATTCAGCATAATTCATGCTCACTATGGACATGATTTCGTTTGATGATATAAAATTTGCTTGAAAGTATATATTGGATAAAGAGGAGCAATATATGGATAAATATCAAGAAAAAACATTACCGGACATTACGAAACATGTAACATTAGAGGCGCCTATTCAAAAGGTTTGGGAGACAGTCTCAACTTCAGAAGGCATAGCCAAGTGGTTTATGCCGAATGATTTTCAGCTGAAGGAAGAATATAAATTTCATTTACAATCACCATTTGGACCATCACCTTGCAAAGTTTTGACGGTTCATGCTCCCGGAGAGCTTTCTTTTGAATGGGATACTGATGGATGGATTGTTACATTTCAATTAACAGACGTAGGGAACAAAACAGAATTCACTCTCATCCACAGCGGTTGGAAGAAGCCTGATGAAATGATCGGTAAGGCAAACGAGAAAAGCTCAGTCATTCGGGATAAGATGGATGGCGGCTGGACAGGCATTGTGAATGAACGACTTCGCAAGGCTGTTCAAGAGTAAGGTATTTCATTGCTCATACAGTATAAAAAGAGAGAGCTCCCTCTCTCTTTTATTCATGACATAGTTATATTCACTGAACTGTATCTCCGAATCAATCGTAAAACGTAACTGTTTTTGATTTACCAGAGTAATCAGTAACAAAGAACTCTGCCTTGTTATTGCTTCCATCTACAAATTTCCCGATACTGCTAAAGGTATGACATTCTCCGGGTGAAAAATAATTAGAACCCACATATTCATCAGGGTTGTCACCAGCATCATCCTCATATAGATGCAGCGATACGGAGAAAGGTGTACTTCCTGAAAGACAAACTCTAAAATCGCCTCCGCTCGAGTATACCGTCGGACTTGAATAAGTATAGGTGTAAGTCCCAAGCTTATCCCACTCTCCGGCTCCAGCAGTTCCCGCTTTTTCTGCATGTGCAGATAATGGAAAAGCGACAGCGAACATGAAAACAGACAGGCACCCTATTAGCTTATTGCATCTCATTATTAATATCTCCCCCTTATTTTGATCATGGGAACTTACAGTTATATATATCACCCCCCTTTAAATAAAATTGCAGGTATGTGTATGGCATTGGAAGCTTCATACGTTTTATCATCAGCATTTTTTCCTGAAGAAATCACATCATTCTCCCTTCGCCTGTGTTATACAAAATATTCAAAACAGACGTATTCTCATTTGAACCGCCATCTTTTATAATTTGTTAATAAGGGTTCGTACTTCAAACAAGAGGAGGAGAAGCATCATGGAATTAAGCGTCACAAAAATTTTAGTTATTTTATTTGTGGGTTTTTTAGTGTTTGGTCCTGATAAGCTGCCTGCGCTTGGCCGATCTGCCGGAAAAGCCTTATCAGAATTTAAAAAAGCGACCAGCGGATTGACTCAAGACATAAGAAGTAGTGGTTCAGAAAACAAAGAAGACAAGCAAATGTAAGGTAAAATGATTTGGCCGATGCATATCGGCTTTTTTTATATTGTTGTTTCTGCATGATCCCTCAGTTTTCCTCTGATTATTCCTCAACTTCTTTTTTTGGACAGCCCTTTTTTACTTTTGCAATTTAAACTGTCCAATCCGCAAACTCTAACTTCCATATAATAAAGCGTATGATCATAAAAGGAGGGGTATTTATGGGTTATTACAAAAAATATAAAGAAGAGTATTATACGGTTAAGAAAACGTATTACAAGAAGTATTACGACTATGACAAAAAACATTATGATCACCATGACAAAAAAGATTACTACTGTGATTATGACAAAAAACATTATGATCACGACAAAAAAGACTATGACTACGTTGTAGAGTATAAAAAGCGTAAGAAACACTGCTAAAACTCCATTTAATCTCCTCAATTTTGCTTCCCCGGTCAATGGCCGGGGGTTTTTTTGCAGAAAAAACTATGTAACTTCAATGTCTAAACGAATCATAGGTCTAATTTGTTAAAAAAGGATAAAGCTTTTTTACCTTTGGTGAATGTCTTACAATTATTATTTGCTCCTTAATGCCGATTTTTTAATAAAAATTGAACATTTGGTACATAGTTTAATTAGTTTATTTTTAGATCTATGGTGTCAATATATAAACATAACCCCTTCATAAACAAGAGATTTTAACGATTTTGTCGATTTATCTTAATAAAAGAAGTTCCAAAATAAGGTATAATAATTGGCGAAACCACTTTTAAAAGGGGGAATTTTGTTGAAAAAAGTATTAATTGCAGGTGCAGTAGGAACAGCTATTCTTTTCGGAACTATTTCTTCAGGAGTTCCAGGAGTTCCAGGTCTTCCAGGAGCAGACACTCAAGTGGCAAAAGCGGCTTCTCAGCTGCCTAAGGGAATCGGCGGACGCGCCTACCTAAACAGTACAGGCGCTGTATTCACGGCTAAAATTAAGCTTCCCGACACTGTGAACATCCAAGACTCTGTCTCTACCCCTTATATTTATTCAGGCTTTAGCGCAAAAAACGGAACTGAGGCAGATATCGGCCTTCAGTACAGCAAACAATACAACGTCTGGAAACCGCTCATGAAAGTCGGTTCTAAAAATGCTGAAACGTATATCGAAGGAAAAGAGAAATTCACTTATAATAAAGGCTTTCGTCCCGGAAGCACAGTGCAAATGACGATCTACAAAAACTTGAACGGGAATACTCGCATGACCCTCTGGGGAACGAACAATGACGGCTATACCGGACGTATTATCATGGAAATTCAAGAAACAAACATCGGCACTCTGTCGAAATGGAAAACACTTGCCACCGCTGCGGTTTCAGCTGAAAGCCAGCGCTCTGCCATTAAAGCAACTTTTTCAACAACTTTTAACAATATCACAATCGACAATAAAGCAGTGACACCTGTCGTAGATACACAGGATTTTGCAAAAGTCCTCCCTTCTGGAAATAATGTCACGATTTCTGTTAATAAATAAGGAATTGCTGCAAAGGGCGCCGGCAATGCCGGCGTCCTTTTTTATTGTATAACCTAAAAATTCAATCCACTGAATAAAATGATGATTCCAATACTATGATGTCATCATTTACCACATTTTCTCTCTTTACGAATTAATAAATTCCCTCTCTTTTTTCTTGTTTAGCTTAAAAGCTATTAAAATGTTGATTAATGCAGCTGGGAAATATAAAAAACCTACTCCTAGAATACCTAAAATTGTACTTGAACTTATGATAAAACTTTTTGTCATCTCTTGACTGTCAATAAAAATAAGAAGGCTAATCAATCCTACTAATACATCTTCGAACCCTGCGTTACCCACTGCATAAGAATCGTCTAACATTCCATTCAGCTGTCCGATGATTGAGATGACAATAGCAGTAAAACTTGATAACAAGGCAAGTCTTTTTATTCTTCTCTCATCTTTTTCATATATTTAATCCGGTACATATTAACACTTCTTAACGTGCGTCAATGCTTGAATTTCCCCTACTTAAATGTTTTCAATTTCTCTTGCCCCTTAATGACTACTACCATTGAATACACCGCAGAAGCTAATCAGACTCTTTTAATACCTTGGCTCTCTAACGAAACCGAATAGGTAAAGTGTATTCAAGTCTGCTACGGAGTTGGAGTGAATCTTTTCTTAAATTAAAAGGGCTAATGACATCTTTCCTTACATTAATTTTAGTATTTTTTCTTTTGTTATAGTCCCATTTTTTAAATCAGCGCTGGAATCTGAGCCACTGCTTTTATAGACATTAACTAATTTCCCTATTTTCCATCGATTTCTTGTTCAAGACTTACTTATCTTTGAAAACTAATATGGATTTAAAAGGAATTCTAGCAACAAATACAGAATTGGAAAGATAAGCGCAAAAGGCGCTACAGAAACTGCAATACTGAAAACTGCGCTTATATTAAAAGAAAGAGGTGTCTTTAGAATGGTTCATTTTAAAAACTACCCAGATCCTTCTCTAAACGCCAAATCTGAGTCACACCCGGAATATACTTCTGAAATTGAACATGTCAAGGAGAGAATGCAAAACCTTATTAAGCATTCCGTTACAGATCAAAACGTCGAAGTTACTGACGCAAGGGTGACGGCAGAAGGAGAGATCACCTCTCTTTTAAAAGAACGTCTTGACAGAGAATACCATAAGCTTTTAAGTAAAATCACCCGGGAAGTAAATGTGGAAGACTTCGGAGCTGTTCCCGATGGACGAGACAATACAGAAGCTTTTCGAAAAGCAATCGGTAATGGTCGCGTCAAAGTAAATGTTCCTGCCGGAGAATATCTGGTTCAAGGGATTAAACTTCCGTCCTGGACAACAATTGTAGGGCAAGGTAAAGGAATTACCGTAATTAAACTTCATGAAGACACTCCCGCTCATGAATGGGTAATCACAAATGATGATTACCAAAATGGGAACCGCAATATTTTTGTTCAAGGAATGTCATTAGACTGGAATCCTAATAGACAATGCGGTGTGAAAAATCCTGGTGGTCAATTCTCCAGCTGTTTAACTTTTGCTAAAGTTGAATATGGATGGATTAGAGACGTGGAAGCCATTAACGCAGGTCTTCACGGTATTGATATTACATCCCCAACGTACGATCATTTACCTGATACCGACTGGACTAAAGACGGCTCAAAATATATTTGGATTGATAACTGTGTGGCATATGGTTCAGGAGACGACGGCATTACTACCCATTATAGTGAATACATCTTTATTTCAAATTGCCATTCCGGTAATCCGCGAGGAACGGAGTTTGCAGAGGGTGTATCCAACTCCAACGGAATAGAAATCGACGATGGGTCTAAGCATGTGTGGCTTTTGAATAACTTTACAAGCGGAAACATTCGTGGAGTAGAGGTTAAAGCGCATGCAATGTGGCCAGCCTCTCAAAATGTCCATATCATCGGCCATGTTTCTTATCGTGATGTCCGGGCATTTGATCTTCGTCATATTGGTCATCATCAAGCCACGGATCCTGAAAGCACAACGGCTTATGATGTCACACTCATTGATTGTTCAGCAATTGAACCGGTTTTCAACTCTCTTTATGAAGCTGTCACGCCAAGAGCGCTAGTTGTTTCAGCATATAAAAACGTTAATGTAAGCGGATTCACAGCAATTGGTGATCCCGACTATGACTATAAGGAAAATCCTATCGTAGCTTTGCAATACCGCAGTCAGAATATCACCCTTAACGGTATTAAAATTCGCGGATTTAAAAAAGCCGGTGTTGATATTCATTTATCAGGCGGGTCAAATAAAACTGATTATATTAAAATTTCAAACTTTGATATTTATCAATCTGCTCCAAAAGGAATTTCAATCGGTGGCGGTCTCTATAATGTGAATATACTAAACGGTACAATGATTGCTGATAATGGAGCGGTCGGAATTCAGTCGCCTAATAATCAAACCGTCATTCTCGGTGTACAGGCAGAAGGTTATAGTGCGGCGGTCACCATCAAAGGTCAAACATACCAGCATGTACCCATTAATTTAAAAGGCGGCGCACAGCTTGCAACAACCTCTGGCTTCGCCTTTAACCAAACGAGCGCAGTTATCGCTGGTACCGGAGACATTACGGCGAAGGGAGAAAGAAATGCGGTCATCGGCGCTTCAGGAGGCTCTAGCACAGAAGGCTCCCGGGCATTAATCGCTTCTTCAAACAATGCCCATATTAAAGGAAACAATGTTTCAAGAACAATTTTGTCTTCTGAAAGTATTATACTGGAAGAACCATACACCGTGGCAGGAGGCCATCAATCAATGAAATGGCTTCTTGACTCAGTTGGAGGAAACGGGACATTTGCAGGAGCGATCAGTTCTTCCTTAAATGGATATGGAGAGTATTTTGAGAGTTCAACTGGGCAGTTAATCCAGACAGGTACAATCGTAACTTTAAGAGGTGAAAAAATAGCGCCCGCCCACGTGGGTGATTATATGCTTGGAGTTATTTCGGAAACAGCAGCTTTCATTTCAGGAGCATCCAGCTTCGTCTGGCAGGACCGCTATTTGACTAATGAGTTTGGCGGATTCATTTATGAGGATCTGATCGACAAGGAAACCGGTGAATTGATGCGTGTGCCAAAACAAAATCCAGACTATGATGCAGCGCTGGAGACCGCTTATCATTCACGGGCTGTAAGGGACGAATGGCATGTGGTTGGACTGGCGGGACAGCATTATGTACGTATTGACGAAACTGTGGGCCAAGGAGACTATCTTACTGCGCATAATGGGATAGGAACAAAAGCATCTGAAGGAACCTGGAAAGTAATGAAAATCACTACCATTTACACTCCGGAAAGAGGGTATGGCATCGCACTCACCGTCATTAAATAGTGAGAGTCTGGAACAAGTTCATTATACTGATGAAAGATTAAATGATATCAGTTTTTTTCATTTCCTGTTGGTTTAATATCAAGATATCTCAAGCTATAATAGCCCAAGATTCAGGCTCATTTTCTTGAAACTTGGGCTTCATGACCACTTCATTAGAAATCAAAAATACGTAAACCTAAATCACAATCATTTTATAAACATCCTTGTTTTGATCCCTATTCCCTTCTTCACATTTCCGGGAAGGTTAACATTAACCAACATTGCATTTTTACATCAGTATTTAAAAATTCCGTGCATTCCGATTAAGGTGCTAATACTATCCAATACAAGGTACTCACCTTTTTTATACATATCATTTTATAACTCTTAAATCTTTGGAACGACTTTTATATCTTTAGCCTTAAAGCTTTCTTGCTACGCATAACGTTGAATGTTTCCGCATCTTTGATTTCCCCTATGTTTTTTATTCAAATAATTCGTTCTTCACTTGCTGCATCATACTCCCCTTTTTGATTTTCATATACCAACCCTGTACAATATTCAAAAAACCAAAAGGATGATGAACATGTGTGGCAGATTCACTTTATTCTCAGAATTTGACGACATCATTGAGCAATTCAACATAGGTCACTTCCTGCCTGAAGACGAATATCACCCCAGCTATAATGTCGCGCCATCACAAAACATCCTTACCATTATTAATGATGGATCAAGCAACCGCCTTGGAAAATTAAGATGGGGTCTCATTCCTCCTTGGGCTAAAGATGAAAAGATCGGTTATAAAATGATCAATGCTCGTGCTGAAACATTGGCCGAGAAACCCAGCTTTCGAAAACCGCTTGTCAGCAAACGCTGCATCATTCCGGCCGACAGTTTTTATGAATGGAAACGCCTTGATCCAAAAACTAAGATTCCTATGAGAATCAAGCTGAAATCATCCAATCTGTTCGCTTTTGCCGGCTTATACGAAAAGTGGAATACGCCTGAAGGTTACCCGCTCTACACTTGCACAATCATTACGACAAAACCTAATGCGCTTATGGAAAATATCCATGATCGAATGCCGGTTATATTGAGTCACGATCATGAAAAAGAATGGCTGAACCCTAAAAATACAGATCCCGATTTTCTCAAAAGCTTGCTTTTGCCATATGATGCTGATGACATGGAAGCATACCAGGTTTCATCATTAGTTAACTCACCTAAAAACAATTCACCTGAGCTTATTGAAGCCCATTAAGTACCCTGCCAGATTGCTTTATATATCACCTTCGCCTAAGCAAAATAAACGAACGTGTACATGATTCAAAAACAACCCCTTATGTGCCATGCGTTATTTTTAAACCATAGTTACTCAATGATTCAGTCGGCTGCCCAATTTTTAAATTGAATCGATTAAAGATATAGAGCGTTTCTCTGTTATGAGGAGTGCTTTTTTCTTGTTCAAAGTGAAAAGGATAGTTTTAAAACAACAAGAAAATAATCTATATCAATACTTTTTTATTGTGAAACGATAAATAATATGTTAAATTCAAATCGACAATATTAGGTGAGGTGCTTTTTATGAAACGAGGATCAACACTTTTTTTAAAGATAGCTGTTATTCTTATTGGAATTCCAGTTCTTGCTCTGTGCATATTTTTAGTGCCGGAGATAGCGAACTTTGCAGAGGAATTGTATCCAGATATTTCTTATCTGAAATATCTTGTTTATATCGATTTGTATGCAGCGGCGATACCTTTTTATTTCGCTCTGTATCAAGCCTTTACACTTTTAAGCTATATTGACCGGAATAAAGCTTTCTCGAAATTATCAGTAAGAGCTTTAAAGAAAATAAAATACTGTGCAATCACCATCAGTTTTTTACTTGTGGCAGGCATGCCACTCTTCTATCTCATCGCGGAGATGGACGACGCTCCAGGTATTATACTAATCGGATTGGTCCTTATTTTTGCCTCAATGGTTATCGCAGTCTTTGCTGCTGTTCTCCAAAGGCTTTTGCAAGAAGCTATAGATATAAAATCAGAAAATGATTTAACAGTCTGAGGTGAAAACAATGGCAATTATAATCAATATTGATGTGATGCTGGCTAAAAGGAAAATGAGCGTAACGGAACTGTCTGAGAAGGTTGGAATCACGATGGCT